>JALOAM010000124.1 GCA_023228765.1 Dehalococcoidia bacterium
CGAAACCGGGGGCGATGCAGTTCACCGTGATCCCGCGCGACGCTACCTCGAGGGCGAGCGAGCGCGAGAAGCCGATGATGCCCGCCTTCGCGGCGGCGTAGTTGGACTGGCCGGGGTTGCCGGCGACGCCCACCACGGAGGTGATGTTGATGATGCGGCCCCAGCGCTCCTTCAGCATGTGGCGGATCGCCGTCTTGCAGGAGAGGAAGGTGCCGCGCAGGTTCGTGTCGATGACGTCGTCCCACGCCTGCTCGGACATCCGCATCAGCAGGTTGTCGGCGGTCATCCCGGCGTTGTTCACCAGGATGTTCACCCCGCCGAAGGCCATGCGGGCCTCGTTCACCATGCGCTCGATGTCCTGCGCCTCGCGCACGTCCACCTTCAGGGCGCGGACGTCGGCGTGCCAGGTGCTCTGCAGATCGCGGGTGACGGCGTCTGCCAGGGACTGGTTCTCGCGGTAGGTGATGATGATGTTCGCCCCGGCGCGCGCGAGCTCGGTCGCGATCGCGCGGCCGATGCCGCGCCCGCCGCCTGTGACGATCGCCGTCTTGCCCACCAGCGACCGAGGATCCTCCATCGTCATGCCCGCGCCTCCTCAGCCGTGCCGATGTTCCGGCCGGCGATCGAGCGGTCGATCCGCTTCACCAGGCCGGTCAGCACCTTGCCCGGCCCGAACTCGACCACCTCGGTCACGCCGGCCGCCGCCATCGTAGCGACGGAGTCCGCCCAGAGGACCGGGCTTGTGATCTGAGACGCCAGTTCTTCGGCGAAGGCGCTGCCCTCGGTGAGCGGCTGCGCGGTCACGTTGGAGACCACGGGCGAGGCGGGGTTGCTGAACGCGATCCCCGCGAGGACGGAGCGCATCGCGTCCTCCGCGCTCTGCATGAGCGGCGTGTGGAACGCGCCCGAGACGGTGAGGGGCACCACGCGCGAGGCGCCCGCCTCGGTCGCGGCGGCGGAGGCAGCCTCGACAGCCGCGGCGGTGCCACCGATGGTGATGTTGCCCGGGGCGTTGATGTTGCAGACGTGGGCGCCGGTGTGCGCGCAGACCTCGCGCAGCACGTCCGGCTCGACGCCGAGGATCGCCGCCATCGTGCTCGGCTCGCGGTCGCAGGCCTCCTGCATCAGGCGCCCGCGTTCCCGTACCAGCCGTACGCCGTCCTCGAAGGAGACGGCGCCGACCGCGATGAGGGCGGCGTACTCCCCGAGGGAGTGCCCCGCGACGAACGCCGGGCGCTGCGTGATCGACCCACTCGCTACCGCGGCAACCAGCGACGCGATCGCGTGCGCCACGATCGCCGGCTGCGTGTTCACCGTGCGGGTGAGCTCCTCGGCCGGCCCCTCGAAGCAGATCGTCGAGATCGGGACGCCGAGGGCGGCATCGGCCGTCTCGAACACCTCGCGCGCGGCGGGGTGCTCCTCGGCCAGGTCCTGGCCCATGCCGACGGCCTGCGCACCCTGGCCGGGGAAGACCCAGGCCACGTTGGAGGCAAGCGGCAGCGAGGTGAGGTGGGAGAGGTCGACCATCGGACGTCCTGACGCAAGACCACCGGGGAGGGTGCCCCGGTGGATGATGACGCTGGGTTGCGCCGGGAGGTTACGCCTCGGTGTCGAGCGGGCGGCCCTTGCGGTCGCGCGCGCCGCCGGCGGTGTGGTTCACCTTCTTGCCGCCGGTCGCGGGGTCGCGCACGAGCTGGGGCACGGCCACGCCGTGGTGGCTGCGGCGCGAGTTCCGCTTCGCCTTCGGGGTCCTACGCTTCGGGAGCGCCATGCTGCTCCTCCTCGTCTGAGCCGCGAAGCTGCTCCGCCAGCGAGGCGAGGCTGCTCCAACGGTGGTCTGCTCCTGCGGCGGCATGTCCGCAGTCGGCTTCGTTCAGGTTCTGTCCGCAGGTGGGGCACAGGCCCCGGCAGTCCGGCCGGCAGATCGACTGGATCGGCAGCGCGGACTCCTCATATTGCCGTACTGCTTCGCTGAGGTCGAGATGCCACGAGCCATCGACCACGAACTCGTCCTGGTCCGCCTCGATGCGATGTCCCGTCGTCGGATCGCGCGCGATCACGTACTCCTCGTCGAACTCGATGTGCATCGGCCATTCGAACGGCTCGAGGCAGCGGTCGCACATGAGTCCGACGGGGTCGAGGTCCAACGAGGCGGTGACCAGGATGCCTCGTTCGCTGCGGATGAGACGGATCGGCCCGGTGATCGTCTGCTCGAACCCGACCTCCGGCACGGACACGCTCTCCCCGTCCGCTTGGTAGCGCCGCGAGTGGCCGATGGGCTCCTGGGCGAGGGTGGCGACGTTGATCAGCATGGCCTTTCATCGTACATCGCTTCCGCCTCGGCTCCTCAGCGCGCTCAGGCAGGGCTTCAGTGGCGCGTGAGGCAGGGCACTGTAGAATTTCCAGCGCCCGCCGACTGTCGGGCCCAACAGATACGTACTGACGGAGGACGCATGGCGGTTTCGCTCACCCCGGAGATGCAGCAGGCGATCAACAACGCCTTCGTGGACGGCTACCCCATCATCTGGGCCTCGGCCGGCGCTGACGGACAGCCCGTCCTCGGCTTCTTCGGTACGACGCAGGCGTACAGCGACCACGAGATCGGCGTGTGGATGCGCACCCCGGAGCGCGGGTTCCTCGCACGGATCGCTGAGAACCCCAAGGCCACCATGCTTTACCGGAACACCGAGACCCGCGCGAGCTTCCAGATCCACGTGGAGGCGAAGCGCGTGGACGACGAGGCAGTCAAGCAGACCGTGTGGAGCAACGCCGCCGAGCGCGAACGCGAGCAGGACCCGGAGATGAAGGGCACCGCCGTGGTCGCCGAGATCGTCCGTGTCATCCAGCGCGGCGAGATCCTGATGCAGCGCGACTAACGCCGAGGGGCTATCGCCGCGCTATTCGTCCTCGGACGGTGGTTGGGCAGCCAGGGGGCCGGTACGCCGAATTCTGTACCGCGACCTGTGCCCACCAGGGCGCGGCGACGGCCATCCATCTAGGGCGGCGGTTACCCGCCGCCTCAAGCAGCCTACCCGGGGGCAGGGTCGGGCGACCCGTATACCCCTCTATTTGGCCTTGCTCCGAGTGGGGTTTGCCCGGCCGCCGCGTTACCACGACGCCGGTGCGCTCTTACCGCACCATTTCACCCTTACCTCGAAGGCTCCGAGGAGACAGCGAGGCGGTTTGTTTCTGTGGCACTTTCCGTCGGCTCGCGCCGCCCGGCCGTTAGCCGGCACTCTGCCCGAAGGAGTTCGGACGTTCCTCCCGCCTCCCGAGGGAGGCCGGCGGCCGTCTGGCCCCCTGACATGCTGATCCCAGTTTAGCCGCGATCGGGTAGTGCCTTCCTCCTCCCGAGTCCTCACCATGTGACGCACGAGGAGCCCCCGCGCCCTTCGAGGAGCCCGAGGACGATGGTCGAACGCCTGCATCCCCGCATCGAGGAGGTCACGAGCCGCCAGCTGGAGGTGGCCCGACTGGTCGCCGAGGGCCGCACGAACCCGGAGATCGCCGCCGCGCTCGGCATCACGCTGGACGGTGCGAAGTACCACGTCTCCGAGCTCCTCGGCCGGTTGGGCCTCGAACGTCGCGAGGAGATCCGGCAGTGGTACCGCTCGGAGCATCGAGCACGGCGCGTCCGAGGCCTCTCCGCCCTCCTCGCCACCGCGCCGAGGGCGTTCGCGACGGCGGCAGCCGTGACGCTGGTCGTCGCGGTCGGCGCCCTGTTCGCCCTCGGCCTGTCGGGCGGGCGCGCCGAGGAGGGCGTGACGCCGATGGTGACCGCGACGCCCACGGCGACTCCACCCCTCGAGCCCGGCGTGGTGCCTCCAGTCGGAGCGGTCGGGGACGCCTCGGACCTGCCGGACGAGCTGGACTGGCTACCGGTCGCGCTGGGCGAGCGATTGCGCGCCGCGCCCCTCGAGGTCGTCTCGTGGGAGCGGGTGGACTGGTTCGACGGGTGCTTCGACATCGACGTGCCGGGGGGCTGCCCGCTGTCCGTCTCGCCCGTGCCGGGGTACCGCATCGTCCTCCGGCATCCCTTCACCGGCGACGAGTACGTCGCGCGGATGGACCTCGGCGGTGCCCGCTACCGTCTCGAGTCCACGCCGACGATCGCCCCGTTCGAGGTCGCCTTCCAGTGGACGGGGACGACTGATTACTTCTGCATCGACCTGATCCTTGCGGAGGACGGCACCGGGACGATCGCGAGTTGCGGCGAGGCGCCGACTCCCGTCGACCTCTCGACGAGCAATGTTGGCCGCTCCGGATTCCTCGACTATCTCTATCTCCAACACCTGTTGTCATTCGCGCCATTCGAGGTCGATGAGCCGGCCGATCCGATGACACTGATCGTCCAATCGCACGGCACGGGCGGGAGTGTGTCCGATGGATGGCCGCGCGCTGCCGAGGAGTGGGGCCGCATCGTGGCGCTTGACGCCTACCTGGGGCACAGCAACCCCTCGGTCAATCCTTCCGTCGTGGCGAGATGGCGCGACAACAACGCGCCGGACTGTACCGAGGTCGAGGTGTGGCGTTCGGCGATGGTCCACTTGCGCGGCTGCACCCAAAGCGAGGACCGCATCGAGTTTCTCGCTGGCGTCGATGTACCCCGACTGTACGCCTGGCTCGACCGAGAGGTGCCCTTTTCGCGGGACGTTGATGGGGCGGCCGTTGAGTTCTTCGGCCTCGGACACCAACTGCCCGAGGAGGGGTTCCGAGAACGGGTGCTGGGTGAGTGGCTCGCCACCCTCGCCGAGGGCGGCCCTACCGCCTCCGAGTAACCCGCACGGTCTTGCCCTCGACCACGGCTTCGGCCATGACGGCCTGCAGGAGTTGGGCGCGTTCGGGCTCGTCGAGGGCGTCCCACTCCGCGAGGAGGCGCGTACGGGCGGTTTCGGCGTCCGTTGCCTCGGCTTCCACGGGGCGGTCCATCTCGTGCAGCTCGCGCGCGACGGGCGCGAGGCGCTGTCGTAGCTCGTAGTAGCGCCACTCTCCGGCCACCCATCGCTCGATGCCCTCGGCGAGGCGGCGTTCCAGGCGGGAACGTCGCGCGTCCGGGTCCGGGCGGCCCTTCGCGCGGGCCGCCACGGGGTGGTGGTGGTCGGAGCGCCCGAGCTCGTCGCGGATGGCGGCCTCCAGGACCTCGGAGCGGACGCCGCGGGCGCGGCAGGTGCCGCGGGCGGTGGCGTTCTCGCAGCGGTAGGAGACGGCGAGGCCGGACTGCGTCTGGCGGCGCTCGCCGATCATCGGGCTCCCGCAGCGTCCGCAGCGGAGCAGTCCGTGGAGGGGGTAGTCGTGGCGCTCCTGCTCCGTGCGGGAGGTGCGGCGCTCGCCCATCCTCCGCTGCGTCGCGTTGAACGTCGCGCGGTCGATGAGCGCCGGGTGCGAGGCGGGGACCACGACGCCGAGCCGCCGGTAGAGGCCGGTGTACGCGGGGTTCTTCAGCACCGTGCGCACGGAGCCCGGCGTCCATGCCCGGCCGAGGCGGGTACGGACACCGTCGCGGTTGAGGCGGGCCGCGATGCGCCGGAGGCCTTCGCCCTCGTCGACGTAGGCGCGGAACATCTCCTTCACCACCTGGGACTCGCGCGGGTGCGGCACCAGTGCGCGGTCCTCCACCACGTAGCCGTAGGGAGGGCGTCCCAGCACCAGGCCGCGGAGGGCCTTCGCTCGCATGGACTCGCGGGCGCGGTCGCGGCGTCGCTCGTCGTCCGGGCGGGCGTCCCACTCGCGGGCGAGGGCGGCCTCCGGCGAGCGCCCGTCCGCGAAGACGATGCGAGCGGTCAGGTGGTCGAGGAGCAGCAGCCGTCGCGCCCGTTCGAGCGCGGAGTCACCCAGCACGTGCATCGTCGCGATGATGACGGGCGGCGCCGCGTCGCGGTCAGCCTCGGCGGCGCTGATCTCCGCGACCACATGGAGGAAGGCGAAGCAGCCGGTCGCAGTCGCTTCCTCGAAGATCTCGGGGGTGCCGAAGCCCTCGCCGCGCGCGCAGGCGCGCACCGCCGTCCGCTGGATGGTTGCGTCGAGGGGCGGATCGAGGTCCTCGATCGGGCGTACGTACGCCATCGCAGCCGCGTGCGGCTCCATGCACCGTCACTCCATGCCCCGCCGTTCCGTCCATCGAGGATAGTCGGGCCGAGGCGAACTTCACCGCTTCGACGCAAGAAGTCATGAAGAAGTCACAGCGATGTCGCTCGTATGCGGCGTGTGCGCGATGGGGGCTGACGCGAGGAGGGCGGGTGGGAGGGACTCGGAGCGGAGGCAGAGGAGACACCCTCACCCCAGCCCTCTCCCGCTTCGCGGGCGAGGGGGTCAGAGGCGGGGGGCAGAGGCGGAGGTCGGAGGTCGGAGGGACTCGGAGCGGAGGGGCTTGGAGTTGGGTGCGAGGCCTACGCGCTGCGGCGGCGACCTCGGGTGGTGCCGGTCGAGCGGCCACGGCTGGAGGACGCGCGGCGGGTGGAGGGCTTCTTCGCTCGCGGGTCTTTGCCCTCGGAGCGGAGTTTTTCCTCGCGGGCGGCGATGAGCTCGACCGCCTCCTCGGTGGTGAGGGCGTTGGGGTCGCGGCCCTTCGGGACGCTGGCGTTCACGGTGCCGTCCGTGACGTACGGACCAAAGCGGCCGGAGCGCACGGTGAGGTTGAGCTTGGTGTCGGGGTGTTCGCCGAGGTCCTTGAGGACGGACTGGGCCTGGCGCCGGCCGAACTGGCGCGGCTGCGACAGGATCACGAGGGCGCCCGCCAGGTCGAGCTCCGCCATCTCGGCGTGCCCGCCCTGGATGCTGCGGCTCTCGGCGCCGCTCTTCACGTAGGGGCCGTTGGGACCGTCCTGCGCGGTGACGTCCTTGCCCGTCTCCGGGTGCTGCCCCAGGACCTTCGGGAACTCGAGGGCGGTGAGGGCGTCCTCCAGCGTGACGTCCTCCATGGTCATCCCCGGCCAGAGGGAGGCGCGCCGCGGCTTCTCCTTGGACTTCGGTTCGGGGTCCTCGCCGAGCTGGAAGTAGGGGCCGTAGCGGCCGGTCTTCAGGTAGACGGGCTGCTGCGTCTCCGGATCGTTGCCGAGCGAGCGGTCGCTGAGGCTTTCCTGGTGCAGGAGGCGCTCGACCTCGTCGAGCGTGATCTCGTCGGGTGCGATCTCGAGGGGGAGCGAGGCGCGCTCGTCGGAGTCGCCGATCTGCACGTAGGGGCCGTAGCGGCCGACCCGGACGGCGATCTCGCGGCCGTCCTCGTCCGTCCCGAGGGGGATCGAGGAGATCGCGCGGGCGTCGATGACCTCCCAGCCCTCGTCGATGGTCTTGTGGAGGCCGTTACGGGCCATGGAGTCGTCTGCCGGGGCGTCCGGGTCGCCGAAGTAGAAGGCGTGGAGCCACGGCTTGTACTGGCGCTCGCCGTCCGCGATCTCGTCGAGGCGTTCCTCCATGCGGGCGGTGAAGTTGTAGTCGACGAGGTCCGGGAAGTGCTGCCGCAGGAGGTTCACGACAGCGAAGGCGGTGAACGTCGGGATCAGGGCGGTGCCCTTCTTCCAGACGTAACCGCGGTCCTGCACGGTCTGGATGATCGAGGCGTAGGTGGAGGGCCGGCCGATGCCGCGCTCTTCCAGCTCGCGGATCAGGCTCGCCTCCGTATAGCGCGCCGGGGGCTGCGTCTCGTGACCCTTCGCCTCCACCTCGCGCGGGTCGACCTGCTGGCCGGTGGCGAGGGGCGGGAGCACGCGCTCCTGGTCCTCGAGCTCCGCCTCCGGGTCGTCGGTGCCCTCCACGTAGGCGCGGAGGAATCCCGGGAAGGTGATGACCTTGCCGGAGGTCTGGAACGTGGCCTCGCCGTGCTCGCCTGCGTTCGCGGTCAGGCGGACCTGTGTGCGCATCCCCGTCGCGTCCCGCATCTGTGAGGCGACGGTGCGCTTCCACACGAGGTCGTAGAGGCGCTGCGCGTCCGGGTCGAGCTCGCGTGCGACCTGGTCAGGCGTGCGGAACGACTCGCCGGCCGGGCGGATCGCCTCGTGCGCCTCCTGGGCGCCCTTGCTCTTCGAGCTGTACACGCGGGGCCGGTCCGGCAGGTACTCCGCGCCGTAGAGCGAAGTGACCTGGCGGCGAGCGGCATCGACGGCCTGCGAGGACAGCGTGGGGCTGTCCGTACGCATGTAGGTGATGTAGCCGTTCTCGTAGAGGCGCTGCGCCACCTGCATCGTGCGCTGCGCGGAGTACCGCAGCTTGCGCGCAGCCTCCTGCTGGAGTGTCGAGGTGATGAACGGCGCCGGCGGACGCTGCGTGTAGGGCCGCTCGTTGACGTCCACGACCGCAAACGGGGAGGACTCCACGGCGCTCGCGACACCTCGGGCCTTCGTCTCGTCGAGGAGGACGGCGTCCGTGTTCGCCAGCTCGCCCGTCTCCGGGTTGAAGTCGCGCCCCTGCGCGACGCGGTGGCCGGCGAGTTCGATGAGGCGCGCGCCAAATGGCTCGTGTCCGGCCTCGCGCGTTGCGAGGGTGGCGTCCACGTCCCAGTACCCGGCCGTCTTGAAGCGCATGCGCTGCTGCTCGCGCTCCACCACGAGGCGGACGGCGACGGACTGCACCCGGCCCGCGGAGAGCCTCGGCGCGACCTTCTTCCACAGGACGGGTGAGACCTCGTACCCGAACAGGCGGTCGAGGATGCGCCGAGACTCCTGCGCGCGGACGAGGTACTCGTCCAGATCGCGCGGGTTCTGGATCGCCTCTTCGATGGCGGAGCGGGTGATCTCGTGGAAGACCATGCGGTAGACGGGGACGTTGGGGTTGAGCACCTGCAGGAGGTGCCAGGCGATCGCCTCGCCCTCGCGGTCCTCGTCTGTGGCGAGGTAGAGCTCGTCCGCGTCCTTCAGGAGCGACTTGAGCTTCTTGACCTGGTCGTTCTTGTTGGCGGGGATGACGTAGAGCGGCTCGAACCCGGCGTCGATGTTCACGCCGAGGCGTGCCCACTTCTCTTTCTTGTACTTCGCGGGGATCTCCGCAGCGGAGGAGGGGAGGTCGCGGATGTGCCCGATCGAGGACTCCACGACATAATCGTCGCCGAGATACTGCGAGATAGTGCGGGCCTTGGCAGGGGACTCCACGATCACCAGGCGGCGCACAGAGCCGTCACCACTGCCGTTGCTGGCAGTGGCCCGGCGGCTTCGCCCTCTGGATCGGGTGCCGCGGGCGGCGTCAGTGGTCACGACGCGCGTCCGTCCTCTGATTCCCCGGCGTCATATACAGCGCCGTCTTCACGGACGCGGA
>JALOAM010000125.1 GCA_023228765.1 Dehalococcoidia bacterium
CTCCGAGGAGACCTGTGCGATGTCCGCGTCCCGGATGCGGGACTCGGAGGCGGAGAGGTTCTCCACGGAGACCGCGAGGCTGTTCACCGCCGTCTCCATCTGGTTCTGCGCCGCGCCCAGCTGCGCTCGGAACGTCGAGACCTGCTCGATCGCCTCGTCCACGGAGGTCACGATGGCGTCCGCGTCCGCCGACGTGGCGACGGCGGCGTTGGAGGCGACGAGGACGGAGAGCTCGGCGCCGGGGGCTCCGAGGGCGGAGCTGCGCATGTCCTGGAACGAGAGCGAGACGTCGTCGCCCACCTCGGCGCCCACGCGGAAGATCGCAGCGCTGCTGGCGGAGGTGACCACCGTGCGGGTGTTCAGGCCCGCAGCGATGGTGGTGCCCGTGACGTTGCCGGCGTTCGCGTCGTGCGACAGGTTCAGCGTGATGCCGAGCTGGTCGAACGTGATCTCCTGGGTCGCGTTCGCACCCATGTCCTGCACCGTGAACGTCTCGGACCGCGTGTAGCCGGACACCGTGACGGCGGCCGTGAGCACCGCACCGGCGTTGGAAAGCGTGTAGGTCGCGTTCGACTCCGCGTGGGCGACATCGATGCTCGCGACGGAGACCGTGGCGCCGTTCTGGGTCGCGGTGGCCGTGTCCGCGGTGGAGGTGGCGCTGTCCAGCGTGACGGCCAGGGCGCCGGTCAGCAGCTGCTGGCCGTTGAACCTCGTGCGGTTGGAGATGTTGTCCACCTCGGACCGCAGGGCCAGCATCTCCTCGCCGATGGCGGCGCGGTCGCTGGAGGAGAGCGTGGTGTTGCCGGCCTGGATCGCCAGCTCGCGGATGCGCTGCAGGATGTTGTGCACCTCGCCCAGCGCGCCTTCAGCGGTCTGGAGCATGGAGATGCCGTCCTGGGCGTTGCGCTGGCCCTGTCGCATGCCGCGGATCTGGGCGCGCATCTTCTCGCTGATGGCCAGGCCGGCAGCGTCGTCCGCGGCGCGGTTCACGCGCATTCCGCTGGAGAGCTTCTCGAAGAGTCCGCCGAGGGTCCGGTTGGTCCGGCCCAGGTTGCGCTGCGCGTTCAGCGCTGCCACGTTCGTGTTGATCTGCAGGGACATTGCCGGCCTCCTGTGCCGTTGACTCGCGTGGCGTCCTTGCCAACGCGGAAGGCGGCGCCCACTGCGCTGCCTCACACGACATCATCGCGAGGGCGCGCGGAACCTCCGATCAGGGAATGCCAGTAAGGCGACAGGCTAGCTCCCTACAGGTGGCGCGCTCTGGATCTGCACGAACACCTGCGTGAGCGAGTCGTCCAGCGCAGACTCGTCGATGGACACGACGCCGACGAGCTCATCGCCCTCGTGGGCGAACTCCATCATCGTGCCGAAGCCCTGCGCCTCGTCCGAGACGATCTGCCAGCCGGCCGCCTCCAGCGCATCGCGCACCTGGTCCGCCACCACGGTCGGCGTGTCCTCCGAGAACATCGCCGCGAAGTGGTACTGACCGGTCGCCTCCTGCGACGACTCGAACGTGTCGAGGGAGAACGCGGCCCAGGCGTCGCGGACCGGGAAGTCGGCGGGCAGCTCCAGCCCGGCGGCCGGGACGAACGGCGGCGCCTCCGCCTGCAGCGGCGGCGTGAACTGGAGCACGTAGAGCAGCGACACGGTGCCCTCGCCCCTGGCGAGGTCCTCGAACGCGCGTTGCAGGTCCTCGGGCGTCCCGACCTCGGTGTCGCCCACGCGGAGGACCTCGTCGCCCTCCTGCAGCCCGGCGGTGCGGGCAACGCCCGGGAACACGTCCTGCGCGACCAGGTTGCCATCGAAGGAGGCCTCGAGCAGCGGGACGGAGGAGGCCCGTGGGATCGTGAGGGTGACCTCGCCACCGTCACGGTCCACGACGACGGTGACATCGGCGGTGCCGGCCGTGCCCTCGACGATCGCCGTGCCGGTGACGTCCTCGCTCCTCGTGCTGGTGAACGCCACGAGGCGGTTGGAACGGCTCCCGGACTGCGAGGTCACCTGCCATGGGCTGGCGTCCAGCTGGCCCGTGATCGCATCCGTCACCGCGCCGACGGTGGCGGCCGGCACGTCGTAGAAGAGCCAGACGATCCGCGACCCGTCCGGCCGCCGGAGGTCATACGACCCGAGCAGCTGGCTCGCGGGGTGCACCGGGAACGCGAGGAGGTCCTCCGGTGGTGTGTCGGCCGTCCGGTCCGGGTTGAGGAGGTCGGAGAAATACGGCGGCAACGCGTTCTCGTAGACGGTGATGCCGGCGTTGCGCTCCTCGCCCGCCCGTAGCCAGCGCTCGGCGAGGGTCGCGCCCGTGGGCTCCGGGGCGTCCTCGCCGCTCTCGCAGGCGACGAGCGCCGCGCCGAGCGCCAACGTGAGCACGAGGGGCGCGACCGAGCGCCACGACGACCGGGATCTGCGAGGCATGCCGACGCCCTTCCACGCGGGGGTGGAGGCGAATCGTACCTTGCTCAGCACCTCGTCCGTGCGGGGCTCGTGTGAGGTCTCTGCCGGGGATGCCGTGTCAGGAGGGGTGCCGCGTCCGCGCGGCCATCAGAAGAGGGAGGGAATGGGGTGGGTGAGGGGATTTGAACCCCCGATCTTCAGGGCCACAACCTGACGCCCTAACCGCTAGGCCACACCCACCATGGTGCCCCTCAACAGGCAGTAAATCGTAGCATCCTGCGCGATTCAATCGCGAGCCACCCCGGATGATCCTCGCAGCTGGCGTCTGCTACACGTCCTGCAGCAGATACGGCGCCGGATCGACCGCCGTGCCGTTCACCGTGACGCCGAGGTGCAGCAACCCGCCACCCGAGAGCGTCCCGACCGGCTGCGCTCGCCCCACGCTGGCTCCCACTGCCACACCAGCCTCCACGCCATCGAGGACCGTGCGCCAGCCGTTGCCGTGGTCCAGCACCATGCGGCCGTTGTCCGCCTCGACGACTACGCCGTCCGTCGGGCTCTGGACGGCGGCACCCAGCGCGCCGAAGTAGTCGACGCTACTGCCGGTCTCGCGCTTCGCCGTCGCGCCCTCGAGCGGTGCGGTGAGCACTCCTCCGGCGCCCCGCCCGCCGAACACGGAGACGGCGGCCTGGTTCACCCCACCGAACACCGGCGCGGCCTCGCCGAGGATTGCGCCGAGGTAGGAGCGCGTCTCGTGGGGCAGTCCAGCCTCCCAGTTCGCGCCGTGCGCGTTGACCAGCGACTGCACGCGACCCAGGCCGCAGTTGTAGGAGGCCAGCGCCTTCCTCACGTCGCCATTCCAGACGCCGAGGTAGTGCCGCATGGTCTCCGCGCCCGCGGTGAGCCCCGCGATGGGGTTGAGGCGGTCCACGTTCGGGTAATACTGCGGCATCAGCTGCGCGATGCCCTCCGCGCCGGCGGAGGACACCCGCGTGCCGTAGACCACGTCCGGGTTGAAGCCGGACTCCTGGTCCATCTGGCGCTCGAACAACGCGCCGTAGCCCGGCCCGATGACCCGCTCCGCGATCTGCCGGCTCGCGTTCCTCCACCCGTACGGATCGGAGGCATCCCCCGTCGCCTGCGCCTGGAGCTGCGTGTCCAGCCAACCCGGGATCGAGGTGAAACCACCGCTCGCGCCGCCCGTCGAGACCAGCGACGCCGAGGAGGAGAACTCCACCCCACTCGCGGAGGGGCGCGCCTCGAACAGCGCGGCCCCGGACCGGATCGACGCGATCTCCGAGCGGATCGAGGCGATGTCTGCCTTCGGCTTCCCGAGGTGGCGCTGGAGGACGGCGTCGAACGCTTCGCCCCCGTCCGAGGGCGCTCCAACAGCACGCGCGGGCGTCGCGCCCTCGACAGCACTGACGGGTTGCGTCGCGGCGATGGGAGAGATGCCGTCGATGGCACCCATGAGCACAGACTCCGATGAGGACGCACGTCGCGATCGTGGCGCGCCGTCGAGCCTATCGACGCGCGCGGCACGCTCCCCATCGGGGAAACCCTCGGACGAGCGCCGGGAGGCCTCTAGGTCGCGCCACCCGGCGAGGGGCTAGCCCTGCGGGAGGATCGGATCACCGAGGGCGCGGTACTGGCCGGAGAAGAACAGCAGCGGCGCCCCCTCGGGCTGGGCGACCTCGAGGTCGTGGATCCGTCCCACCACGATCAGGTGGTCGCCGCCCTCGTAGCGGTGCTCGATGCGGCACTCTGCCCACGCGATGACACCGTCCAGCACGGGCGACCCCAGCGGTGCGAGACTGTGCGCGTGCCCGCCCATGACCTCGGACTTCTCGCCCTTCGTCGCGAAGAGCTGGGAGACGTGCGCCTGGTCGGAGGCCAGGATGTTCACGGCGAAGGCCTCCGCCGAGTGGAACATCGGATAGATCGAGGCGTTCTGGTCCACGCAGACGAGAAGCAGCGGCGGCTCGAGCGACACGGAGGAAAAGGCGTTCGCGGTCATCCCGCGCAGCTGCCCCTCCGCCGCGAGCGTGACCACCGTCACCCCGGTGGCAAACCGCCCCATCACATCCCGAAACCGCCGAGGATCAATCGCGTCCGCCACCCGCACACCCTCTCAAAAGCCGCGGAATCGTAACACGGCGCCTCCCTGCCTCCGCGTCTGCCGCCACCTCCGGCTCTCTCCCCTCCGGGGGAGGGCGTCGGACCCCAGAGCCGGTGCTCCGCTCGCCCTCGCGGGGGGCTTCCGTCCGAGGCATATACTCCCGCCGCGCCTGCCCTCGCGGGGTGGGGGCGACCGGAGGTGACGCGTGGCGACGATCGACGTGCAGGGACGGAGCGTCCACTACGAGCTGATCGGCGAGGGACCTCGCACGATCGCGTGGACGCACGGCATCGGCTCACGCCTCGAAACCTGGCTCCCGCACCTGCCGGAGTTCCCCGGCTACCGCCACCTCGTCTACTCCGTCCGAGGCATGGGCGAGTCACAGGGCGTCGACGGCCCCGTACGGCTGGAGGACTGGGCGAAGGATCTCGCGGGGCTGATGGACGCCCTCGGCATTCCGAGCGCGATCGTCGCGGGGCACTCGATGGGCGGGGCGATCTCGCAGCGGTTCGCCATCGACTTCCCCGAGCGCACCGAGGCGATCCTCCTGCTCTCCACCTCGAGCCGGGTCGGCGCCCTCGCGGAGGCCGCCTGGCTGCGCCAGGCGGACGAGATCGAGGCGACGAACCCGCACCTCGCGGCGGCCCGACGAGCGGTCTCGAAGTACAACATGGACGAGGAGCTGAAGACCGTCGGAGTGCCGACGCTCATCCTCGTCGGTGACAGCGACCCAACCACGCCCGCAGGTGGCTCAGTCATTATGTCGCGACTCATCGCCGACGCGCAGCTCCAGATCTACCCCGGCATCGGCCACGGCATCTTCAACGAGGAGCCGAAGGCAAAGGCCCGCGCGAAGGAGTGGCTCACCACCCTCGGATAGCCCTCCCCCACCTGACCAAGTCGGGCTCGGAATGTCGGGCAGCCGCTCGTTGTCGCACCTAGCGTGAGTGTCGGAAGGACAACCACGTGCTGGAGCGACTCAACGAGGCCATGCAGTACGTCGAGGATCATCTCCTCACGGAGCGTGTCGCCCAGGGCGACGCGGAACTCGACGCGCGCGAACTCGCGAAGATCGCAGCGACCACCGAGTACCACTTCCGCCGGATGTTCGCGGAACTCGCGGGCATGGGCCTCGCCGAGTACGTGCGGCGGCGCCGGCTCACCCTGGCGGGCGCCGAGGTGGTCGCGGGCGAGCGCCCGCTGATCGAGATCGCCATGCGATACGGGTACGGCTCAGGCGAGGCGTTTGCCCGAGCGTTCCGTGCGCAGCACGGTGTCGCGCCCAGCGAGGCACGACGGAGCGGGGCGAACCTGCAGTCGCAGCCACGGATGTCGTTCCGCCTCATCGTGGAAGGAGATAGCAGCATGCAGTACCGCATCGTCGACAAGCCCGCCTTCAAGCTCACCGGCCGGACCGCGCGGGTGCTACTGGTACACGAGGGCATGAACCCCTCGATCGTCGCGTTCATCCGGGGCCTCGGGCAGGAGACCCTGGAGCGGATCGAGGCGCTCAACGACCAGGAGCCTCGCGGGATCCTCGGCGTCAGCATCAACGTCGATGAGTCCTACGCCGAGGGCACCGAGCTCGACTACTGGCACGCCGTCGTGACGAACGCGGAGACGCCCGAGGACCTGGAGAGCCTCGATATGGCCGCAGGACTCTGGGCCGTCTTCGAGAGTTCCGGCGAGTTTCCACTGACCCTCCAGCACGCCTGGCGAGACGTGTACACACAGTGGTTCCCCTCGAACCCGTATGCGAGCCGGCCGGGGCCGTCGCTGTCCCGGACGAAAGTGTCCGAGGACGGGAAGACGGCGGAGGCGGAACTCTGGATACCAGTTGAGCGCGCTTCCTGAGCCGTTGTGAGCCGTAGAGGCGCGTAGAAGCCCGAAACGCCCTCAAGAGGTGCGTGTGTGACAATCGCCGTGTCATGGACACACGCGACGACCTGGACACGGGCGAGCAGCCTCAGCTGATCGAGTCGACCACCGATCCCGTGGATCAGGTGGTCGACATGCTGCACGAGGACGACACCCCGGGCGCGGTCGCCCTGGTCTCCGGGTTGCGCTCTCCGGACGCCGCAGAGGTCCTCGAACGACTGTCGGTCGACAACCTCGAGGAGCTCGTGCCGGAGCTCGACGCAGAGGTGATCTCCGGGGCGCTGGAATACACGGCGTCCTCCACGCGCAGCGAGATCGTCCACCTCCTGGAACCGGACACGCTGACCGAGACCATCGCCGCGGTCGCGGACGACATCGCGACGGACATGGTCCAGGAGCTGGACCAGCGGACCGCCGCCCACATCATGGAGGCGCTGTCGGACGAGCGCCGCGAGGAACTCCAGCAGCTCCTCACCTATGGCGACGAGACCGCCGGCGGCCTGATGACGGGGCAGGTGATCACCCTGCGCCCCACACTGACCGCGGGGCAGGCGATCGAGCAGCTCCGCACCGCCCAGGCGGACGCCTCCAAGCCGTTCTACCTGTACGTGACCGCGCCCGATCGGACGCTCCTCGGCGTCCTCAACGTGCGCGCCCTGCTCACCTCACCGCCGAGCAGCCCGGTCGCCGAGCTCATGGTGTCCGACGTCGTCACCGTGGAGGCGAACGAGGACCAGGAGGAGGCGGCGCGTGTCATCCAGCGACACAACCTGCTCGCCCTGCCGGTCGTCGACCAGCACGGCCACCTGCTCGGCACCATCACCAGCGACGACCTCATCGACGTCATGCAGGAGGAGGCGACCGAGGACCTCTACCGCCTCGCGCTGGTCCACGAGGACGAGGATCTGCGCGGAGTGTGGTCCTCCGTCCGCAACCGCCTCCCGTGGCTCGCCGTGAACCTGGTCACCGCGATGGCCGCCGCCTCCGTGGTCGCGCTGTTCGAGGACACCCTGGAGCAGGTCGCGATCCTCGCGGCGTTCCTTCCGGTGATCGGCGGGCAGGGCGGGAACGCCGGGATCCAGACGCTCACGATCATTGTGCGCTCCCTCGCTATCGACCGGATCTCGCCTCGGGACATGCCGTCCCTGGTCCAGCGCGAGGCCGCGGTGGGGCTCGTGCTGGGGGTGTCCTGCGGCACGATGGTCGGGCTGGTGGCGTGGCTGTGGAAGGGCAACCCGTGGCTGGGCCTCGTGGTCTTCGCCGGGCTCGCCGCGAACATCCTCGTCGGCGCGGTGTGCGGGGTGCTGATCCCGATGGCGCTGACGCGGTTCAAGCAGGACCCGGCGCTGTCCGGCGGCATCTGGGTCACCGCGACCACCGACATCTCCGGGTTCCTCGCCTTCCTCGGGACGGCCGCGCTCATCATCCACCACCTGGAGTAGGTCGGACGGCGTGGTGCCCGCTCCTCGCACCGAGCTTGATGCGAGGGGAGCCGATCCGGAGGGACCCTCACCCTCACCCTCTCCCGGAACTGGGAGAGGGGATCGGATTGGACGTGAGAGGGTCGGCGTGACCGCCTACTGGCCCTCGTACAGCGCGAGGGCGGCAACGGCGCGGAAGGACTCGGCGAACTCGGTCCAGCGGGCGCGGATGCGCTGCTCGGGAAGCGTGCCAGCGATCGCCCTCGCGCTGCCGAGGATGGCGCGGACGGGGGTCTGACCGTCCACGGAGCCGATGAAGTGCTTGCCGAGAGGGTCGGCGGGGACGGCGACCTCGCGGCCCGGGCCGAAGGTGCAGCGAAACTCCGGGCCGATCTTCGGCTGTGCCAGCGCCGCCTTCACCGTCTCCGGGAAGTCATAGCCCGTCCACACCGGCACGGCAGTCGGCTCATCCGCGGCGACCGAGGGGCGCGCGGGAGCGTCGAGGCGTTCCGCGAAGAACTCGTGCTTCGTCATGCCGCCGTGCATCAGCTCCGCGGTCGCGGCGCGACCGGCGGGGTCCAGGTGACGGAGACGGACGCCGTCCAGGTACGTCTCCGGGTCGTAGACCTTCGGCACGGACCAGTCGAGGACACGCATCCCCGCCTCGGTCATCCACTCGTAGACCTCGGGGACCGTGTAGGGACGGTCCTGGGTGTGGAGCAGCAGGTCGTAGGCGCCGGCGTCGCTCTGGGTGATCTCGCTGAGGAAGTGCGGCGTCTCCAGGATGCCTCGACGCGTCCGGCTCTGGTCGGGCAGGCCCTCGATCGTGCGCTTCAGGATGCGGAGGCGCTGCGCGGGCTGGAGGTCTGGCGGCGCGATCCGCTGGAGGAGCGACTGCATCAGGTACACGGGCTCGCGTCCGTAGCGCGCGTAGACCATGAGCCCCATCACGCCGTCCGGCTTGAGCATTGACCGCAGCGCCAACAACCCGTCGAGGGGTGACGCCAGGTGGTGCAGCACGCCGGTGCAGATGACGAGGTCGAACTCGCCGAGGTCGAGCCCCGGGGCATCCTCGATCGGGGCGAGGACGTGACGGACGCCCTCCAACCCACGCTTCACGAGCCGGGCACGGTTGATGGCGAGCGACGTCTCCGAGAAGTCGAGCGCGACGATCTCCGCGCCGGTGCCTCGAAGCTGCTGGGCGAGGAAGACGGTGTTGTCACCGGTTCCGCACCCGGCGTCGAGGATGCGCAGCGATGAGAGGTCGCGAGGGCGTCCCCACGCCAGCGACTGCACCCGCGGCAGCTCGCACAGCGTCGGCTGGCGGAGCACCTCGAGCTCTCGCTCCGGATCCCGATGGGGGTACGGAAGCACCTCGTACTGCTCTT
>JALOAM010000126.1 GCA_023228765.1 Dehalococcoidia bacterium
CCGAGGGCCACTCCACCCGGAGGCGTCAGCTTCAGGAACCCCGCCGAGGGCTCGGCGACCCAGGAGAGGACGCCCGTCCCGGTGTTGCGGATGTTCACGCTGACGCGGCCGATGGCGGTCGGGTCGTTCAGGCGGATGGAGACGGACTCCGTCGAGGCCTGTAGCACCGGCGCGCCGAGCAGGGTCGCCTGGTACGAGCTCGGGAGGGCGGGTGGTGAGACGACGTGCGCGGGCTGGGGCGTGGCGATGTCCATCTTGTTGTACGGGAACGCCCAGTTCGAGACCGCCATCGCGGAGGCCACCTGCGGGTTGGTCGGGTCCGGGAGCGTCGCCGCGATCGGCGACCACATGGCTGTGTTGTTCCTCGTGGCCGGCGAGGCGAGACAGCCCCACACGAGCTCCTGGTACGGGTACCGGTCGCGCGACTGGCTGCCGTCGCAGCGGAACGACGCCCGAGGCCACGCAAGCGCCGGGTCGAGGGGGTGGTTGCTGCGGTTCGCGCCGGGGCCGGTGAAGCCGTTGTAGCTCCAGACCGCGTAGTACCAGTTCTCGATGAGCGCGGGATCCGAGTTCGTGTCGGTACCCACGACCGGGCGCTGCTCTGGCGCTGAGTTCCACTTCTCCGCCAGGATCTGCGCGCCCCTCGCGACGTTGTAGGCGTAGTGCGTCGCGATCAGCACCTGCCGGTCCGAGGGCAGGTTGTTCGCTCCGAGGGGCACCGTCATGCCGGTGGTGACCTGCGTCAGCCCGTGTCCGCAGTCGAACGAGACCATCGCCGCGCCGATCGAGTTGAAGGGGACGGAGCGCTGCGCCATGGTCATGTCCGACTCGACCCAGGAGATCGCCTTGAGCAGGTCTGTCGGGATGAATGCGGGGCCGTCCGCTCTCGATCCGCGCAGGCCGCGCTCGATCGGTGGGAGCGCGAAGAACGGGTCGGTCGTGAACAGCGAGTTCGTCGACACCGCATCGAATGCGAGGCGGTAGAACGTGCGCTCCTGGTCCGCCTCGTACGCGTACGGGGTGAGGGGGTCGAAGGCGCAGGCGTTCGCCCGCTCGCTCCCCGACGGCATCAGCGCCACGAGCACACCGATGACCGCGGCGACGAGGAGCGCGATCCGAGAGCGGTTGAGCACGGAGGGACGGCGCTCAGACACCGGTGAACCAGCCCAGGAAGATCACCTCGGACGGCACGTTGATGGCGAAGCGGGCACCCTCGCGGTCCACGATCTCGGTGCGCTGGAGGCCGGGCTGCACGGAGTTACGTCCGTCGAACGAGCGCACCGCCAGGTAGCGCCCGTCCGTGCTCCACGCAATCGGCACGTCGAAGCCGAACGCCGGCGTCACCAGTTCCGTGCGCGACCCGTCCAGTCCGAGGACGACCGCGGGCTCGGACTCGTCGACGAACGCCTCCTGGCCGACGGTGATCCCGCTGCCGTCCGGCGTCCACACGGGGCTGTACTGCTCCGTCGCCACGCTCGCGCTGCCCTCGGGCGTGCCGGTGGCATCCACCCCCGCGAGGGCGACGGGTTCGCGCGAGTCGAGCGACACGATCTGCGCGCGGTAGACCACGCGCTCGGCCTCGGTCACCGGGGCGAGGAAGGAGAGCGCGCCGCCGTCCGGCGAGAGCCGCCAGTCGCGCGCGATGTCGTCCGAGGCGTGCACGAGGAACTCCGGCGCGCCGCCCTGCTGCACGGCGTACACGTCCGTGCCCTCCGTCGAGAGCCGCGCAAAGACCAGCTCCGCGCCGCGGTGCCCGATCGGGAAGATCCCGAAGGAGGTCTGCTCGGCATGCACGACCTCGCGCGTCAGGCCCTCCACGTCGACGCGGACGACCTCCTGCTCCGCGCCCTCCGACCGCCGGTAGAGCAACGAACGCCCGCCGTCCGTGAAGACCGGAGCCACGAGGAGGTCCGCGTCCCGTGCGAGGCGCGTCAACTCGTCCTTCGCGACATCGAGCACCCAGAGCTCGGCAGGTGACTCCCGGGAGGGGTCGGCATCCTCCGGCAGCACGGTGTACGCGACGAGCGGCCCGGCGGAGGACGTCCCGGGGTTGATCCCCCAGCCCGGCGCGTGTGCGACGGTGGCGTGCAGTGTGCGGTCCTCGGGCGCATCGGCGGGCGCGGTGTAGATCTGGTCCTCGTTCGCGCCGAACTCGGCGAACACCATCAGCGGCGTACCGGCTACCTCGATCGTCGCGCCGTCCCCATCGCCCGAGGTGAACCGGTCGCGCGCGACGAGCGATACCACCGCGATCACGCCGATGGCCGCGACTGCCGTCGCGAGGACGACATTCCTCGAGAGGACGCGATGCCGAGAAGAGGATGGGGTGCGGGGGGCTGCCATCTCGTCGGGTGCGTGCGGCCCGGATCGCCGTGAGCGATGCCCGGTATCGCGATGCGGGGCCCCCGCCGACCGCACCGCCCCGTCACGTACCCCTCAGCCTTTCGTTCAGCGTGAGGTCACGTTGCCCGGATCAGGTTGACGGCGCCGCCCTCGACGAGGGTGGGAGCCGATGGGTGCACGATAGGCAGCGGGGATCGGGCAGTCAACGAACGTGGGTTCCCGACGGCAGCCGAGATCGGACCGTTCCCAACGCTCCGTCTCCCCTCTCCCGGTTTCGGGAGAGGGGCCGGGGGTGAGGGCCCTCGTTCGGCGCGCCGTTCCTCGGCAGTTCGTGAGCAGATCCGGACGGCCCTCACCCCAACCCTCTCCCGAAACCGGGAGAGGGGGCCGGAAGGGGCCGGAAGGGGAAGGGGAAGGAGGCGGTACGGGGAGGCGCTGTTATCCTCCGCGAGTGATTTTCACCTTCTTCTCCGTGCTCGGCGAGTCGCCGTTGGCGTTCGTCATCCTCGCGAGTGCGCTCGTGTTCGCCATGCTCGAAGGGTTGATCTTTCACGAGTTCTGCCACGCGTACGTGGCGGACCGGCTGGGCGACCGGACGCCGAGGTGGGCGGGGCGCCTCACGCTGAACCCGAAGTCGCACTACGACCCCATCGGCACCACCATGATCTTCCTCGTGGGGTTCGGGTGGGCGAAGCCGGTGCCGGTGAACCCCAACAACACGAAGAACCCGAAGCAGTCGATGGCGGTGATCGCGCTCGCGGGGCCGGCGTCCAACCTCGTCGTCGCGGGGCTGGCGGGCATTCCGATCAAGCTGGGGTGGGTGCCCATGTGGCACCCGTTCGTCGGTGCGTCCGATGCGGGGGCGTGGGCCCAGATCTGGACGGAGTCGCCGGCCGACCTCGTCGGGTTGTTCCTCGGCACGGTGTTGCTGCTGAACGTCCTCCTCGGCGTGTTCAACATGCTGCCGATCCCGCCGCTCGATGGCTCCCGCGTCCTCGCCGGCATCCTCCCGGACGACCTGGCGAGGGAGTACGCGAAGCTGGAGCCGTGGGGCTTCGGCATCCTGATGCTGCTGATCCTGGCGCCGTTCATCACGAACGGGCAGTTCAGCCTGTTCACCATTCTGGGGCCGATCGTGGAGTTCCTCCTCGGCGTCTTCGCCGGCGACGCGGGCCGCCTGATCTTCGTCTGATGGCGATCCCCCTCGCGGGTGGCCTCGCCCGGGCGCGCTACCGCGTCCACCAGTTCACACGCGGGCTGCGGCCCCACCTGGCTCCCGGCGAGATCGCCGAGGCGCGCGAGGTGCTGTCCGAGGCCGAGTTCCGGCTTTTCATGGGCGCGCAGGCTCGAGACCGGCGGCACTCCGTGGACCTCTACCGGTTGCTCCTGAGCGCGGGCGCGTCCCGCCCGATGCTCGTCGCGGCGCTGGTACACGACGTGGGGAAGGGCGACATCGCCACGTGGCATCGAGTCGCATTCGTGATCCTCGGGCCGTTGAACGGGGTGCTGGCCGCGCCGTCTGGCCCTCGATGGCGCCGCGCGCTCTGGCGACTGCGCCACCATGCGAGGCTTGGCGCCGAGATGCTGCGGCGCGCCGGCTCCTCCGCGCGCGTCGTCGAGATCGTGGAGCGCCACACGGACGCCCGCGTCGAGGACGCGGAGATCGAGGCGTTCATCCGTGCCGATGATTCCGTGTAGGATCGGATGACCACCGGGCAGGGAGTTTCGATGCGTGTAGCGATCCTGGGTACGGGCCTCATCGGCGCGTCGATCGGCCTCGGCCTGCGCGAGCGGGTGAAGGGCGTCTACGTCGTCGGGTACGACCGCAACCGCCAGGCGGCGGACGTCGCGCGGAAGCGCGCCGCCGTGGACGAGGTCGCGTTCTCCGCGACCGAGGCGGTCCGCGAAGCAGACGTCGTGGTCCTCGCCGTCCCCGTGCTCGCGATCCGGCCGCTGCTGGAGGAGATCCGCGGCGTGCTGAAGCCGGACGCGGTGATCACCGACACCGGCTCGTCCAAGACCGAGGTCCTGCGCTGGATGCGGGAGATCCTCCCCGGCCACCAGGGCGTGGTCGCGGGACACCCGATGGCGGGCAAGACCGAGTTCGGCCCGGCTGCCGCCGAAGAGACGCTATTCGAGGGCGCTCGCTGGGTGATCGTCCCGGCGGTCGAAGCGCGGCCGGAGGCGATCACGGTCGTCACCAACATCGCGACCACCCTGGGCGCGCAGACGATGATCATGGACGCCGAGGAGCACGACGCCTACATCGCGGCGATCTCTCACCTCCCGATGATGGCGGCCGTCGCCCTCTTCTCGATGGGCCGCGCGTCCGAGGCCTGGCCGGAGCTCTCGCTCCTCGCGGCGGGCGGGTTCCGCGACATGACGCGGCTCGCCGGGACCGATCCGGACATGGCGTACGACATCGCGATGACGAACAAGGAGAACATCGCCCACTGGATCGACCGCTACGTGGTGGCGCTGCAGGAGCTGCGCCGTCGCCTGGTGGACGTGGAGGGCGAGGACGAGTTCTATCGCCTGCTGGCCGCCACCGAGTTGGACCACACTGCGTACCAGATGGGAAAGACCGGGCGCGAACAGAAGCCAGTGGGCGAGAAGCAGTCCGCGTTCGGCGTGGGCGACTACCTGGCGGGCGGCTGGATCCGCGACAAGTTCAACGAGGCGATGACCGCCTCCGAGGACCGACTGCGGAAGATGGACGAGGAAGAGCGGCTCAAGCGCCGCATCTAGCGGACCGGCGAGTCCTGACGAGCCCTAACGTGCCCGTAAGCGTTCAATCGACCTCAGACGTGCCTTGCTGTCGTATCCTGCCCCGCGGAACGACCTCGGGTGACCTCGTCGCGTCTGACGTGGCCTCCCGTCGGGGGAGGTACGCCTGTGTCGTCAGAACTCATCCACGTCGGCTTCGACAACTACCTCACGCTCGACCGCGTGCTCGCCGTGGCCTCGCCGGCGTCCGCGCCGATGAAGCGCATGGTGCAGCGGGCGAAGGAACAGCACCGCGCCATCGACCTCACCAGCGGGCGGCGCACCAAGGCCGTGGTCGTGATGCAGGAGGAGTGGGTCACACTCATCGCCATCACGCCGGAGACGTTCCACAGCCGCGTCAGCAGCATGAAGCACGCAGCCGCCGACTAGTGCGGCGACCGGTGCACGGACTCGTCCGTGGCTGACGCACGACGGCCCGATGTCCCGGACGTCGCGGACCGCGCCGGTCCGGCTGGCGGCTTCCCGCCGCTCGTCGTCGTCCTGACGGGACCCTCCGGCGTCGGCAAGGACGCCGTGGTGAACCGCGCGGACGAGCGCGGTGAGCCCGTAGTCCGCCCCGCTACGATGACCACGCGCGCCCCTCGCCCCGGCGAGGAGGAAGGCGTCCACCACTACTTCGTCACGCGGGAGGAGTTCCTCGACTACCTCGAGGCGGGCGAGCTCCTCGAGCACGCGGAGGTCTACGGCAACCTCTACGGGGTGCCTCGGAAGTCGGTCCGCGCCGCCCTCACGACCGGGAAGCACGTCATCGTCCGCGTGGACGTGCAGGGCGCGGAGTCGCTCCGCCAGGTGCTTCCGGACGCCCTCTTTGTCGCGCTCGAGCCCGCCTCCCCGGAGGCGCTGGAGGCCCACCTCACCGACCGCGGCAGCGAGACGCCGGGGCAGATGTGGCGTCGCCTGGACATCGCGCACGAGGAGATCGCCCGCGCCCGCAGCTTCTGCGTCCCCCTCGTGAACGTGGAGGGCGACCTCGACGCCACGGTGGACGCCTTCCTCGAGCTGATCGCGCAGGAGCAGGCCCGCCCCGGCCGGGAACCTGTACGGGTCTAACCCACGCGGGAACCTGTGCGGGTCTGGGGGTTTCTCCCGCTGGATACCTGCTTCTCGGTAGACACGCTTCTCGCAACACGCACGTTGTCATCCACGAGAACGGCCGCCTAACCCCGTCTCAACGGGTCATCGGTTGAGATCGGATGGTCATCGGGCGGCGCTGTGTCCTCGTGGAGGGCGCTCCGAAACGGGGCGTTCCAAGACGCGTGACTAGAGAGGAAGCGCCCGATGCGACGGGTCGTCTTCGCACTTGTGGCCGTAGCGGTGGTAGCCCTTGTGACCGTACCGGGAGGCACGGCGCAGGCCGTCGATCCCGAGTCGTCCGTGCTGTGTCATGCCGAGGGGCAGGACTACCGTCCCATCTCCCTTCCCGCCGATGCCCCTGAGGCGGACATCGAGGAGCACCGCGCCCACGGTGACCTCTACCCCGGCGAGAGCATCCCGGACGACGGAGGCCCCGGCGCCTACCTGGACCGGGACTGCCACCCGGTCTCCTGGCTCTTCGGCGTCACCTTCACGGGCAGCGTCTCGGTGTCGGGCGGCGCGTCCGAGGGCGTTAGTTTCGCCTCGGACATTGCGGTGGTGGGTGGCGGTGTCGAGTTCGCGAGTGCCGACGGTGGGGTGCAGGCGGACTTCGACGGCGACCACCTGACCGTGACGGTCGCCCCGGGCGAGCCCGCGCTGTCCTTCGCGTTCGACTTCGGCGCGTGGCAGCTCTGGGAGTACGAGCTCGCGCCAGCCTCGACGCTGCCGTCCACGCTCAACTCGTTCGGCGAGCGCCAGTTCGCCCTGGAGACCGTGAGCACGGAGGGCGCCCCCGGGCCGCAGAGCGTGACCTACCGTCTCGTGCTGGAGCACTCCGCCGGCGTCTCGCCGCTGCCCAACACGACGATCGAGGTGGGTGAGGACGCCCTCCCCGCCGACGGCGTCTCGACGGCGACCGTGACCGTGAAGCTCCTCGACGTCTTCGGGGAGCCTCCCGTGGAGGAGCGCGTGGTCGAGCTGTTCATGAACCAGCAGTTCGGGACCATCGGCCCCGTGAGCTACCTCGGCAGTGGCGAGTACACGGCCACGCTGACGGCGGGCGCGGCACCCGGCGACGCGAAGATCGTGGCGATGGTCGACTACTACGACCTCGACCTTGCGGAGGGCCATGTGACGATCGTGCCCCTCGGGCAGTCCGAGCTGGCTGACTAGGCTGCTGTTCCGCTCGTCCTAGCCCTCGAGGTAGGACGAGCGGAACTGGACACCCCAGTGGCCGTCCTGCTCGGTCACGATCCAGAGCGAGTCGAACTCGTTGTAGACGGTGCCGTCCTCACGTCGTCGCGCGTAGTGCACGGCCACATGGACCTTCCCCGGTCCGCTCTGCACCGGTGCGATCGACTCCAGGGTGGTGTGGCCCCAGCCCTCCGCCTGCAGCCGCGCGGTCCCCGGCTCGTTCTGCCGTCGGAGGGCGTCGCCATCCTCGATCGTCCAGAACGCGCCGTTGGCGAAACGCACATGCGGGAAGTTGAACGTCTCGACCTGCACCTCGGCGTCGCGGGCGTTGAACCCCTCCAGCCAGCGCTGGATCGTGTCGATGGCAGTCGCTTCGTCTGGCGTCATGTCAGTCTCCCGAGGTGTTCGGTGGCAGCGTACTCCCGACTCTGACCCTCCCTTCTCGGGGGAGGGGCAGAGTCGGGCGGGTGAGTGCAGAGGAGGGCGGCGGCGCTTCGTTGACAGTGGGATCGGCGGAATCGTACTGTCGTACATCAGTCAGTCGCGTAGACATGACGCTGATCGGGACGAGTACGTCGCGAGCGGGGCTCCAGAGAGCCGGGGCAAGGTGAAAGCCCGGCGCCTGACAGCAGCGACCGAATGGACCCGTGAGTCCCGGCCCCAAACTCCACCTGCGTGGTGGCAGGAGTAGGCGTCGGCGGTGTGGGCGCCGTTATCCATGCCCAGGCGATCGCAACCCCTCCGCGCATGTGGCGTCGAGGGCGCGCCGTCGCTGGCGAAAGCCTCGGGCGTCTCGTGACGCGCGGGGGAATGTGGGTGGCACCGCGAGGACCATCGCCCCACGAGTTGCGTGGCGCGGTGGTTTTTTGTTGGGTCATCAACCGGTCCGAGATCATCGAGGAGAGCGCAGGATGTCCATCTTCACCTCGCGTCCCAGCATCGTTGGGCGACGGTCAGGGTGGTCCTGGTGGTGGCAGCCTGACAGCTGCGACCACCACACCGCGTCCATCCTCGGAGCACTCCATGTCTGAATACCTGCCCACCCTGAACGATGTCCGCCGGATGGCGGGCCAGGGCAACGTCGTGCCCGTCTACCGCGAGGTCCGCGCGGACCTCGAGACGCCTGTGTCCGCGTACCTGAAGGTGGCGCGCGGGCCGTATTCCTTCCTGCTCGAGTCCGTGGAGGGTGGCGAACGCCTTGGGCGGTACTCCTTCATCGGGACGGAGCCGTACCGCGTCCACGCCGCGACGCACGAGGACGGGGACCCGCTGGATGTGGTGCAGGAGGAGCTGGCGCGCTTCCAGTCCGTGGAGGTGGCGGGGCTGCCGAAGTTCCACGGCGGCGCCGTGGGCTACCTGGGGTACGAGGCGGTCACGCACTTCGAGCCGCGCGTGCCCCTCGCGCAGCGGGACGCCCTCGGCGTGCCGGAGTCGTGGCTGATGTTCACGGACACGATCCTCGTGTTCGACCACGTGAAGCACAGCATCAAGGTGGTGGCGCACGTCCGGCTGGACGGTGACATCGACGCCTCCTACCGCCAGGCCCAGGCGAAGATCGACGAGATCGTCGGGCGCCTCGAACAGCCCCTGGGCGGGCTGCCGTACGTGCCGTTCTCCGGCACGCGCGGCAACGAGGTCACGTCCAACTGGGAGCACGAGGACTTCCTCGCGGCGGTGCGCCGCTGCAAGGAGTACATCACCGCCGGGGACATCATCCAGGTGGTCCTGTCGCAGCGCTTCACCCGGGAGACCGGCGCGCA
>JALOAM010000127.1 GCA_023228765.1 Dehalococcoidia bacterium
CAACACCCCCTCGACGATCAAGCACGCTGTCACGGAAGCTCCCTCTGCCTCTCCAGATGGGTCGCCATGAGTGGGTCTCACGAGCGGTGGACCGGGGGACGTGGGCAACCCTCGCTCGGAGGATCGCGCGCGTGCTGGCTGCAGGCAGCAACTTTGGTCACGCTTCACGCCAGAACATGGGAAGATCAGGCAGATTGCTGGAAGCACCCGAGGGAAACGTCGTGGAAGGGACGGCCGGCGGCATGACTGGTCCGCTGACGAGTGAACCAACCGGCCCGCACGCGCTCTTCCTCGACGGCCTCGACGAGACGACGCGGCAGCAGTTCCTGGACCGAGCTCGCCGGCGCCGTTTCGAGGCTGGCGCGATGGTGACGCAGGAAAGCGAGCCGTGCTCCGGCCTGTTCGTCACGGTGTCCGGACTGGTCAAGGTGTTCAAGACCTCCATCAACGGACGCGAACAGATCGTCCGCTACGCGCCGCCAGGCTCCTCCTTTAACGAAGTTACGGTCCTGGACGGCGGCGTGAACCCCACGAACGCCCAGGCTGTCGTCGACAGCGAGGTCCTCGTGATCTCGCGCGAGGTGATGGTCGAGCTGATGGACTCGGACCCGCGCGTCACCCACGCGATCATCGACTCGCTCTCCGGCCTCTACCGGCACCTGATGGAGCTAGTGGAGGACCTCTCCTTCCGCCACGTCTCGGAGCGCGTCTCGCGCGTCCTCCTCCAGTCCGTCGTCCCCCACCGCGGCGTGGGCGCAGGCCTCGACACGCAGCGCCGGCTCACGCAGGGCGAGATCGCCGAGATCATCGGCAGCACGCGGGAGGTCGTCGGGCGGGCGCTCCGAAGCCTGGAGGACGCCGGCGCGATCCGCCTGGAACGTGGCGCGATCACCCTCGTGGATGTCTCCAAGCTCGAATCCTGAGCATCTCGAGGGGTTCCGGCAGCGATCGTGATGGCGTGTGACGCCGTTCCGCGCCGTGAGCGACTTTAGTCACTGACCTCAGTCATGCCCCGGCCGATGGTGGGCTGAACCGGCGGCGGGGCACCCTCCCTCGGCGTGCGCTGTCGCCTCTTGCTGGACGGGGTGGAGTCCGTGATCGCGCGGACGCCCCGGCAGGAGGAGATCAGGATGGCACAGGTACAGGCGGCGGGCGTCCTCTCAACGGAACAGTCCACGATCTGGTCGTGGATGACCACGGTCGACCACAAGCGCATCGGCATCATGTACTTGGCCACCGCGCTGACCTTCTTCCTCGTCGGCGGCGTGGAAGCACTGATGATCCGCACGCAGCTCGCGGTGCCGAACGGCAACGTGATGGACGCGGACCTCTACAACCAGCTCTTCACCACGCACGCGCTCACGATGATCTTCCTCGCGATCATGCCGCTGACCGTGGGCCTGATGAACTACTTCATCCCGCTGCACATCGGCGCGCGCGACGTCGCGTTCCCCCGGCTGAACTCCCTGAGCTACTGGATCTACCTGACCGGTGGCCTCATGCTCACCAGCTCCTTCTTCCTCGGCGGCGCGCCGAACGGTGGCTGGTTCAACTACGCGCCGCTGAGCGCCAACGAGTTCTCCGCCGGCTCGGCCATCGACTTCTACGTGATCTCGCTGCTGATCCTCGGCACGTCGTCCCTGATCGGCGCGATGAACTTCATCATCACGATCATCAACATGAGGGCCCCCGGGATGTCGATGATGCGGCTCCCGGTCTTCACCTGGTCCGCCCTCTGTGTCTCGTTCCTCCTGCTGCTCTCGCTCCCGGTGCTGACCGTGGCGCTGATCCAGCTCTACTTCGACCGCAACTTTGACACGAACTTCTACCTCCCGACCGAGGGAGGCGACCCGCTGCTCTGGCAGCACATCTTCTGGATCTTCGGCCACCCGGAGGTCTACATCCTCGTGCTGCCCTCGATGGGCATCCTCTCCGAGGTCCTCCCGGCGATGTGCCGGAAGCCGATCTTCGGCTACGCCGCGATCGTGTTCTCGACGATCGCGATCGCGGTTCTCGGCTTCGGCGTGTGGAGCCACCACATGTTCACGACCGGCATGGGCACGGTCCCGCAGATGGTGTTCTCCGCCAGCACCATGACCATCGGCATCCCCACCGGCATCAAGATCTTCAACTGGCTGGGGACCATGTACGGCGGCAGCATCCGCTTCACCACGGCGACGTACTACTCCGTCGCCTTCATCGCGCTGTTCACCATCGGCGGCATCTCCGGCGTGATGCACGCGAGCCCCGGTGTCGACAGCCAGCAGCAGGACTCCTACTTCGTCGTCGCCCACATCCACTACGTGCTGTTCGGCGGCTCGATGATGGGCCTGTTCTCCGCGGCCTACTACTGGTTCCCGAAGATGAGCGGGCGGTTCCTGTCCGAGCGCATCGGCAAGGTCTCGTTCTGGTTCATGTTCGTAGGCATCAACCTGACGTTCTTCCCCATGCACTTCCTCGGGCTGTCCGGGATGCCTCGCCGCATCTACACCTACGACTCGGGCATGGGCTGGGACACCTGGAACCTCGTGGCCTCCATTGGCTCATACATCCTGGGGTTTGGCGTCCTGCTCTTCGTGGTCAACGTGGTGCGCGCCCTCCGCGGGCCGATGAACGCCCCGGACAACCCGTGGGACGCCCCGAGCCTGGAGTGGGGCACCTCCTCGCCCCCGCCGGCGCACAACTTCGACGTCACGCCGGTCGTCCGCTCCCGCGACCCGCTGTGGTACGAGCGAGACAACCCGCGGGATGAGGCGCCGGTCGCGCGTGGCCCAATCCACCTGCCGCCGCCCTCGTACTTCCCGCTCATCGTCACGCTCGGGATCCTCGGGATCGGCGTTGGGTTCCTCTCGCACCTCGCGCTGACAGGGGTGGGGATCGCGGTCCTGATCTACGGGATCTGGGGCTGGGCCGTCGAACCGACTGACTGAGCGGCCGGCTCCCGCTCACTCGTGACCGTGGCGTCGAGCACCTCCGTCGCCACGGTCACGTCGCCCGTGAACGCGCCCTCCCACAGCACGTGCTGTCGGCCCTCCGCATTGCGCAGCACCCGCAGGGTGTCGTGCTCCTGCCCGCCCTGCTTCCACACCTCCACCGCCCGAGGTACCTCGGGCAGGCGGAACGAGACGGTGAGCAGGCCGCTCATCCCCGGCGGGATCACCATCAGCCCACCCGCCACCATGAAGTCCTCCCCCGGCAGGACACGAGGCAGCCCCGACACGCCCTCGATGCGGAGGTCCGTGACGCCCGGCGGGAGGTAGACGCGGACGTAGTTGCCGTAGACACCGTCGATCCGCTCGGAGGTGAGACGTGTGCGGTCGAAGATGGCGCCGAGTGCATTCGCGCGGGGATACACGGCAGGGTCGAGGAGGTCAGCGCGGTTGTCCCACCGCACGAGGACATCGACGTACCCGTCCTCGCCAAAGAGCACCGTGGTGTCGCGGTGGATCCCCGGCCCCACCTTCGACCACGAGACGTTCGAGTCCACGACCGCGATCTGCTGCACGCCGGCGGCCCGCTCGTCGTCGTCGAGCCCTTCGAGGCGACCGCTGACGCCGAACTGGTCGAGCATCGCCTGCGCCGTGGCGTCGGTGCTGTACGCTTGGATATCGCGGGCCGACGAGCCCTCCGAGAGCGCGGCGAGGAGCAACGGCAGCTGGTCCGCGCTCGCCGACTGGGACCGCGCGATGAGCTCCTCCATGAGCGGGTGGAGGTAGGAGCCCTCCGCGGAGATCTCGGCGGCGACGCCCTCCGGCCCGGCGCCTACCTCGACCGGTACCTGGCCGAACTCCTCGCGACCTTCGAGCAGGGTGTTCTCCATCACCCCACGCCAGTTCGCCGCGGTCAGCGTCTCGTCGTACTCCGGCAGGTCGAGCGGTGCGAAGACCTCGACGAGGCGGCCCGTGAGCAGCGTGTTGATGGCGATCACGCCGTCCGGGCGGACGCCCTGGTTCGCCTCGAACAGGTCGAGGGTGGCCTCGGCGGACGTGGGGAAGTCCGGCCACCAGTTCGCGTCGCGAAGCTGGAAGTACCCCGCGCCCATGAACCGAGCGAGGTCCTCGGGGGGCGCGGGGTACTCCTCGAGCTCACGCTCGAAGGCGTAGACGCGCTCGAACTCCGAGGTGGTGATGTGGCCACGGTCGACCGTCACGATGCCGACGGTGCCCATGAACCCACCGGTCGGGCGCAGCTCGGACTCGTTCAGGCCCGCGACCAGGTACGTCTTCGGCCGGTCGAACCCGAACAGCGGGTCGAGGCCAGTACGGATGGCGCCGAACGCCTCCTGCGCGCGCGGGACCTCCGACAGTGAGCGCGCGAGGAGATCGAGGGCGGCCGGGGCGGCGTCCAACCACTCCCCCCACGAGCGCTCGTTGAGGCGCTCGACCTCCGGCCGCGTCGCCTCCAGCTGCGCGAACGCAGCGTCGAGGGCGTCACCGTCCTGGACGAACACGGCGCGGACGCGCTCGGCGAGGGAGCGCTCGTCGCCCGGGGCGGAGTCCTGGAGCAGCGGCAGCACGGCCGTGAGCAGACGGTCAGCGCTATCCGTGACCGCCAGGCCGACATCGAGCAGCGAGGGCACCTCGGACGCGCCGTCCGCCGGGGGCAGCAGATCCGCGACGGGCAGCACCGCGGGGAGATAGCCCAGGCGGGCGTCCGCCCGCAGGAGGTGTGCCTTCGCCGCGCGGACCTGGAGGAGGGCCGACTCGATCTCCTCCTCCGAGGGGATCTGCCCGGCATCGAGACTCGCGAGCGCCTGCACGATCGACTGTGCGCTGTCGAGTTCGGCCTTCGCGGCGAAGACCTCGGAGCGGATGTCGCGCGCTCTCGACGCGGCGTCGTACGCAAACCACCCGGCGCCGAGGAGGCCCAGGAACGCGACGCCGAGCACGGCAAGGAGCACCGGGCGGCGCCAGAGGCGGCGGTCTGAGCCTCGACCCATCACGTCAGGAGTGTAGGTGGCCGTCCCGCCAGCCTCGACGGTCCCGTCCGTCCTCAGTCGAGGTCGACGTCGACCTGCGCGAGGTATTCCGTCAGGGTCAGGCCGGTGAGGCGTATCCAGTCTGCGTGGGTCTTCCCGACGTAGCGGATGTGCCACGGCTCGTAGTCATAGCCCGTGATCGCCTCCGCCTCCTGCGGGTAGCTCTCGACGAAGCCGAACTCCCACGCGTGCTGCTTCAGCCAGCGGCCCTCGGGCGTCTCGCCGAACTCGGGCTCCAGCTCCCACCCCACCGAGGCACTCGTCACGTCCGCGACCACGCCGAGCTGGTGTTCGCTGTGCCCGGGCACGGCGCTCCGGCGGTTCGCCTCCACCTCGCCGAGCACGTCCACCCAGTACTGGTACGTCGCCACCTGCTCCGCGTACGACCGGTACGCCGACCGCACCCGCAGCTCCTGCCCCGCGCGGTCCCCGGCCTCGATCAGCTGGGCGAGCGCGTCCGCGGCCTCCTCGGTCAGGTACGCCGGCCCGCCGCCGGGCATCACCAGCTCGGAGGACAGCGGCGTGAGCCCCTGCGGCACGAAGCCCTCGGGCAGCGGGCGGTCCTTCGACACCAGCCGCAGGAGGTGGGCGTCGACGACAGTGGGCTCCGCACAGCGGACCAGCACCCCGCGCCCTGCCTCCAGCATGGCCGGGAACGAGGCGTTCGCGAACGGGGGCGCGGCCGGGGCGTACAGCTCGAACGCCCCGCCGGAGGTGATCGTGACCACCTCGGCCTCACACCCGGCTGAGCGCAGCACTTCCACGAACCCCTCGGGCGTCGTGTCCGCCCCGACCATCAAGAGCGCCATGCCGCCCTCGGCGGGCACGTCGCCGATGACCACCGTCGGCGGCGGCGCGATCGGCGCCTCCTGCGCCTGCGCCACGGAGGCCCCCGACGCAGCAAGGAGGAGCAACGGGAGAGCGAGGACGGCAGACCTCGAGAGCGTTCGGAGCACGGGACGCCTTTCGGGACGCGCTGCGATGGAGGAGTCCGAGTCTACGTCGCGAGCCGGACACCGGCTCCCGCCGGCCTCGGCGCCTCAAGCGCTACGTCAGTCCGGCCAGCTCCCGCGCGCGTTCGAAGATCGCGTCGAACATCGGCTCCGTCAGGACACCCGTGAACGTGTTGCGCTGGCTCGGGTGGAATGAGCACAGCAGCGTCCGCCCCTCGCCGAGGTCCACCTCGACGCCATGTCCAAAGCGAGGCCGCGGCGAGATGCCGAACTGCCCGGCGAGGATCCCCGCCGCGAACGCGCCCAGCGCGACGACGACGCGAAGGTCCGGCAGCGCCGCGATCTCCCGGTGGAGGAACGGCAGGCACTCGTCGCGCTCCGTGGTCGTCGGCTTGTTCTCGGGTGGCGCGCACCGCACCGCCGCCGTCACGAAGACGTCGGTCAGCTCGAGCCCATCGCCGACGTGAGTGCTCGTCGGCTGGTTCGCGAACCCGGTGCGGTGCAGCGCCCGGTACAGCCAGTCCCCGGAGCGGTCGCCCGTGAAGATCCGTCCCGTGCGGTTTCCTCCGTGCGCGGCGGGCGCCAGCCCCACCACCAGCACGCGCGCCTCGGGATCCCCGTAGCTCGGCACGGCCCGTCCCCAGTACTCCTGGTCGCGGAACATCGCCCGCTTCTCGACGGCGACCTGCTCCCGCCACGCCACCAACCTCGGACACCGCGCACACGCGATCACGTCCTCGCGGACGCGGTCGAGAGAGTCGGGCCGGGACTTCGGTGGCATGGCCTCAGTGTGGCACGGGGCGCCGGATGGCGCTGGGACTATCGTCCCAGCCCGCCGGAGCGCCGTCACGGTCATGCCCGGCACGCGGCGAATAGTGACATTGAGATCGTCACTCACTCTTCAGAATGAGTGCCATCCTGCGCTCAATATTCAAGTCGATATCTGATACGGTGCACGCCTGCGGGGGCAGGCATGACAATTAACCAGGGCGCACGCGCCCACTCTCCGAACGATTCTGGCGCATGGCATAGCCTTGCGGATCACCTCCGAGGCACGTCGCAACGAGCGGGAGACTTTGCCGCACCGTACGGCGGTGGAGCAATTGCTCGCGCTATCGGGCTACTCCATGACACAGGGAAAGTTCATCCCCTCTGGCAGGAATACCTGGCAGCCTCAACCGCGAATCCGTCACTCCGTGGGCATGGCCCTGAACACAAGCTCGCCGGGGTCCTCCTCGCGCTGAGGAATCCCGCCCTCGACCCGTTCGCGTTCGCCATCGCCGGGCACCACGGCGGGATGCCCTCCGCGGCCGAGCTCAAGAACACGCTCCGCACGGAGCTGGACCGTGTCCGCGCCGCCGAGGAAGCAATCGCCCTCGCGAGGGCAGAACTCGCCGAGCTCGCGGAACTCGAGACCGCGACGATCGAGGGCATCCCCGCAACGGTGCTAGGCGGCGGCCGCACCTCGATCGAGCACTTCATCCGCATGGTCTTCTCGGCGCTGGTCGACGCGGACTTCCTCGATACCGAGGCGCACTTCAACACGGGGCGGACCGACGGCCGCACGGGTAACGACCGGTCGATGGCCGACCTGCTGGCGCGGTTCCTCGCGTACTACGAGAAACGATTCAGCAACGCGGAGGGGACGCTCGCCGGGCTCCGGCGCGAGATCTTCGAGGCGTGCCTCGTCGCGTCGGAGGCGCCACCGGGCTTCTTCCGCCTCGCTGTCCCCACCGGTGGCGGCAAGACACTCGCGGGACTGGTGTTCGCTCTCCAGCACGCCGTCCACCACGGAAAGCGCCGTGTCATCTTCGCGGTGCCGTACCTCTCGATCACGGAGCAGACCGCTGCCGTGTACCGGGAGATCTTCCCGGAGGACGGCACGGTCCTGGAGCACCACAGCGGGTTCCATGAGTCGGGCGACGAGGAGTATGCGTCCGGCGCCGTCATGTGGTCGCGACTTGCGGCAGAGAACTGGGACGCGCCGGTCATCGTGACCACCACGGTCCAACTCCTCGAGAGTCTGTTCGCGCACCGGCCGTCGCGCGCGCGGAAGCTCCACAACATCGCGGGGAGCGTTATCGTCCTCGACGAGGTGCAGTCACTACCGGGCCCGCTCCTCACCCCCACGCTGGACATGCTGCGCGAGCTGGTGGACCACTACGGCGTCACCGTCGTCTTCTCGAGCGCCACCCAACCCGCGTACGAGGTGCTGAAAGTCTTCAGCCAGGTCAGCGCCACGCCGATCGTGCCAGAGCCCGACCGCTACTACCGCGCACTCAAGCGCGTGACGTACGAGGCGCGCTTGGACCATCGCCCTCCGTGGGACGAGGTCGCCGGGTGGCTCGCAGACGAACCGCAGGCGCTGGCGATCGTGAACACGAAGAAGGATGCCCTCGCGCTGCTCGATGCCCTCGACGCGGCGGGTGTGACGGACGCGCTGCACCTCTCCACGTTGCTCTGCGGCGCTCACCGGAGCGACACGATCGAGGAAGTCCGGAGACGTCTGCGCGACAAGGAGCCCTGCATCGTCGTCTCCACCCAGGTCGTCGAGGCAGGCGTGGACCTCGACTTCCCCGCGGTCTACCGCGCCCTCGCCCCGCTGGAGGCGATCATCCAGGCCGCGGGACGCTGCAACCGCGAGGGCAAGCTTGACCGCGGCCGCGTCGTGATCTTCGACCCCGCCGAGGGCGGCTTGCCCTCGGGCGACGGCTACCGCATGAGGCGAGACCAAACCCGTCCGTTCATCGAACGCGGCGATGACCTCAACTCCCTCGAGGTCGTGGAGCGGTACTACCGCGACGCGCTGAAGCTGCTGCATAAGGACCCGCGGGAGATCCAAAAGCTACGTGCCGCCCGGGACTACCCCGAGGTCGCGCGCCGGTACCGGCTGATCGAGGACGACACGGAGTCCGTAGTCGTCACGAACTACGGGACAGCGAAACAGCGCTCCGAGGTCGCTCGCCTCCTCGAGGAAGCACGGGTTGCCACCGGCAATGCGCGCTGGGTGATGCGCCAGCTCCAGCCGTTCGTGATCGCCGTGCATCACGGGCAGGTTCCGAAGCTCCAGGCGCGGAGGCTGATCGACTCGGTCTTCCCCGGCCTACATGTCCTCGACGAGCGCGCGTACGACGAGAAGGTCCGCGGGTTCAACGCCGGCGCGGAGGCAGATCTGATGGTGGTCTGATGATCTCCTGACAGTCTCATTTCT
>JALOAM010000128.1 GCA_023228765.1 Dehalococcoidia bacterium
CGCGACCCCGTCCGTCGCTGCGACCTCGCCCGCCTGGAAGATGCCGAGGGCACCCTTCCCGACGTTCGAGAACTTGTGCGTCACGAAGGGGTAGAGGCCGGCCTCGTCCATCGTGAACTCGACGTACCCGCCCTGGGCGGGCTGCAGGTCGATGGTCTGCGCACCACCCTGAGTCTCGTCCGGCTGGAGCAGCAGGACGCCCTCCTTGAAGACCGTGTCGAAGATCGTCCCGATGACGTGGAACGAGCTGTTCTCCGATGGCCCCGCGTCTAGCACCCACACGCGCACCCGCTCATCCGGCTCGATCCGGATCGGCGCGTGAGCGTACTGGTTGAAGTACCCGTTGAAGACCACCGCGTCCCAGTCATCCTGCTGCATCTTCGTCAGGTCGCCGGGTTCACCCTCTGGGCCGAGGTAGAACTCGGACTGTACGAAGACAAACTCGCGGTCGACCTCGGGCAGGTTCGGCGGGTCGATGATGATCGCCCCGAACATCCCGTTGCCTACGTGGTGCAACGCCGGCGCCGTCCCGCAGTGGTACATGAAGATGCCCGCGTGTTTCGCCTCGAAGGTATAGACGAGGCTCTCGCCCGGCTGGATCGTGCGCATCTCGTCGTTCCAGGCGACCTTGCTCGCGTGGAAGTCGATGGAGTGGCCCAGCCGGCCGTTGTTGACGATGGTCACCTCGAACGTGTCGCCGACCTTCCCGCGCAGGACCGGGCCGGGGACCATGTCCTCGAAGGTCCAGAGCTCCTGCGTGACGCCGGGCGCCACCTCGATCACGGTCTCGGTCATGCTGAACGTGACCTGGTGTAGCGTCCCGCCCTCGCCTTCGGCCGGGGCCAGCGCAGGATCGCGGCGCTCCCAGTCTGGACCGGGTGCTGCATTCGGATCGATCTGGGCGGCGTCGCCGCCACTGCCGGAGGCGTGGTCGCCGTCCGCGTGGCCCGCAGCGGATCCGGTGACCACCACGTCCATCACCATGCCGGCTGCCGCGTGCCCGGGGATCGAGCAGATCAGCTGCACCGTCGAGGTGAACGGGCCGAAGGTGTGGCCGGCGGTCTCGCCGGGGGCGAGCTCCGGCGTCCCGACCTCTTCACCGTCCTGGACGAGGACAAAGTTGTGTGGCAGCGCGCCGACGTTGCTGACGTTCGCAATGATCGAGGCACCCGACGGGATCTCGATCGTCCTCGGCTCGATGTAGAGGTCGCCAAGCTCGACGTCCAGTGCGAGCGGCACGATCGCCTGGGAGGACGCGGACGGTGTGCCCTCCGAGGGCTCCGCTTCGGGGCTCGCTGCCTCGGTGGCGCCCCCGGTGCTCAACGCGATGGCGGAGACGACGAGCGCCCCCAGGCCGACGATGGCCCCGAACACTGCCGCTAGTTTGTACCCGCTGCCGTCCACCACGAACTCCTCACTACCCCCTGTGTGCGGCCGGCTACGAGAGGGTCAAGCTGCCGCACTCATCCCGAGCGAGGCTCGGACATGGTGAGGGAAGCCCCGCGGCTACGCAATGCGCTCAGGTTCGCCACGTACGCCACGTGGCGCCGCCGGGCGCGCAGGAAGAGGAACGCGAACGCGGCCACCGCGAGGAGCGCGATCGTGCCGGCCACCGCCATCATCCGGTAGTACTCCGTCCCGTCGCCGATATCGGCCCACGGGAGGGCGCCTCGGAGGAGCGCGGCGAGCGACAGCGCCGCGCCGAACGCCGGCCCCCGCCACTGCGAGGGCGGATGCGCGATCCGCTCGCTCGCGAACTCGGGCAGCATGAGCTGTGCCATAGCGACGATCGCGAGCGTGATCACGCCCACGGTGAACATGTGGCGGATCGCGTCGAGCCCCGTCGCGGACGGCGCGTCGCCGCTCGCGAGGCCGCGGATGCCCGCCAGGAGCAGCGTGAGGCCGACGAACCCGAGCCAGAGGAGCACCGGCCGGAGCGCCCACACGAAGTTCCTCGAGGCGGGCGCCATCCGGTGACGCCACCCGCCCGCGCCGAAGATCACGACCGCTCCGAGGATCGTGACGCCCAGGAGCGCGATCCCGCCGTTCTCGAGCGGGGGTTGGTCGATGACGGTCCCGACCGTCCATGCGGCCACCCCGGTGGCCAGCAGCAGCGCGCCCGTCACAGCGGCTCCCTGCTTCGGCGCCGGCATCCCGAAGAACGTGGGGAAGGTCCGCATCCCCACGCCGAGGATGGCGCTGAGGACCATGCCGAACACCTGCATGTTGATGAGCGCGTGGTTCTCGGCCGCGGACAGGATCGTCTCGCCGTCCGCCGCGAGGGTGATCAGCCACCACGCGCCGAACGCGGCCTGCACCGCGAACCAGAACGTGGCGAACCAGAGCAGCAGGGCGGGAGGCTGGAGCCCTCGGACGCCGGGGCCGAGGGTGGCCGTGAAGATCGTGAAGAACCCGAGCGCACCGATGAGCTCCGCGGCCGCTCCGGCCACGAGGAGGACGGCGAACGGGGGGTATTCCGCCAGCGGCTGCCCGAGCGCCCGCGCGAGGAGTCCCGCGACGACGAGGATGAACGACGGCCGGACGAGGCCCTGGAACGCAAACTCGTTCCGGGCGAAGTGCGGCGCGAGCCGGAGCCCCATCCCGAGCACGAACAGGCCGGCAAACCCGACCGCCTGCAGGTGCCCATGCACCTGCGCGTGGGCGACCCATGACCGGTCCAGGGAGCCGGCGAGGACCTCGATGGGGAGTGAGACCGCGAGCGTGAAGCCACCGAACGTGCCCAGGAGCAGTGACGCCACGATGAAGGGGACGTGTACGTCGTCGCCCCCTCGTGCTGGCCGTCGAGAGGAGGCGGGCTGGTCGCTCATGGGGTCTCTGCTTTCCAGGCGGTGGGGGTCGCCCTCGGCATTCGCTGCGCCGAGGGCGGCCCTCCGCCGGGGCTTACTCGCTGACGATCATCGCGGTGACCATCCCGAACATCCCGTTCGGGCCCTCGGCGTGGCTCAGGATGTGGCAGTGGAATGCCCACGCCCCCAGCTCCGTCACGTCCACGAGGACGTCGATCCGCTCGCCCGGGGCCACCGTCACGGTGTCCTCGTAGTGTGGCTGCGGCAGCTCGTAGCCGTCCTTCGCCACCACCAGCTGCGGCATGCCGTGCAGGTGCATCGGGTGGATCTGCAGCCCCTCGTTCATGTAGCGGATGCGGACCTTCTCACCGATGTTGGCGACGATCGGCTGCGTGGCCGGGAAGCCCTTCCCGTTGATCGTGTACCCCAGCGGCCCGTCGTTCAGGATCATCGTGATGTCCTGGTCGACCGGCTCCTCGGTCCCGTCCTCCACGATGAACGCGCCCAGGAGGCCCATCGGGATCTGCACGGCGCCGTTCATGTGCGAGTGGTACATGTGCGAGCCGGAGTTCACCACGTCGAACTCATACGTGTAGGACTCGCCCGGGAGTACCAGTGGCTGGGTGAACCCGGGCACGCCGTCCTGGTCGTTCGGGACCACCAGCCCGTGGTAATGGATCGCGGTGGACTCAGGCAGCTCGTTGTGCAGGATGACGCGGACGCGGTCGCCCAGCTGGACGCGGATCTCCGGTCCTGGCACCTGGCCGTTGAAGGCCATGGCGGTGCGGACATCACCGGGTGAGACCTCCCACTGGATCTCCTCGGCCGTGAGCTCGTAGACCTTCACGTCGCCATCCATGACGGGCTCCATCGGCTGCCCGCCCAGGCCCTCGGTCGCGGCCGGGAAGGCCTCGACGCCGGCCATGTAGTCCTCGTCGCTGTGGAGCATGCGGCCACCATCGCCCGTGGCCTGGTCCGCCGCCTCGCCGATGATGAGCGAGGCTTCCATGCCGCCCTCGCGGTGGCCGGGGACGGTACAGAAGACCGTGTACGTGCCGACGTCGAGGACGCCGAGGTCCAGCGTGCTCGTCCCGCCCGCGTCCAGCAGCGGCGTCTTCGGGCCGTCCTCCAGCGCCAGGTCGTGCTGGATGCCACCGGAGTTGGTGACATCGAGCATGATCTGCCCGGCGGCGAGGTTGATCGTGCCGGGCTCGATGAAGATGTCACCGAGTGTGACCGACGCATGCTGCATCGACGCCATGGAGCCGACCTGCCCGGCCAGGTTGCCGGTCAGCCCCTCGGACTCGTCTGACGCCGAGCGTCCACTCTGCGACAGCGCGACAGTTGAAATCAGCAGTGCAGCGAAGCCGAGAATCGCGCCCGCAACGGCCGCTAGCTTCATCCGGGACCCCTATCGGTTGAATGTGGCTGCGCGCCACAAGCCTAACGATCAACGCTATGGTTGAGATTGAGACCGTCTGGACTTAATGTCAACCAGTTGACTTAACGTTATATCGAGGCAGGTGCGCTGATGCAGGTCACGCTTGGACGCAAGGGAGACTACGCGGTGCGCGCCATGATCGCGCTCGCCCGCGCCGAGGGTGAACGCCGGAAGGTGCGCCAGATCGCGAGCACGATGGACATCCCGGCTCGCTACCTGCCCCAGATCGTCGCGCCGCTGGTGAAGGCCGGGTTAGTGCAGGCCACGGCGGGCCCGGACGGTGGGTACGCCCTCGCGCGGGACGCGGGCGAGATCACACTGCTCGAGGTCGTCGAGCTCTCGGAGGGCCCCCTCGCCGGGGATCGGTGCATGCTCGCCGGTGGCCCGTGCGACTGGGGGCCGGTCTGCCCCGCCCACGACACGTGGTCGCGTGCCTACGAGGCGCTGGCCGCCGAGCTCCGCCGCACCACGTTCGCGGACCTCGCCCGTATCGATGCGCTGATCGAGGCGGGCCGCTTCCCGGTCGCCGGGCGCAAGCTCCACAGCACCCCCGTTGAGCGCCGCGGTGTCCGCGAGGCCTGACGGGGCCGGACGCCTTCCACGAGACCAGCGCCGTCCGCGCCTAGACTGGGATCATGAAGAAGATTGGCTTCCTGTCGTTCGGCCATTGGTCACCGTCCGTCTATTCGCAGACACGGTCGGCCTCGGATGCGCTCCTGCAGTCGATCGAACTCGCCGTCGCGGCCGAGGAACTCGGCGCGGATGGCGCGTACTTCCGCGTGCACCACTTCGCTCGGCAGCTCGCCTCGCCATTCCCGCTCCTCGCCGCAGTCGGTGCGCGCACGAGCCGCATCGAGATCGGCACGGCGGTCATCGACATGCGGTACGAGACCCCGCTGTACATGGCGGAGGATGCGGGTGCGGCGGACCTCATCGCCGGTGGTCGCCTCCAGCTGGGCATCAGCCGCGGCTCCCCTGAGCAGGTGATTGACGGCTGGCGTTACTTCGGCGCCCAGCCGCAGGAGGGCGAGAGCGACGCCGACATGGCGCGCCGCCACGCGGAGCGGTTCCTGGAGGTCCTCCGGGGTGAGGGTTTCGCCCAGCCCAACCCGCGCCCGATGTTCGAGAACCCGCCCGGTCTCCTCCGCGTCGAGCCGCACTCGGAGGGCCTGCGCGACCGCATCTGGTGGGGCGCCGCGACGAACGCGACTGCCGTGTGGGCGGCCCGGCTGGGGATGAACCTGCAGAGCTCCACGCTCAAGTTCGACGAGAGCGGGGAACCCCTCCACGTCCAGCAGGCGGCCCAGATCCGCGCCTACCGCGCCGCGTGGGAGGAAGCCGGCCATACGCGGGAACCGCGCGTCTCGATCAGCCGCAGCATCTTCCCACTCGTCGACGATCGCGACCGCACCTACTTCGGCAGCAGCGGCCAGGACCACGACAGCATCGGCCTGATCGAAGCGGACACGCGCGCCGTCTTCGGCCGCACCTACGCCGCCGAGCCGGACGTCCTCATCGACCAGCTCGCGGAGGACGAAGCCATCCGCGAGGCGGACACCCTGCTCCTCACGATCCCGAACCAGCTCGGCGTGGACTACAACGCCCACGTGATCGAGTCGATCCTCACCCACGTCGCGCCCGGTCTCGGCTGGCGCTGACGCCGGCCTGAGGGCGCTCGTGGCCGCGGAGGCCAAACGCAGCAGCGGCGCCCGTTCGGGCGCCGCTGCCGGTGTGTCCGTGTGGTAGGGGGGGATTTGAACCCCCGACCAACGGCTTATGAGACCACCGATCAGCGGCCTCTCAGCCTCTCGTCTCAGTGACGCCGGCGGCGACCGCCTTCGCGGCGAGGCCTGCGATGCGATCCGCATCTCGCCCGACTCCGTGGATCATCTCGGAGGAGAAGGCACTCAGAAACTCCAGCCCCACGAAGTAGAGACCTGGCTCTTGTTCGAGGACGCCCCGCTCATGTTTCGGTTCATGCTCGCCGTGGATGGGAAGGTCGATCCACGAGAACGTCGAGCGGAATCCGGTGCACCAGATCACATTCTCAACATCAAGGGCGTTTCCGTCCTCGAGGACAGGTCGACCGCCGACGGCACGCTCCGTCCGCCCGACGAAATGCACGCCACGAGCCGCCAGATGCTTTCGCTTCGTGCGGATGAGCGGGCCGCTGTGCATGATCACCTTGTTTCGCATTCTCCGACCGAGTGGCGTGTCCAACGTCAACACGCGATGGAACAGGCCTCGGAGCACGAGTCGGGTGACACCGATCCGGCCTAGGAGTCCAGCGGGGTTGAAGGGGATTGCACCCACATCCCGACCCGACAGCAAGACCTCATGGGTGGCGGCGAGTTCATTCGCGAGCTCGGCGCCGGTGTTGCCTGCCCCGACCAGCAGCACGCGGCCAGGGCGGAGCTGGGACGGTGTGCGGTACTCGACCGAGTGGAGCTGGCAGATTGCCGGATCGAGGTCTGCGGCGAATTGTGGAAGTCGTGGGCTCTGATACGAGGACATGGCCACGATGACTTGTCGGGCGCGCATCTGCTGGTCCCCGAGGTCGAGTAGGAACATGCCATCGGCATCGCGCGTCAGGCGCTCGACTCTCCGTCCGGGCCGGACGGGCAGTGCGAATCGCTCGGCATATGCTTCGAGGTAGTCCGCCATCTCGTCCTTCGTTGGTAGCGCGTTTCCATCTGCCGGGAACGGCATGCCGTCCAGGGAATCGAACCGCGCGGGCGTGAAGAGCCGCAGTGAGTCCCAGCGGTTGCGCCACGCGTCGCCCACGCGTTCGTTGCCGTCCACGATCACGAACGACTGATTCCGCCGCTTGAGGTGGTACCCGACCGACAGGCCCGACTGACCTCCGCCGATGACGACGATGTCGACCGCCTCATGAGAGGTGGTCGTGTCGAGTTCACGGATTGTGGTGCTGTTCATTGCATGCTCCTCAGTAGGTCCACCGGACGGTGGGGCTGGTGAGGACGCTACGTGTTGTGGCAGGGCGCGACTTCGAAGGAACCACCCATCCGGCGGAAATCCCGGATGGGTAATTCGTAGTAGGTCAGTCAATCCGAGACGAGGTTGTGTCGGTAGGCGAATGCTGTCGCGGCTGAGCGCGACGAGACGCCAAGTTTGCCGAAGATGTTGCTGAGGTGTCGCGCGACGGTCTTCTCGCTGATGCCCAACTGCTGCGCGATCGCACGGTTCGTCATGCCGGTCGCCACGAGATGGAGCACCTTCAGCTCGCGCGGCGAGAGTCCCCCGGGGGATGCGGTTCGTCCTGCCGCAGTGCGACGGAGGTCATCAGCCGCGCCCAGCACCTCGTACGTCTCGCGAGCAGTTGCAAGCTCGTAGCGTGCACGGTCGGCGTCGCCTACGGAGGTCGCAGCCTGCGCAATCAACTCGCGCGCCCGTGCCGCTTCGTACGGAGCCCGAAGTACGAGCCACAGACCCAATGCGTCTTCCAGCGCGGGCATCGCGACATCGGGCTCCCGTCGCGCAAGGGCGGCGACCCCGGTCGCCAGGGCGGCCGTGGCGCGCACGTACGACGTGTTGAGGGAGGTTGCAATCGAACCGAGTTCGCTCGCGGTCGCCTGGGCCTGATCGGGACGCCCAGCGGCAGCAGCGATCTCGGTCACGGCAGCGAGTAGGGAAACGCGTTCCGTCCAGTCAGACGCGGCGTCGAGGGCTTCGGTGATCGTCCCGACCGCCTCGTCGACGCGCCCCTGTGCGAGCCGCAACAGCGCGAGCCCCGGGAAGGGTCGATATCCATGATCGGCGGCGGCATGAAAGTCGCGCTCCGCGGCCTCGTGGGTTCCGCGCAGACGACCGAGTTCACCTCGCCGGTACAGCGCAACGCCGATTGCTGGGTGGGGTGGCTCGGCGAGATGCGCGCGCGCACGCTCGGCTTCTGTCGCGGCCTCCTGCCAGTCCCCCCGTAGTTGCATGAGCTCCGAGCGATAGACCAGGCAGCGGCCTCGGAAGGGGACCAGGTCGGGCTGCGACTCACACCAACGGCTGAGAGCGTCCGTCCATTCCCGTGCGCGTGCGAGGTCGAAGGTCAGCTGGCACGCCTGGATCGTCGCGCAGTACACGATTCCGCAGACAACGGGTGAGACCTCACCGGCGACGACTCCGACCATCGCCTCATCGAGCGAACTGACCCCTCGTTTCACCTCGCCGAGCTGGAGGAGCGACTGCCCGGCTCCCAGACACCCGATCGCCATCAGGTCACGATCGCCAAAGCGTTGCCCTGCCGTAGTGATCTCCTCGAACGCGCGCAGGCTCGACGCTGCGTTGCCGGCTTCGAGGAGCTGAAGCGCCTCGGGTATGCCGATGTAGGCGCGCTCCGGGCAATCGGTGTCGGTCGTGCCCAGCACGCGCTCGGCGCGCGCGAACCATCCGCCGGCCTGGGCAAGCTCGCCCCGCTCCATGAAGCCGAAGCCCAGCCAGAAGGCAGTCCGGGCCTGCCCGCGGACATCGCCGTCGTGCTGGTACTGGGCGTGGGCGCGTTCGAAGAGCCCAACACTTCGATCGAACGCCCCTACGAGGCCAGCCGCGAAGGCGAACTGTTCCAGGTGAGCGGGTGGCAGCTGCGACGAGGCGTCGAGCATCTCAAAGCGGTCGAGGGCTTCCGTCCACGCTCGTCGCGCGATCGCGTCCAGCGCCACCCTGAGGTCATTCGTGTCTTCCATAACGCTCGATGGATGGTAGCCGGACATGAGGAGCGGATTTCATGAACTTTGATCCCGACCTCTTATTGAGGCTGCCGGAGATCTCTCGATGGCCCTGAGCGGGGACGCCCGAATGGCCAGAAAACGCAGCAGCGGCGCCCGAACGGGCGCCGCTGCCTATGTGTCCGTGTGGTAGCGGGGGGGGGGGGGGGGGGTGAAC
>JALOAM010000129.1 GCA_023228765.1 Dehalococcoidia bacterium
CCAGAGCGGGTTCGGGCCCTGGACAGCTGGCTCCACCGGTACAACCATCACCGAGGCCACACCGCACTCGGCGGTCTTCCCCCGGTCAGCCGTACCAACCTCCCGGAACATCACAGCTAGCCTCGAGGCCGTGCGTCTCGAGGCCTGTCCGCCCGCTCAGGTCTAGTGCGAGGGTCTAGCGCGAGCCGGTACCCCTCGGCGGTGCGCTCGCGGAGCCGGGGCCCGGGGGCGCGTCGCCGAACGCCATGAAGTCGTACAGGTAGAGCAGTGCGAACCAGGACGACTTCGCCCAGCGGTAGCCGATGAGCGTCGCGAGCAGCGAGGCGATGACGATCGTCCACACCGGGTGCAGCCCGGCGTCCCGGATCGGCGACAGGTACAGCTCGACGATGGCGAGGGCGATCGCGACGACCGCGCCGATGGTGTACCCGAGCGCCAGCGTGCCGATCCACTCGCCCGGGCCGGTCTGGTAACGCAGGTCGCAGTTCGCGCACCGCTCGTGTATCGAGATCATGCCGTCGAACATCGAGGTCTTGCCGCACGACGGGCAACGGCCGCGGATGGCGGTCCGCCAGAACGTCCGCACGTACGGACGGGGGGTGCTGTCCTGCTTCCGAGGCATGTTCCCAGTCTATCCCGTATGCCGCGGGAGGGGGCACGAGGGCCGTGCCCGTAGGGCGGTGATTCCTATACTGAGTCTCACCGCCCGTGTGGCGGGCCTCCCACCATCACGCAAGGATCGGCACGGCATTGACGGACGACAGCGTCTCCGATCTCATCGCACGCCTTGCCGCCCTTCCCCGCATCGACGGCTTTCGCGCGGTCTCCCTGACGTCGGACCTCGACCCTCGCGCGCTGCTCGCTGACCCCATCGCGCACGGCGTCACCGCCTCATACGAGCGCCCCGACCAGGGTCTCGCGCTCGTCGGCGTGGGCGTCGCGCGCCGTATCGAGGTGCCCGCGGGGCGCGGCCCCTCCGCCGTCCGCGAGGACGTCCGCGCCCTCTTCGAGACTCCCGTCGAGGGTGACGCGCCCGGCCTGCGGCCGCGGCTCCTCGGGGGGTTCCGGTTCAACCCCGGCGCCGAGGTCAGCGAGCCGTGGTCGGCGTTCGGCGCCGGATGGCTCGTGCTGCCACGCGTCCTCCTCGTCCTCGATGGCGAGTCCACCGGGGCCATCCTCGCGCCCGGCGAGGACCCCGCGTTCGCGGCGAGCCTCGTGCAGTCCGCGCTCCGGCCGGTGACCGCCCCCGCGAGCGGCCCGCTGCGCGTGGAGCGCCCGATGGACCGCGCCCTGTACCTGAAGTCCGTCGCGGCGATCGCCTCCGAGGTGCGCGAGGGCGTCTACGAGAAGGCCGTGCTCGCCTCTACGCAGATGCTCCGCGGTGACGGCCCCGTCGCGATCGGGGCCGCCCTTGAGCGGCTCCGCCAGAACTACCCCGGCTGCCACGTCTTCACGATGAGCTCGGATGGATACACCTTCCTCGGTGCGAGTCCGGAGCTCCTCGTGCGGCTCTCGGACGGGGAGGTGCAGGCGCTCGGCCTCGCGGGCTCCCTCAAGCGCGGCGAGACGCCCGAGGAAGACGAGCGGCTGGGCGAGCAACTGCTGACCAGCGCGAAGGACCGGATCGAGCACGAGACCGTGGTCCGGGCGATCCGCGAGCGGCTGGCCCCGGCCACGGAGCAGCTCCACGCGCCGAACGCGCCTCGGCTCCGCAAGCTGCGCAACATCCAGCACCTCTCGACGGAGATCTCCGGACGCGTCCGGCCCGGCGTGGACGTGCTCGACCTCGTGCAGCGCGTCCACCCGACGCCAGCTGTGTGCGGCTGGCCGACCGCCGTCGCGCGGGAGGTCATCGCGGCGCACGAGGAGTTCGACCGGGGCTGGTACGCCGGCCCCGTCGGGTGGGTGGATGCGACCGGCGACGGTGAGTTCGCCGTCTCGTTGCGCTCGGCAGTGGTGCAGGACGACCACGCGTGGCTCTTCGCCGGCAACGGCATCATGGGCGACTCGGAGCCTGAGTCCGAGCTGGCCGAGGTCCAGTGGAAGTACCGCCCGCTGGTCGAAGCCCTGGGCCCGTCGGCGTCCTCCGACTCCTGAGGCGCGTCCGCCCTCGAGACGGGCGGCGGTGCGTCGCTCGCAGGGGCGCTGAGGCGTAGGATCGCCGCCATGTCTCTCCCGGCCGACCGATACGTCCGAGCGCTGCTGGGTTCGCTCTACCAGGGCGGCGTGCGCCATGTCGTCATCGCGCCCGGCTCTCGTAACACCCCGCTGACCGCGGCCCTCACGTCCGAGGGCGCCCCGTTCCGCACCTGGCTTCACCTGGACGAACGCTCCGCGGGGTACTTCGCCCTCGGCCTCGCACGCCAGACCGGCGAGCCGGTCGTGGTGACCTGCACCTCCGGCACGGCTGCCGCGAACTTCCTCCCCGCCGCCGTGGAGGCTCGCCTTTCGCGGGTGCCGCTCGTGTTCCTGACGGCGGACCGCCCGCCCGAGGCGCGCGATGTCGGCGCGGCGCAGACCGTGGACCAGGTCGGGCTCTTCGGGTCGCACGTGAAGTGGTCCGCCGACCTCCCCGTCGCTGACGCGAGCGCCCTTGAGGAGCTCGTGCGCTACGCGAACTCCGCCGGCGCCCGCGCTGCCGCGACGGCGCTCGAAGCGCCGATGGGGCCGGTGCACCTCAACGTCCCCTTCCGCGAACCACTGATCGAGGCCGGAGACCTGCCGTTCGGCGAGGTCGAGCAGCCGGTCGTGCGCTCACCTCGGACGGTGGTGGCGTCCGGCACCACCGTGGCCCGCCTCGCGGCGATGCTTCCGGGACGCCGAGGGCTGATCGTCTGCGGCCCCGAGTCCGCCGGGCTGCCCGCCACCGAGATCGTCGCGCTCGCGTCTGCCCTCGGATGGCCGGTGGTGGCAGATCCGCTTTCCGGCCTTCGCATGGGCGCGCACGACCGCTCGCTCGTGATCGACTGTGCCGACGTGGTGGTGCGCGTGCCCGAGTTCATCGAGGCTGCCGCGCCACAGGTCGTCCTCCGTTTCGGCGCTGCGATGACCTCGAAGCCGTTCAACCAGTGGCTGTCCGGTCAGCCCGCCGTCCACCGCATCGTCGTGGACGCGGCGGAGCCCTCCACGGGCGGGTGGCGCGATCCCGATCTGCAGGCGGACGAGTCGGTCGCCGCCGACCCTGCGGCCTTCACCCGTGCGCTCCTGGGCGCCCTCAGCGGGACGAGCGTCGAGGCGTCCTGGACGACCCTCTGGACCGACGCGAACGCTGCCGCTCGCTCCGCGCTCCGCGCGGCGTCTGAGGCGATCCCCGAGCCGTTCGAGGGGCGCGCGGTGTACGACCTCGCGGATGTGTTGCCGGACGGCGCGACGCTGGTCGCGGGCAACTCCATGCCCGTGCGTGACATCGACTCGTTCTTCGCCTCGACGGGACGGCAGGTACGTATTGTCGGGACGCGCGGTGCGTCCGGCATCGATGGTGTCGTGTCCACCGCGGTCGGAGCTTCGGCCGCCGGGCAAGGGCCGGTCGCGCTGCTGATCGGCGACCTGTCCTTCCTCCACGACCTGAACGGCCTCTGGCCGCTGCGCCGCCACAGCCTCGACCTCACGGTGGTCCTCGTGAACAACAACGGGGGCGGCATCTTCTCCTTCCTCCCGCAGCGGCAGGCGACCTCGTCGAGGTTCGACGAGTGGTGGGGGACACCCCACGGTCTCGACCTCGCCCCCGCCGTCGCGCTGCATGGCGGGCGACACGTGGTGATCGAGGGCGGCTCGGCTGCCTCGGCGATCGCGGATGCCCTCAGACGGCCCGGTCTCGACGTGATCGAGGTGCGCACGGACCGCGAGCGGAACGTCGTGCTGCACCGGCAGGTGTGGGAGCACGCGGCTGCCGCGGTGCGTGACGCCCTCGCCGGCGCGCGGGTGTAGGAGCGAGATGCCGCACGTCACCGTCGACGGACTGGACTTCTGGGCTGACGTGGAGGGCTCCGGTCCGCCCGTGGTGCTCCTCCATGGGTTCACCGGCTCACGCACCACCTGGTACGACCTCGTCGCCGCCGCGGCGAAGGAGTTCACCACCATCGCCATCGACCACATCGGCCACGGCCGCACGGCGTCCCCCGCGAGTGTCGAGCGCTACCGGATGGATCGCGCCGTCGACGACCTCGTGGAGGTCGTGCGCGCGCTCGGGCACGAGCGCGCGGCCTGGGTGGGCTACTCCCTCGGCGGGCGGACCGCGCTCCAGGTGACCGCCCGCCACCCGGAGGCCGTCGCCGCGCTCGTCACCGAGGGCGCCAGTGTCGGACTCGCGACCGAGGCGGAGCGCGCCGCCCGTATCGAGGGCGACGAAGGCCTCGCACGGATGATCGAAGACCAGGGCCTGGAGACGTTCGTCGACCACTGGGGTTCGATCTCGCTCTGGGACAGCCAGAAGCAGACGCTCTCCGAGGCTCAGCGGACCGCCCTCCGGCAGCAGCGCCTGGCGCAGCGGGGCGTGGGCCTCGCGAACTCGCTGCGCGGGATGGGGACCGGGTCGCAGTCATGGCTGGGCGACCGGCTGACTGAGATCAGGGTGCCCGTTCTGCTGACGGCCGGTAAGCTAGACACGAAGTACGTCCAGATCGCCCAGGAGATGGCGGACGCGATCCCGGATGCCCGGGTGCGGTTCATCGAAGGCGGCGGGCACGCGGCCCACCTGGAGCAACCGCAGGCGTTCAACTCCGTGGTGCTGGACTTCCTGCGCGAGGTGCGCCCGCTGCTGTAGCGCCGACCGAGGCGTCCCCACCTGAGTCGATGACTGGAGCGTCGATGCCCCCAGCACGTCCCCTGCCTCCGCCCGGCAGCCTGCGCGCCTGGGTCCTCGCCATCCGGCCTCCCACCCTCACCGCCGCCATCGTCCCGGTCGCCGTGGGCACCGGGGTGGCGATCCGCGATGGCCACTGGATGCCACTGGCAGCCCTCGCCGCGCTCATCGGCGCGCTGGCGCTGCAGATCGGCGCCAACTTCGCGAACGACCTCTCCGACTTCCGCCGTGGCGCCGACACCGAGACGCGGCTCGGTCCTCCGAGGGCGACCCAGCTCGGGCTGCTGACGCAGCGGCAGGTGACCACCGGGATCCTCGTCTCGTTCGCCGTCGCAACGGTGGCGGGGCTCTACCTCGTGTACCTCGGCGGGTGGCCGATCATCGCGATCGGGCTCGCGTCCATGCTCGCGGCGGTGACTTACACGGGCGGTCCGTGGCCGTTCGGCTACCGCGGGCTCGGCGAGGTCTTCGTGTTCATCTTCTTCGGCGTCGTGGCAGTGGCCGGCACGTACTACGTGCAGGCCGACACGGTGTCGTGGCACGTCGTCGCCGCCTCGGTGCCGGTCGCCCTCACCGTGACCGCCATCCTCGTGGTGAACAACGTCCGCGATATCGACACGGACCGGCTCGCCGGGAAGTACACCCTCGCGGTGTACCTCGGGCGGAAGCTCGCGAGGACCGAGTTCGTGGTCGTCGTGGCCGGGGCGTACCTCGCGGCAGCGGCGCTGTGGATCCTCGGTGACTTCTCGGGCTGGGTGCTGCTCTCGTGGTTGTCCGTGCCGGTCGCGATCGTGCCGGGCGGCGCGGTCCTCGCGAGGACGGACGGCCCCTCCCTGAACGAGGCGCTCCGCTCCACGGCGCGGCTGCACTTCGTCTTCGGCATCCTGCTGGCCCTCGGGGTCTCGATCTAAGGCCCAGGCTCCGATGACCTTGACGCCCCCGACAGTGCGACTCCGCTGGCGCCCCTTCCGCCTCCCCATGCGTCACCGCTTCGAGGCGGCCCACGGCGTCCTCGACGACCGCGAGGGCGTACTCGTACAGGTGGTCGACGCAGATGGCGTGACCGGCACCGGCGAGGCGTCCCCGATGCCGAGCCTCGGCCACGGCACCGTTGCCGATGTCCTCGCGCTGCTCGAGGCCCACGGCGCTGCCTTCCTCGACCCGGCGTTCGAGGTCCCTGACGGGCCGGGAGCGCTTGCGCTGCGCTGTGCGCTCGATGTCGCCCGCCTCGACCTGCGGGCGCGGCGGGAGGGGTGCTCCGTCGCCGCGCTCCTCGGCGAGGGGGCGCCAGCTGGATGGGTACAGGCGAACGCCGTCCTCGGCAGCGGGGAGCCGCGCGACATCGCGGAGTACGCGCTGGAGGCGTGGGGCGCGGGGTACCGCGTCCTGAAGCTGAAGGTCGGCACACGCGACCTCGACGCGGATGTGGCGCGTGTCGGCGCGGTCCGCGAGGTGTGCCCCAACGCGGTCATCCGCCTCGATGCGAACGGGGCGTGGAGCGAAGCGCAGGCGATTGAGGCGATCGAAGCGCTCTCGCACCACCGCATCGAGCTCCTCGAGCAGCCCGTCCCCGCCGCCGAGGTGGAGGCGCTCGCCCGTATCCGTGAGCGCACGCCCATGCGCATCGCCGCCGACGAGGCGGTCGTCGACCCCTCGACGCTCGCGCAGGTGCTGGAACTGCGCGCCGCCGACCTCGTCGTCCTCAAGCCGATGATGCTCGGCGGGCTGACCGCCGCCGCCGAGGTCGCCCGCCGATCCTTCGAGCGCGGCATCGGCGCGTTTGTCACGACCACCTTCGACTCCTCGATCGGGACGGCCGCCGCCCTGCACCTCGCCGCCTCGCTCCCGTGGGACGCCGCGCATGGCCTCGGCACCGGCGAGCATCTCGCCGCCGACGTGACCGCCGCCACGATGCGCCCCACCGGTGGGAGGATCGCCCTCCCCGCGGCGCCCGGCCTCGGCGTCGAGGTCTCCGAGGCGTCCCTCGACGCCGTCGCGACCGGGCCGTGGGTGGAGGTCGCCCGCTAGTGCCCGCTCGGCTGTCCGTGGACATCTGTGACTGGGTCGCGCTTCGAGCTCGCTCCCATCCCAACCACCCTGCCGTCGAATGCTCCGGCACCACCTGGACCTACACCGACCTCGATCGGCTTGTCGGGACGGCGGCGGGCGCCTTGCGCGCACGTGACGTGGAGGATGGTGAGCCGGTGGCGGTGCTCGCGGGGAACGGCCTGGAGATCGCCCGCTTCGCCCACGCCATCCCGAGGACGGGCGCGGCGTTCATGCCGCTCAACGCGCGGCTCTCCGCCTCGGAGCTGGCGTTCCAGCTCGGCGACTCGCGGGCGCGGTTGCTCATCGCCACGCCTGAGTACGCCGAGGTAGCGCGAGACGCCGCAGCGCGGGCGGGTGTCGCGGTGCTCGATGCGACCTCGGGCGAGTGGGATGCCGGCGCGCCGCTCGGCGGCACGGATGCGATCGAGGCGGACCGGCCGCACAGCGTGATCTATACCTCGGGCACCACGGGCCGACCGAAGGGCGCTGTGCTGACGCACGGGAACTTCTACTGGAGCGCCGTGGCGTCTGCAATGAACCTCGGCGTGCGCGAGGACGACCGCTGGCTCGCGTGCATGCCACTGTTCCACGTGGGCGGGCTCTCCATCCTCCTGCGGTCCGCGATCTACGGGACGACCGCGGTGGTCCACGAGCGGTTCGAGGAGGCGCGCGTGAACGCGGCCCTCCGCGAGGACGGCGTCACCCTGCTCTCCGTGGTCGCAACGATGCTCACGAGGATGTTCGAGGTGGACGGCCTGCCGCTGGGCAACTCGCTGCGTGCGGTGCTCCTCGGTGGTGGGCCGGCGCCGAGGCCGCTTCTCGAAGCGGCGCGTGACCGAGGGGTGCCCGTGCTCCAGACCTACGGGCTCACGGAGACCGCCTCGCAGGTGGCGACCCTGCCGCCGGAGGACGCCCTCCGCAAGCTCGGTTCGGCAGGCCTCGCGCTGTCGTCCTCGACCGTGCGGATCGAGGTGGACGGACGCGCGGCGGAGGCCGGCGAGGTGGGCGAGATCTGCGTCGCCGGGCCCACGGTCTGCGCGGGCTACCTCCACCGTCCCGATGCCACCGCCGAGGCGATCCGTGACGGCTGGCTGCACACCGGAGACCTCGGATACCTCGACGAGGAGGGGTACCTCTACGTCGCAGACCGCCGGGACGATCTCATCGTCTCTGGGGGGGAGAACGTCTACCCGGCGGAGGTGGAGTCCGCGCTTCTCTCGCTCGAGGGCGTGGAGGAGTGCGCGGTCGTCGGCGTGCCCAACGAGCGGTGGGGACACCTCGTCGTCGCGGTGATCGTCGGTGGTGCCGAGCTCGAGGGGATCCCCTCGGCGCTGCGGGGCGCTCTCGCCGGGTACAAGGTGCCGAGGCGGGTGGTGCGCTGGGACGGGCTGCTGCCGCGCACGGCGTCGGGGAAGCTGCAGCGGCATCTCGTCCGCGAGTGGGCGCGAGAGCACCTCGGGGAGGGCTGAGGCGCGGGCGGAGGCGGACCCTCACCCCAACCCTCTCCCGTTTCTCGGGCGAGGGGGTCGGAACCGGAGGCGAGGGGGTCGGAGGCGGGGCGTCAGGTCGGGGTCGGTGTGCCGGTGATGGCGGTCCAGCCGTGGGCGAGCATCCGGCGCGCGAAGGCGGCACCGGGGCAGTGGTTCCGGACCGGGACGCCCTCGAAGTCGCCGTAGTACCTCGTGAAGATGTCGCGCTGGTCCTGGAGCGCGGTGAGGCCATCCCGGTACGCCTCGACTTCTCCGGAGCGCGCGGTGTAGTCGTCGCCGACGCGGGGCTGGCTCCAGATGCACGCTTCGAGGACGGCGCGGACGGAGTCGATCCCGACGCGCACCTCGGCGAGTCGGGAGTCTTCCAGCCCAAGTCGCTCGCCGGCCGCGCGGAGGGCGTCGTGCATCGCCGCGTGCCAGGCGTCGACGCGCGGAGTGTCCGCGGGAAGCTCGCGCGACATGCGCGCGTAGCCCTCGAGGACGCACGCCTCATCGAAGATCTCGGGGAGGTCGTCCAGCAGGCGGTGGAGCTGTGCGGCGAACCCGGCTTCGAACTTCGAGACCAGGACCTCGTCCTCACCTGCACGGACGACCCGGCGAGGGCGGTCGATACCGACCTCGCGTTCGAGCCACTCGGAGAGGGCCTGCTGGAACTCGGGTGAGGGCTGCTCCATCGCGCCAGTATCCGACGCTTCCGCGCGAGCGCCAGAGGCGAATGTCCCCCGCGTCCGCCGGGCT
>JALOAM010000130.1 GCA_023228765.1 Dehalococcoidia bacterium
GCCGCGGATACCTGGGTTGGGACGCCCCGATGCTCCGCCTACGCTCCGACGCCTGTCAACCGGCTCGTGGACGCGAAGGTCGGAGGGTGCTGGCGGGGTCCGTCGCAGAGTAGGCTCATCGCGACGATGGAGGTGTCCATGGACCGAGACAAGAGCACCGGCGCCGGGCTCGCTCTGGGCATGACGCTGGGTGTCGCCATCGGCGTTGCGCTGGACAACATCGCCATCGGCGTCGCGGTCGGACTCACCCTCGGCGCTGCCTTCGGTGCCGAAGGCCGGAAAGCGGGCGGCGAGTAGCGCCCTCCGCGCATGTCCAGCATGTGGTACATCGAGCGCGAAGAAGCCCCGCTCACGCGGGGCTTCTCGTTGTGCCTCGAACGGTGGGTCTTAGTGGCAGGGGCGGGGAGTGCCGCCGCCGCCGGCGGCCTGGAAGGACGAGCCACAGGCGCAGGAGGAGGTCGCGTTCGGGTTGTAGATCGTGAAGCCGGACTTCATGAGGTCCTCGACGTAGTCGATCTCGGCGCCGGCGATCATCGGCTTCGATTCCTGGTCGACGACGACGCGGACGCCGTCCTCCAGCTCCACCACCTCGTCGCCGTCCTCCACGAAGGGGGCGATCGACATGCCGTACTGGTAGCCGGAACAGCCGCCGCCCACCACGAACACGCGGAGGAGGCTGTCGCCCTGGCCCTTGGACTCCAGGATGCCCTTCGCCTTCACGGCGGCGCGGTCCGTGATCGTCACGATCGGGCCGTCGTAGACGGGGGCCTCGGTGATCACGGGCTGGGAGGAAATCGTCGCGCCCATGCCGGGCAGCGGAGTGGTTGTCATCATCGTCCCTCTCGGGTGCGTCTCCAGTTTAGCAGCGGAGCGCCGTCGCGGCACAGTAGAAATTCATGCGATCCAGACGGTCTTGGTGTTCACGAAGGAACGGATGCCGGGGGCTGCCAGCTCGCGGCCGTAGCCGGACTTCTTGATGCCGCCGAACGGGAGGCGCGGGTCGCTTTTCACGATGCCATTGACCGCGACGTGGCCTGCCTCGATCTCCGGGGCGAGGCGTTTGCCGCGCTCCGGGTCCGTGAAGATCGCGGCGCCGAGGCCGAAGCGGGAGTCGTTCGCGACGCGGATCGCCTCCGCCTCGTCGGCGACGCGGACTACGGCGGCCAGCGGACCAAAGGTCTCCTCCCGCATCGCCGTCTGGTCCGGGCGCGAGTCCGCGAGGAGCGTGGGCTGGAAGAAGCACCCCGGCCCGTCGAGGGCCTTGCCGCCGGAGGCGATGCGTGCGCCCTCGCGCACGCTGCGTTCGAGCTGGTCTGCGAGGTCCTCCACGAGGTCGCGCCGCGCGAGGGGGCCGACGTCCGTGTCCTCGCTCGTGGGATCGCCGACCGCGAGGGCCTCCATGTGCTGTCGCATGCCCTCGACGACGCGGTCGTAGACGGGCGCCTCGACGATGAACCGCTTCGCGGCGATGCAGGACTGACCGGAGTTGATGACCCGCGCCCGTACGGCGTGCTCGACGGCGGCGTCGAGGTCTGCGTCCGCGAGGATGATGAACGGATCCGAGCCGCCGAGTTCAAGGACGGACGGCTTGATCGCCTGCCCCGCGGCCGCGCCGATGGCGCTCCCCGCGGCCTCGGAGCCGGTGAGGGTGACCGCGGCGATGCGGTCGTCCGCGACCATCGAGGTCGCCGTGCCGGCAGAGATCAGCAGGCTCTGGAAGATGCCGTCCGGGGCGCCCGCCTCGCGAAACACGCCCTCGATCGCCTGGGAGCAGCCGGGGACGTTGGAGGCGTGCTTCAGGATCCCGGCGTTGCCGGCCATGAGCGCCGGGGCCGCGAAGCGGAAGACCTGCCAGAACGGGAAGTTCCACGGCATCACGGCCAGCACCGTGCCGAGCGGATCGAAGCGCACGAACGACTCGTTCGCGTCCGTGATCGCCATCTCCGGGGCGAGGAGGCGCTCGCCTTCCTCGGCGAAGTAGTCGCAGGCCACCGCGCACTTCTCCACCTCGGAGCGGGCTTCGCGGATCGGCTTCCCCATCTCGGAGGTGATCAGCCGCGCGTACTCCTCCTGCCGCTCGCGGAGGATGCGTCCCGCCGCCGCGACCACCGCGGCGCGCGCGTGGAACGGCTGGCGGCGCCAGTCGCGGTAGGCCTCGACCGACCGGTCGAGGGCGGCGTCGACGCGCCCCTCGTCCGAGTCGTACTCGGCGATGGGCTTCCCGGTAGCCGGGTTGATGGCGGTGATGGTGTCGGTGGTCGTCATGGTGGACCTCCTCGGACGTTGCTCCCGGCGAGCGTACGCCGAGGGTGGCATGGGAATCCTCCCGCGGTCGCCGAGGGCGTATCGGATGCGTGGAGGGCGACGGTCAGGCGCGGGCAGCGATCTCGGGTGTCTCGTCGTCCTCGTCCGCCTCGATGGCAGCGCGCTCAGCCTCCCATGCCTCCTCGGCCTCGCGCTCGTACTGCTCGATGAGGGTCCGCGGCGCGGTCGCCATCAGCATGAGCGGCACGCCGAGGGCGACCACGATGCCGGAGACGAGCCAGGCCTGCGTGTAGCCGCCGGTGGCATCGAACAGGTAGCCGACGAGCCAGGCGCCCACCGCGCTCCCCGTCGTGAACATCAACCGGCCCCAGCCGTTGATCTGACCGAAGTGCTTCGTGCCGAAGTAGTCCGCGAGCATCGCGGGCCGCACCGGCACGATCCCGCCGAACCCGGGCGCGATCACGACCACCGCAGCCATCGCCGTCCAGAACGAGTCCGCGAACACCAGCATCAGCTCGCCCGCTGACATCAGCGCGAGCGCCGCTGCGATGCAGTAGCGCTTCTCGATCCGGTCGGCGAGATAGCCGAACCCGAGCCGCCCCACGATCGAGGTGAGCGTGAACACGGTGGCGGTCGCGCCCGCCGCCGTCGTCGAGAGGCCGATGGTGACCTCCATGTAGGGGATCTGGTGCACGATGAAGCCGGCGGACCCGAGCTGCGCCAGGATGATCGCCGCACTGAAGAAGGCGAATGCCCGGGTGCGGATCGCGACCTTCGGCGGCATGCCCCAGTCGTAGTGCCGCGCCACTTCGCCCTCGGCCAGGGGGATGCCGTCCATCGGCTGGTGATGGTCGCGGGGCCGAGCGCGCACGAAACGCGCTGCCGCCAGCCCGACCACGAGGATGAGGATCGCGATGATGCGGAGCGCCGTCCTCCAGCCGAGCTCGTCGACGAGGTAGGCGAAGACCACCACCATCACCCCGCCGAGGCCCGCGCCCACGGTCATGAAGGACATGGCCCGTGCGCGGCGGCGGCGGAACCATGTCGCGATGGCCGACTGGCCGACCTGGCCTCCGGCGGCGGTGGTCCCGATCGCGATGACGAGCATCGCTGAGTAGAACTGCCAGATGTTCTGCATCACGGAGATGAGCAGGACGCCCAGCACCATCAGCAGGATGCCCGCGAACAGCGTCCGTCGCGGCCCCCATCGGTCGATCATGTACCCCACGAGGGGTGACGCGACGCCGCCGACCTCCGACCGCACGGAGAAGGCGACGGAGGTCGCCGCCGCGCTCCAGCCGAACTCCTCGCGGACGCTCGTGAAGATCGCGCCGAAGCCGTAGAGGAAGGAGGAGGAGATGAGGAAGACGATGAATCCGGCCGCGATCACGACGACCCAGCCTTCGTACAAGCTGGTCCTGGGGGTTGGTCTCAGGTCGGAGAGGGCCATCCTGAATCATTCACATGGGCCCGCGTTAGGGGCGAGGAATGTTCGGCGCGCCATCACAAGAACACGGTCGTGATGCGATCCAAGGGGCGCGTGCCGTCCGCGCTACGCGCTCCGCACGAGGTAGCCGCACTGGAACTCGTGCGGCACGCGGTCCTCGGGGAGGGGGGCCACCTCGGCGCCGATGAGCGCGCCGAGCAGGTGCTGGTCGTGCTCGCATGGCTGCATCCGGGCGGTGGGGTCCTCGACGCGGGCACAGAGGCATCCGCGGCCGAGGAGGTAGATGTCGCTGTCCTCCACGAGGACCTCGAAGTCGATGCCTTCCTCGGCGACGAGGTCGGCGACGGAGCGGGCGCGTGCCTCGAGCGTGTTGCCCTGGACGCGCGGGGCGTACTCGGCGGCGATGCGCGAGGCCATCCGGTCGAAGACGACGCCGGCGATCTCGCGGCCGCTGCGCCCGGTGGTCTCGCCCTCGCCGAGGGCGACGATCTCGCCGAGGAGGCGCTGCGTCATCCGCACGTAGTGGTGCTGGAACTTGCCCGCGCCCGCCTCGGTCAGCGCGAAGACGTGCTTCGGGCGACCCGTGCCACCTCTGACCTGTGTCACGGACACGAAGTTGTCGCGGAGCAGCACGTCGAGGTGGCGTCGCACCGTGGCCGGGGCGAGGCCGACCTCCCGCGCGAGTTCGTCGACGGACATGGAGGTGTGACGCCGGAGCAGTGCGAGGATCTCCTCGCGGGTGCCATCCATGCGTCGGGCTCCGGTGGACCTGGCTCCTACGGGCATGTGGTTAGCGTACCGAAGTTTGAACCCTTTAGGTGCAAAGAATGCGCAAAACTGCCATCTCTGGGCCCTCACTCCAAATCTGGAGGGCAACACCGAAGGCGATGTTTGGTCCTGACTCCATCCCGCTCCGGCGTATCCTCAGCGTATGACCGGCCCTCGGACCTACCTCGATCACGCCGCCACCACGCCCCCCGCCCCCGAGGTGGTGCAGGCGATGCTGCCGTACCTCACGGAGATGTGGCACAACCCGTCCTCGATCTACGTCGAGGCACAGGAGGCGGCGAAGGCCCTCGACCGGTCGCGGGCGCGCATCGCGCAGCTCGTCGGCGCGGCTGACCCCGACGAGATCGTGTTCACCTCGGGCGGATCGGAGTCGGACAACCTCGCGCTCCGCGGCGTGGTGGCTGCCTCGACCCGTCGAGGCAAGCACGTGGTCACGACCGGTGTGGAGCACCACGCGGTCCTCGACCCCCTGGAGCAGATGGAGCGCGAGGGCGTGGCCGAGGTCACGGTGCTCCCGGTGCGCCCCGACGGCTCCGTTGACCCCGCCGCCGTCGAGGACGCCGTCCGCGAGGACACCGTCCTCGTCTCCGTCATGCACGCGAACAACGAGGTCGGCGCGCTCAACGACATCGCCGAGATCGTCCGGCGCGTGCGTGCGAAGAACCCTCGGACGGTCGTGCACACCGACGCGGTGCAGTCCGCCGCCCACCTCGGCGTCCACGTCGACCGCCTCGGCGTGGACCTCATGACCTTCACCGCCCACAAGATGTACGGCCCCAGGGGCGCCGGGGCGCTCTACGTGCGCCATGGCACGCCGCTGCAGGGCCAGATCCTCGGCGGTGGCCAGGAGCGACGCATCCGCGCCGGCACGGAGAACACCGCCGCCGTGGTCGGGTTTGCCCGGGCGATGGAACTCGCCGCCGAGCGTCGCGAGGCCGACATCTCCCACGAGCGCGCGCTCCAGGAACGCCTCCTCGAGGAACTCCCGCGCCGCGTCCCCATGCTCGCGATCACCGGCCCGAAGGATGCGGATAGCCGCCTCCCCGGCAACGTCTCCTGCGCCGTCGGCTTCGTGGAGGGCGAGTCCGTCCTTCTCGCGCTCGATCTCGCCGGCATCGCGGCATCCTCGGGCTCCGCGTGCACCACGGGCTCCGTCGAGCCCTCGCACGTCCTCGTCGCGATGGGCATGCCCGGCGAGCTGGCGCGCGGCTCCCTGCGCTTCACGCTCGGCCGTCAGAACACGGAGGCGGACGTCGAACGCGTGCTGGAGGTGCTCCCCGGCATCGTGCAGCGCCTCCGCGCCCTCTCCCCCATCCCCGTCACCGAGCCGCCCTCGGACTGGGCTCCCTGGTTCGAGTAGGGCGGCGGAGCAGACCAGGCCTACCCCTCGGACCGCCACGCCCTTCACCGGGGAGGGGCAGGGGTGGGGGACTGCGCTGCTCTTGCAGGACGGACGGTCGACGGACTCGCGATCCTCAGTTGGTCCTCACCCCAACCCTCTCCCGGAACCGGGAGAGGAGGCCGGAGTTGGAGGCGCAGGGCGGGCGCTGTTCGTCGTGTCGCTGGCGGAGCAGACCCTCACGCCAGCCCTCTCCCGCTTCGCGGGCGAGGGGCCGGAGTCCGGAGGGGCGGAGTCGGGATGGGCGTGCTCGGGTACGCTTCCGGTCGACCACGACTACTGACGGAGGAGTCCCGCATGGCCTACGCGATCAACCACATCCACCTGAAGTCGAACGACCCGAAGACCTCCGCGGACTGGTGGGTGCAGGCGTTTGGGTTCACGATCGCGAGCGACACCGTCCGGCCGGTGGGCGATCGCTTCATCGCGATGGACAGCCCGAACGGCGTGCGTGTGAACATCTCGGAGGCGCTGCCCTCGGCGGGGCCACTCGCGCCGGGGGATGCCGGGGTGCACGAGGGCCTGGAGCACTTCGGACTGGACTCCGAGGACATCGAGGCGGACATCGAGCGGTTGACAGCCCTCGGCACGGAAGTGCTGCAAGGGCCCACGGAGATCGGGTCACTCCGCGTCTGCTTCCTGAGGGGCCCGGACAACGTCCGCATCGAGCTGATCCAGCGGTTGTAGCCCGCCCGCGGCTGCTTATCCGACTTGTCACGGCTTTTTCGCGTTCTTGATGCACGGAGGGCTCATTCGGCTACGCGATTTGTCGTGGCCCGTCCGTAGTGTCGCTCCTCGTCGGACCCACCGGTGGTCGGTGGTTGGACGGGGAGCCTCTCCGCCCCAGGGTGGTCGGGGTTCTTCCAGCGCATGGAGGCCCCCGTGCGGAACGCGCTTCGGCTGCCCGGCCTCCTCGCGGGCAGTTCGCTGCTGCTGGCCTCCTTCCTGCTGGGTGCGTGTGGTGAGGACGGTGACGAGACGGTCACCGTCACGACGACGAGCACCGCCGCGACCCTGAGCATGACCACGACAGCCACCGTGACGGGCGCGACCACCGAGGTGGCGACGGCGACGCAGGCCACGCCTGGTGTGATTGAGGTCACCGGCACCGACTACGCGTTCGAGGGCGTCCCGGACACCGTGGCGCCGGGTACCGAGTTCATGTTCACGAACGGCTCCGATGCCGAGGTCCACGAACTCCTCCTGTTCCAGATCCCCGAGGGTGAACAGCGTCCACTCGATGAGCTGCTCGCGCTGCCGGACGCCGAGGCGGAGGCCATCGTGGGTGAACCCCTCGGTGTGGCGGTTGCCATGCCGGGGGAGGATGGGACGGTGGTGGAGGGCGCGCTGGTGGTGGAGCAGCCGGGGCGCTACGTGATGCTGTGCTTCATCCCCGCGGGCGCGGATCCGGAGGTGTTCCGCGCCGCGATGGAAGACCCCTCAGCCCAACCTCCAGAGGTCGAAGGCGGCCCGCCGCATGTTGCGCAGGGCATGTCCGCGGAGTTCACCGTCGAGTGACGACGTCGATGGACTGAAGCCGCCCGACAGGGGGACGGCCCGCCGTGAGGCGGGCCGTCTCGCTTCTCCGGCCTCGATCGAGCGCGATCCGGCCTCGGGGCTTCCATTGCCGCTCCTCGGCGTGCGGGGATAGCATGGCGGGCACGCACCGAAGCGGGGGCATCGCCTTGACCAACATCCCGATCTTCAACAGCGACCCGGCCAGCGGCGCCATTCGCCAGGGGCAGCAGCCCGGCGGTGAGATCGCCCTGCCGCATCCCGGCATCCGGGGCGCCGAGGAAGCCGCGGCGATCGAGGAGGAAGTTCGCAAGAACATCCTCGTCACCTCGGTCGACGGGTTGCTGAACTGGTCGCGGGCGCACTCGCTCTGGCCGGCGATGTTCGGCCTCGCGTGCTGCGCCATCGAGATGATCGCCTCCGCCTCGTCCCGGTACGACATCGCGCGGTTCGGGTCAGAGGTGTTCCGCGCCTCGCCCCGGCAGGCGGACCTGATGATCGTGGCGGGCACGGTGACGTGGAAGATGGCGCCGGTGGTGCGCCGCATCTACCTCCAGATGGCGGAGCCGAAGTGGGTGATCTCCATGGGTGGCTGCGCCACCATGGGCGGCCCGTTCGCCTACGCCTACTCCGTGCTGCCGGGCGTGAACCTCGTGACCCCCGTGGACGTGTACGTCCCGGGCTGTCCGCCCCGGCCGGAGTCGCTGCTGCAGGCGCTGATCATGCTGCAGGAGAAGATCAAGCACTTCGAGGTGACCGGGCAGCGCGAGCGCCCCGAGCCCGACGGTGACTTCTCGCCCTACCTGCCGGAGGGCGACCCGATCCGGCGCGAGCTGGAGTCGCTGTTCTACCCGTACCCCGGCCTGGACGACCCCGGCCGCCTCTCCGGCGGTGTCCCGCTCGCCAACCGGTAGCCCAACCGCGGAGCGACCGCACTCTCTACCGAACCCTCACCGCCTGAGTTGTGCCGAGGCCTGACCTCAGCGTGCCCGATCGGGATACTGGCGCCATGCGCCGTTCTGCTCCCGCCGCCCTCGTCCTCCTCTCGATGTTGCTCCTCGGCTGTGCGCAGGCGCCGGCGACCACGGACTTCGGGACGCCCTCGGGCGGGGTCATCGCCTCGCAGGTGACGCCGGTCACGCCGATGGGGGAGACGCTCGCGACGATCCCGGTGTGGCTGCGCGAGCACGGCATCCTGCTGTGGATGCCTTCCGTCGATGTTGCCGGCACCTACGCCTTCGAGATCGAGAACACCGGAGCGCAGCCGCACGACCTCGTCGTCGTGCGGGCTCGCAGCGTCCAGTCGATCCCGACGCGCAGCGACCGCGCGCTGCTGCATGACCTCACGGTCGTGGCGCGTTCCCCGGTGCTCCAGCCGGAGCAGACGACCACGATGCTCGCGAACCTCGACCAGTCGGGGACGTACGTCGTGCTCTCCAGCCAGGGCACGGACTTCGGACGGGGGATGGCCTCGGTCCTCGCAGTTGGCGATGCCGCGAGGGGGCGACGCCCCGACCTCGAGCCGACCCCGCCTCCCGATGACCGCGAGACCATCGCGGCCTACCTCGTCGACCACGCGATCTTCCTCTACGATCGGGAGGTGAACGCGGGCATCGTCACCTTCGATGTGCAGAACATCGGTCCGGACCCGCACGACTTC
>JALOAM010000131.1 GCA_023228765.1 Dehalococcoidia bacterium
TCCGGACGACCGCGTGCTGTGGTGGGCGCTCACCTTCGGTGCCGACTTCGGCGGGAACATGACGATCATCGGCGCGTCTGCCAACGTCCTCGTCGCGAACCTCGCTGCGAGGAACGGCGAGCCGATCTCGTTCTGGCAGTTCTTCCGCTACGGCTTGCCCGCGACCATCCTCACGGTCTTCGTGATCAGTGGGTACCTCTGGGTGCGCTACTTCCTCATCTAGGCACATCCCTGGTGGAGGACCGCCCTTGCCCTCTGCCTCGTGACGGGAGAGGGGAACGGCAGCGCCCGATGCTTCTCGCCCAGAATCGCTTATGGCCAGTGTCATAACGTTTGTATTGATGATGCATCGCTCCTAGCATCCTCGCACCGGTGACAGGCACCGGTCGGGGTGGGCTCGTTCCTCAGGGGGAAACTGATGGAACGGACCTATTGGACGGGTGCGCGCGTTGGGCGACGCACCATGCTGCGCGGCAGTGGACTCGGCCTCGCTGGACTGGCGGGGGCCGCCCTCGTCGGATGCGGCAGCAGCGATGACGACTCGACGCCCGAGGCGGGACAGCAGACCGGAGCGCAACTGACAGCGACGGCTGTCGCTACCGGGACCGGTGACGCGGGCCCGGTCAGCGCTGACCAGGTGCGCGTGCCCGCCGGGATCTACCAGGGCCCCGTGGGGCCCTCGGCGGCGGAGCTCAATCCGGCGGTGAACGCGAAGCCCGGCGGCGTCGCGAAGATGATCTACCTCGACCCGCCGCGCATGGACCTCGCGCGGACGCTCTCGTGCACCATCTACACCACGCTCGCGCACACCTCGAACAAGCTCACGCGAGGCAAGGTCGGTCCGCTGGCGGACCCGTTCCGCGTCGACCTCGAGCCTGATCTCGCCGAGTCGTGGGAGGTGTCCGACGACGGCATGCAGCACACCTTCACGCTGCGGCAGGGCGTCAAGTTCCACAACAAGGCGCCTGTCAGCGGCCGCGAGTTCACCTCGCAGGACGTCGTGAAGACCGTGGAGCTCTACTCGGCAGGGTCGCAGGCGGACGTCTTCTCGATGGTCGAGAACGTCGAGGCGCCCGACGACTACACCGTCGTCTTCAACCTCGACCAGCCGCTCGCGGACTTCCCGCTCTCGATCGCCGCGTGGTCATACATCTACCCGACAGAGCTCGTGGACGATGAGGACCTGCGCCAGCAGGTCGCCATCGGTACGGGGCCGTTCGTGCAGGAGGAGTGGATCCAGAAGGAGCGCTCCACGTTCTCCAGGAACGCCGACTACTTCGAAGAGGGACTGCCCTACCTCGACGGCATGGAGCTGTATGTCCAGAACGACGTCAACGCCCAGCGCGCCGGGTTCACGACCGACAACTACGGCACGTACGCCGGCCGAGACCAGGGCGACATCGATGCACTGCTGCAGGAGCGCGACGACACCACCGTGATCGGCGTGTTCCCGATCTCCCGAGGCGCCAACGTCAACGGGTTCCAGTTCCAGATGAAGAACCCGGTCTTCCAGGACGACCGCGTCCGCCGCGCCCTCTCGATGGGCTTCGACCGCGTCGAGTACGACCTGGCGAGGAACGACGGTGACAACTCGAACCCGGAGGGGCCGTACTCGAACTCGCCGATGCCCTGGCCGCTGCTCTTCGACGCCTACCCCACCGGCGCGGCGAACGGCGAGTGGTACCAGTTCAACCCGACCGAGGCCGGGAAGATGATGGAGGCCGCCGGGTTCACCGCGGATGCCCCGCTCGTGGCGGAGCTGGCCTCCTGGTACACCCGCGAGGAGCTCGCGCAGCTGGTGATCCCCTCGATCAACCAGAACCTGCCCCAGGCCGACCTCACCTTCCGCGAGATCGACAACCCGACGCACGTCACGATGATGTCGGACCGCAACTTCGAGCAGATGGTCGGCTTCCTGTGGGGGCCGCCCGGGTACTCGATGGACCAGTGGATCTACCCCTTCTATCACTCGGAGGGGAGTCTCAATTACGGGTCGATCGTGGACACGGACCTGGACGAGATGCTGGTCGCGCAGCGCGCGGAGACCAACGCCGACGCCCAGCACGAGGTGTGGCGACAGATCTACGACCGCATCCACGACATGGTCTACCAGGCGTGGTTGCCGGAACGCCTCATCCGCCAGGCGTTCCACAACTACATTCTGAACTTCCGATACCACGCATGGATCGGCGGCTACAGCTGCTACGGCGGCGACCAGGCCCGGGCCATCTGGCTCGACGAAGGCGCTCCCTGGCGCAGCGCCTGAGGAGGACGCCCGCACCACCCGAAGAGGCCCGGCAGACGCCGGGCCTCTTCCGTCCTCGCGCACCGCCTGAGGTCACCCGCGCGGTGCGACCACCGAGCCCTCTCCCGGCACCCCGACCTCGCGGTCCTCGGCGGGCGCGCCTCCGGCGGGCCACTCGCGGTAGTCCCGGAACGCTGCCGGCAGCCCCGTGGCCGTCGCGAAGTCCGAGGAGTCCGTGACCTGCACGTGGACGTGCGGCTGCGTCGAGTTCCCGGAGTTCCCGCACTCGGCGACCACCTGGCCGAGGGCGACCACCTCGCCGGCCCTCACGCGGACCGAGCCACGCCGGAGGTGGACGAGCGTCACGAACGCCCCGCTCGCCGCATCCTGGATGACGACGTGGTTGCCTGCGACCGCCGCATAGCCCTCCCGTAGCCGTCTCGCCTGCCCGAGCGCGTACGGCACGAGCGCCAGCGGGGAGCGCCTCGCCTCGTGGTCTGGTTCGCCCTCGTGCACCGCGACCACGACGCCCGCCACCGGCGCGAGGATCGGGCGCCCGAACGCGAAGAACCGTTCCGGCGGCTCTGTCGCCAGGAACGTCCGCCAATCTCGCATCGGCGCCGTCCGCCCTCGCTCGTCCACTCCGACGAAGTCGATCGCGTACCGCTGCCCGAGGAGATCGCTCCCATGGCTCGGCACACGCCTCGCTGGGCTGTTCTGCACCACCCACCACCCGGTGAACGGCAGCATGAGGACGACCGGGGAGTCCATGGCGCCCTCCACGTCCAGCGTCCGCCCCCTGTCAATGTCGGCACCCTCCGGCCTCCGACCCCCTCCCCCGCGAAGCGGGGAGAGGGCCGGGGTGAGGGTCTCCTCCGCCTCTGGTGCTCGCTACAGAAAGGCGGGCCGGGAGCGAGAACACCCCACTCCCGGCCCGCCCATCAGTGCGCATACCTCGATGGCTGCGTCGCCTACGAGCGCATCGGCGCTCCTTCGTCGAGCCAGATGGAGCGGGCCTGCTCGCTGGAGTAGCAGCCCCACGTCCCGGCCCAGCCGTGGCCGCGGTAGTTCAGCACGTAGTTGTGCCACACCGCACGCTGGAAGCCGACCGGATACCACATCTGGTAGACCATGTCGTGGACGTGGTCAGAGATCTGCATCCACAGGTCGCGCTGCGCATCGGCGTTCGTCTCGGCCCGCTGCTTGACGAGCAGGTCGTCGAGCGTCGCGTCGTTGATCGACCCATAGTTGAGGCTCCCGGCCGAGTGGTAGAACGGGAACAGCCACTGGTCCATGGAGTATCCGGGCGGCCCCCACAGGAACCCGATCATCTCGTCGAAGTTCCGGTCTGACATCAGCGTCACGTGGGTGGGGTTGTCCACCTCGCGGAACGTGATGTCCACCTCGGGCAGGCTCTGGTTGATGCCCGGGATCGCGATCTGGGCGAACTCCGTGCGGTTGTACCAGGAGATGCACTCCGCGGTCAGCGGCGAGTCCGCCGTGAAGCCGGCGGCCTGCATCATCTTGGAGGCCTCCGCCGCGTCGTACTGGTACCACTGCCCGTTCACCGCACCCGTCGGGTACGTCTCGAACAGCAGCGGCCAGGGCAGCGGCGACTGCGAGTAGGCGCCCTCCGGGTTCGCGTTGTCGCCGTTGTACCGCGCGAGGTCGAACTCGTTACGGTCCGAGGCGAGCGAGATCGCCCGGCGGACCCGGTCGTCCTGGTACGTCGGGTTCGTCATCTGGAACTGGAACCCGTTCACGTTCGCGCCTCGGGAGACCGGTGCCGCCGACGACACCATGGTGTCGCTCGACTCGTTGAACACGTCCTCCAGGTCGGCCTGGTCGCGCCCTTCGAGGTGGAAGTAGTTGCTGGTGTTGAAGCCAGACCGCTGCGCGCTCAGGTCGTCCTGCACGAAGGCTATCACGCCGTCGAGGTAGGGGAGGCCTTCCTCGTAGTAGTCCGGATGCCGCGAGAACGTGGAACTCTCGTTGCGGACCCAGTCGTCCTGGACGAACGGGCCGGTCCCGATCGACTGGTTCTGCCGAAGCTCCTCGTCGTCCACTAGCTCCGCCGGGTAGATGAAGGACCACGCGCCCAGGTTCAGCGGGAAGTCCGTCAACGGCTGGTCGAGGTTGAAGACGACGGTGTAGTCGTCCGGCGCATCGACCGAGGTGACCATCGAGAACACATCGGCCTGCGAGCCCGCCGAATACATCTCGACGGTCTTGATCACGTCCTGCGAGGTGAACTCGCGGCCGTCTACCGGGGCCTTGTTGTGGAACTTCACGCCCTGGTGCAGGTTGAAGGTGTGCTTCATCCCGTCGTCGGACACCTCCCACGACTCGGCGAGGTCCGGCTCGATGTTGATGCGGAACGGGTCCGCGTTCGCCCCGACCTGAGCCCGCGTCAGCTTGTTCGAGGTGTAGTTGAGCGTGTGGTAGATGGTGCAGGACAGCGTCCGCGCGAGGTCCATGCGCGGCGGGTCGAGGTATCTCCCGAGCAGGACGCCACCGGGCTTGGCGTTCACTGCCGGGTTCAGCTCCGCCGCCGACGGCCCGACCGGGCCGTTGTACAGCCCCGGGGGAATCCTCACCTGGTCCGCGGGGACCGGCGTGCCTCCGTCCGTCGTCCCCTGTGTCACCGTGGGCGGAGCCGTCGCACCGGCGAGTCCGCCGCTCCCCGCCGTCGGCGTCCCGTCGTCATCGTCACCACCGCAGCCGACGAGCGCGGCTGCAGCAAGGCCGGCGGCTCCGAGTCCGGCCCCCCGCATCACCGTCCGGCGGCTGAGCGGGCTCCTGGTCCAGTAGTTCGTGTCCACTGGTTCCCTCCGAGATCGACGCAACTAGGGCGGCCGACCCAGACGCCGCGCGATCTGGCGCGAAAATTACCGGGTGGAAAGGGTGATTACAAGTGTATTAGAAGGGCTGGCAGACTAATGAGATTCATCACGAGCTACGTCGCGCGCCACTGGTAAGTACGTGCAGTAGAGGATGCGCGAGAACTCGAGGCTTGTTAGATGTGAGCCCATCGAGCACGTGAGGACGGCGGTGACCCCGGCGAGGGCCACGGAAACCTGGCTCCTCTGCGCCTGGCGGGGGTCGGGCCGGACGTGAGCCGAGTCATCTGATGCTCGTGACGGTGGACGGGTGGTGGGGGCTGTTCGCGCTCGCCTGTTGTGCTCGTGTCAGGCCGACAGGCGACGGGGGGATCTCGTCCTGCCGAGGGCGGCACATGGCGCGCCCCCGGCAGGACACACTCGCTAGTTCGAGTTCGCCTGACGCCGGACGAGGATGCCGGCACCACCGAGGATGAACAGGGCCACGGCGCCCAACCCCAGCATCGTCAGGCCGGTCGACCCATCAGCAGCCAGACCGGCGTTACCCGCAGCCGCTGGCGCCGGAGCGACATCGGTCGCTGCGCCTGAGACGGTGAGCGCCGTCCGCATGCCGAGTCCGTAGTGACCAGGCACGTTGCAGATCAGGACGTAGCTGCCCTCGAGCAGGTCAGCGGTAACCGTGCCGCCCGTGCCGGCCGCGAACTCGTCGCTGTCGGCGACCACGTCCAGCGCCGACAGGTCCACGGTATCGCCCGTCACGGGGAGGGCGTCCGCTGCCAGGTCCGTCCGGATCACGACAAACTCGTGGGCGATGGCACCCACGTTCGCCACCTCGAACGTAGTAGCGCCGGCAGCGGTCGTATTGCTGGAGGCGGTGACTGACGGAGGCGCCTCCGTCAGTTCCACGCCGATCTCTCCGTCCGCGGACACCAACGCGGGCAAGGCTGCCGCGAGGAGTCCCGCAGAGATCGCCAGGCCCACGCGGATAGCTCGTAACACCAGATACCTCGGTTCCCTCATGAGCCGGTCATGCGGCCTGCTCTAAAAATAAGATGCACTGGTTATAGACCTGGTATGGACGGACGGCAAGCGCTCCCGGGTGCGCCCTGCGCACAGCGCAGCGATCCCCCACGAGGGGATGAGGCATCGCATTCTGAAGAACGGGTGGGGCGTGAACTCAGCTGTTAGCGCTGTCGGCGACGATCGCGACGCAGCACCGGCCCTCGGCCGGGTCGAGGCAGGCCTTGCGCCCATCCTCGCCAAGCGCCTCCAGGGCGCCCTCGATCAGGCCGAGGTTCATCGAGCAGGTCAGCTCTTGCTGGTCTCTCGTCAGGTCGGCGAAGAGGCAGTTGCGGAGGCGCACCGTGGCACCGTCCATGTAGGGCTGATACCCCATCGCCGCCAGCCCGGCGACCAGGTCGTCCTCACCGCCCGCACGGGCGCCCTCGGTGATCATGGCTCGCCCGAGCGTGCGCGAGGCGGCCTGCAGCGCCGCGCGTGAGCCTTCGTCGAGGTCGTGCGCCAGGGCCCCCACGAACGCGCGAGCGGCCAGCTGATAGTTGCGGCGCGGCACGCTCACCTCGACGGCGTGGTCCGTGCACTCGTAGAGCTTCGCGGGGCGTCCGGCACCCGGCCCGCTGCGGCCTTCCGGTCGTGCGAACCGCACCCGCAACAGCCCGGAGTCCACGAGCCGGTCGAGGTGATACGCCGCCAGCGAGCGGGAGATACCGATCGCCGCCGCCGCAGCATCGCGGCTGACCGCCTCGCCCTCACGCTGGACGTAGTTGTAGAGCGCAAGGCGCGTCGCGTCCGTCAGCGAAGCGAGGGCCGCCAGTCCCGTATCTGGGTCGCGCTGTGGCATAGGTCCAGTCTAAAAACAGCCGACGTTGATTTACAAGCTCAGAGATGTCTCACGCATTGCAAATGCCCACTGGTGCCGCGGCGAGTCGGTGGCGGCGTTGCTCAGACGGACCCCCAACCCCGGTCGCCATCACGGCGCAGTCGCGTACAGCACCTTGGTCTCGCCGCAGACAACGAAGCCGCCCGAAAGGGCGGCTTTGTCACTTGGCTCCGACAAGAGATCCAAGAGTGAGAGCGATGGCGACCCCGATCGGATTCGAACCGACGATCTCCACCGTGACAGGGTGGCGTGTTAGGCCTCTACACCACGGGGCCGTGGTCATTCAGAATATCCCGCTCCGCCGAGGTCGGTCAACGCGTCCGGCGAGGATCGTGGGGGACCGGGAGAGACGAGGGCGGCCCGGGCGCTGTCGCGCACGGGGGCGGGTGCCTACACTCGTCGCGAGGAGGCCCCATGGGACGTGAACGTCGGCGCCGCACGCGCCGTTCGACGGCACCGCGCTCGACCGGTCAGGCCGCGCCGACCCCCGGCATGGAGCCGCTCGCCGAGGAGCCCTTGGGCGCTGCGCCGTCGAGGACCTCGGCCCGCCGTCCTGCTGCACCGGCGCCGCATACCGTGGCGCAGGTGCGTTCGGACCGTGTCATGGCGCGGGAGTCCGCGATGATGATCGCGGAGATGAAGCGCGTGATGCTCGTCTCCGGCGTCTGCTTCGGGATGCTCGCCGTCCTCGTGGTGGTGGAGCGCTTCCAGGGCTAGTCCGCACGATCCGAGGGCCACGGAGTCGAGGCTGCCGCTTCTAGCGGAGGCGGCCCCAGACGGCGAAGGCGCCGACGCCGGCGATCGCGAGGCCGGCCAGGTCCACCTCGAACCCCGCGCCGGAGAGCACCATCCGCACGAGGAGCGCGCCGACGAGCGTGCCCGCGCCGATGACCTGCATCGTCATGCCGCGTTTGCCGCCGGTCGCTCGGTGGATGGCCTCGGCGACCAGGCCGCCGACGGCGGAGCCGACGAACAGCGCGAGCAGCAGGAACAGTCCTCCGAACGACCGCACGGGGAACAGCAGCGCGCCCACGAAGCCGAGGACGACCGCGAGCGCCATTCCGACACCGATCGCCTTCGCGTAGTCCAGCGGGGCCAGTTCATACATCGGCGGGCGGCGCATCTGCGCGCAGTCCGGGCAGCGGATGCCGCCGGGCGTGTGGATCATGCAGCGCGGGCAGATCGGCGTGCCGCAGCGACCGCACTCCAGGGCGGTCTCCACCTCCGGGTGGCGTGCGCAGAAGACGACTGGCTCGGCGGTCATCGCGCGGACTCCGAGGGCGTCGGGTCCGTGGGTGTCGGCTCGGGCACGACGCTACCGCGCTCGCGCGCGGCGTCGAGGAGTCGCTCGACGGCCTCCTCGGGCATGTCGAAGTCGCCAGGCTCGTGTTCGTCGGCGCGTTGCAGACCGTGGAAGTCCGAACCGCCCGAGGGCACCAGTCCCAGCCGGCCGGCGAGCACGCGCAGCGCCGCGACCTGCTCGGCGTCGTAGTGGCGGTAGTAGACCTCCATGCCATCGAGGCCGTGCGCGGCGAGGTCCTCGGCGATGCGCTCGTGCTCGGCGGTGAAGAAGGGGTGCGCGAAGACGGCGAGGCCGCCCGCCCCGTGGATCAGGTCGATCGCGTCGTGCGGCATCAGCCGCTTGCCTTCGATGTACGCGGGTGAGTCTCGCCCGAGGAAGCGGTCGAACGCCTCGTTCACGTCAGCGACGTGGCCCGCCTCGATCAGTGCGCGGGCGAAGTGCGGGCGGCCGACCGAGGCCTCGCCGGCGATCTCGCGTACGCGGTCCCAGGAGACGGGCGCGCCGAGCGACGCGAGTGCCGCCGTGATCGCCTCGCCGCGCTCGATGCGCATCCGCTGCGCGTCGGCGATCTCCGTGCGGAACGGCGCGTTGGAAGGATCGATGAAGAGCCCGAGGATGTGGACCTCGGTGCCCGGTTCGTAGCAGCCGAACTCGACGCCGGGGATGAGCCGCATGCCCGGGTGACGCGCGACTGCCTCGGCG
>JALOAM010000132.1 GCA_023228765.1 Dehalococcoidia bacterium
CTCCACTCGATGATCGCGGTGCGTTCGAGCGGCGGGAGCACCTGCCCATGGCAGAGAGGCCAGTCCGGACAGCCGAGGCCGGATCCGCTGGTGCGGACGATCGAGCCGACACCGATGAGCACGATCGTGGCGGCGACGGTCAGCGCGGCGAGCCAGCGGTACGCGTCGCCGCCCCTCGGGCCGTGCGCGCGTGTCGAGAGGTGGGCGGCCAGGTCTGCCATCGTCGCGCTCTTCCCTACTCCGTGCCGGGCGCCCGAATGATGCCCAGCGCACCACCCAGCGCACCGCCCAGCGGGAGGTCCTCGTCAGGTGCGGGATCCGCGGCCATCGGGCAGACGAGCGAGCCGGGATCGGGGTCCGGGAAGCGCGCTGTCAGCAGCGAGGGGTACACGCCCAGTTCGTCCATTTCCGCCTGCACGACGAACCGGAGGAGGTCGCCCACCGCGTGGAACCAGCGCGCCGCGGCCGGGTCGTCGCGCGAACCGGCCGCCTCGTCGGCGTGGTCGCAGAGCGCCGCGGCGAATGCCTCGGACCAACGCCCGAGGTGGGACTCGAGGAAGCGCCGGCCGGCGTCGCGGGTGACCTCCTGGTGCTCGGTCCACCTGCGGACCGACGCATAGACCTCCTTGCGGGTGAGGAGCGCCATGAACTCCAGCTCGGTGCAGATCTCGTCGGGTGTCGTCTGGTGGAGCCGCGAGACCTTGAGGCCGAACGCGGCGTAGAAGCCCGCGATGTCCGCGAGCTGCGCCGCCTTCGCGAGCGGGTCGCGGATGTACTCGGTCTCGTGGGGCGAGCAGAGCACGGAGCCCTCGAACAGCGCGAAGTAGACGGGCGCGAGCTGCTCCGCCTCGACGCCGCGAAGCGCCGAGGTGAGCCGGTCGAGCGGGGCCCCGAGCCGGCGTTCCGCGACGACGAGGTGCCCCCGCAGGTCCTCGGCGAGGACGGCGGCACGCTCCAGCGTCTCGTCGTCCGGGTAGGCGAGAGCGAGCGCGAGCAGCTCGTAGAGGGCGGAACATCCCAGCAACCACTGGATCGATGGCCGTTCGAGGGTGCCGGTGGGCACGAGGACATCGTTCATCGCTATCCCTCCAGTTCGAGCTCGGTCCAGTTCGACCACTGCTTCCGGGAGCCTCGGTTGCCCGCGCCGCCATCCCAGACGGCGAAGGCAACCGAGGTTGTGACGCCCGGGCGGAGGGACGTCTTGTGCTCGCCCGCTGCGAGGGGCGTTGAGAGGATCACGTGCCAGCCACGCTCGAAGACGCCTCGGCCGGTTGCGGTCTGCTCGTCCTGCGCGGTCAGGCTGCCGAACCCCACGGCGCTGAGGTCCTCGACGGGAGAGGTGCGGTCGCGGCGGGCCATCGGGTTCTTCGCCACGACCGCCGGGTAGAACTGCGTCGCCGCCTCCTCGCCCATCAGTTCCTCGGGCGGAGCGTCCTTGAAGCGGTTCGGGAACGCCTCCTGCACGCCCTGTCGCCCGAGGTCCACGTCGCGCTGCCAGGCGGCGCGCCACTGCATGATGTGGACGGGCTGGTTGAGGGCGCCCATCGTGATGCCGGGAATGACCGCCACGTCCACCGGCAGCTGCACGGCGACGGCGTCGCGGAAGCGTGCCATCGCGTCCACGGCGTCCTCGTCGTCGTCCTCCCACTCCACGAGGAAGGCGATGCGCTCGCCGTTGTGGAGGGCGCGCACCTGCAGCTCGGTGACGGCGAGCTCCGGAGCGTGCGGCGGCACCATGTTCTGGACCATGAGCGGTACTGCCCACGGCCGCCCTCGCGACCAGGCGCGGTCGTCGGGGTCCCCGGGCAGCTCGCCCCCGTGGCGGCGGGCGACGAGGTGCGTCGCGGGGGCCGGGCGTGTCAGCTCGCGCGCTGCGATGGCGGTCGCCACCGCCGTGCTGGCGGCCACCGCCCCCGCCGCCTTCAGGAAGCCACGCCGGCCGACCGGCGTCGGGGCCTGGTCCGTGCCTGGTTCGACTGTCATGAGATGCCTCGATCTCAGCTCCCGCGCGGGAGCGTGCGCGTCGTCAGGTGATGTTGTGCAGGTAGGCCTCGTGCACGTCGTCGAAGAACTCGCGGATGAAGGTGGGCTCGCGCAGGGGGACGCTCACGAGCTCCTCGCCCTGCTCGTCGAAGCCGGTCGCGATCTCACCGTCGACGCTGAAGGAGTGCATGATCCGCTCGGTGCTGCCGAACAGCATCATCAGCCCCAGCAGCTCCGGGTCGTTCTTGATGTTCTGGTAGGTCTCGATCGCCTCGTCCACCGCGGGGCCGAACATCTGGTGGAGGTACTCGCGCGGCGCGTGGATGGGCGGGATGTAGTAGACGTTCGGCTCGGTCCCGGCCTGCGGGTACAGGGGGAGTGCGACCTTCCGCACCTTCACGAGGAAGTCGACGGGCCGCTTCGGGTCCAGGTCGTCCGGTCCCGAGATGAACGAGGCGATGCGGATCCGCCCGATGCAGGACGTCACGCACTGCGGCTGATAGCCCTGCTCGATCTTCGGGAAGCAGGCGATGCACTTCTCCGAGACACGCGTCTCGTTGTTGTACATGACCTTCTTGTACGGGCAGGCGGCGACGCACTCCTGGTAGCCGCGGCAGCGCGACTGGTCCACGAGGACGATGCCGTCCTCCGGACGCTTGTATATCGCCTGCCTCGGGCAGGCCGCGACGCAGGCCGGGTAGGTGCAGTGGTTGCAGATCCGCGCGAGGTAGGAGAACCAGGTGTCGTGCGGAAGCCGATCAAGGTAGGTGCCGCGCTCCACGGCGCCGGCCGGCTCGTCCTCGCCGACGTTGGGGTGCATCCAATCCTGCGCCATCGGCAGCCAGCCGTTGACCCGCTCGCCGGCGGGGGCGGACTCGAAGATGGTCTGGCCCTGGTAGGTCTGGTCGCCGTCCCACTTCACGACGCCGAGGCGGTCGAGGAGCTGGACGTCCCATCCCTGCGGGAAGAAGCCGTAGGGCTTCGTCTCCACGTTGTTCCAGAGCATGTACTCCTGCCCGGTGCCGGAGGTCCACGTGGACTTGCAGGCGACCGTGCAGGTCTGGCAGGCGATGCACTTGTTGGTGTCGAACACCCACGCGATCTGACGCTTCGGGCGCGGCGCCTCGAACGGGTACTGCATGTCCCGCCCCAGTTGCCAGTTGAAGACCTCGGCCATCGTGTGTGCCTCCTGTCGGAACGCCGGCACGCCGGCGGGTGCGCCTACGCCTCGTAGAACGCGCCCGCGAGATACCGCTGCATGAGGTCTGATTCGTAGCCCGCGCGCAGACCGTTCTGCGCCGGGCGCCACAGTCCGCCCTCGGGCGCACCGTCCTCCGCCTTCTCCAGCCGGATGAAGGACTCCTTCGGCGCGCCGTTGGCGCAGTGCACGTCGTTCTCGTGCCCGACGCCGATGTCCTGGCCGAAGAAGGGCTTGCGGACGAGGGTGTCCGTGAGGAGGGTGGGGCGCAGCCAGGCGCGGACGCCACTCTGGTGGCTGCCGTGCCGGAACATCGCCTGGTAGCCGGTTTCGGGGTTCTTCGCGAGGCCGTCCGCACGCTCCCGCGCGCCGCGGACCGAGCCTCGGGTGGCAACGTACATGTTGTACCACATGCGTATTACTCCAGGCTGGATGGCATTCTGGAAGCGCGCACGCGCCATGCCGCGGGCGACCTCGTAGTCCGCGTCGCCCTCCTGCCAGCCGCGGTACGGGCGGTCCTGTGGGTCGGCGTCGAACCAGACGTAGTCGCCGTCGTCGATGCCGAGGGCCTGCCCGTCCGTGGGGTGCATCTCGAGGTAGCCCTCACCCACCCACGGCATCCGGCTGTCGTGCCGGTACACGTCGCCGAACGGGCCGAACAGCATGCTCATCCAGTCGAGGTCGACCGGTGTGCTGTGGGCGCCGTGCCGGTACTTCGGCGTGATGAAGATGAAGCGGTACCGGTCGTCGGCCGCCGACAGCGGATGGACCGTGTCCTTCAGGTCCGACCACGGCTTCATGACGTTGCGGACCTGCCTCGTCTCCGTCGAGAGGTCGGAGGGGTCCAGGCCGTAGGCCGCGGGCGCGGCCGGCGTGATCAGCGGGTGTGGCTTGGCGTGGATGACGTTCGGCTCGTGGAACGTCGCGTCCACGGGCTCGCGGAATACGGGGAGGTTCTCCCCGTATTCCCGGAACTCCGGCTCGTCCCGGTAGAACTCGAGGCGGCCCGAGCGGTTGTACCAGGGCTTGCTCTCGTTCCGCTGCTCCCACCCGCCGTGTCGCGGGTAGGTGCGGAAGTTCATCAGCGCCGGGATACCTGCCTTCGCGCGCTCCTCGAGCTCCAGGGCGTTGTAGCCACGGGTCGCGTTCGACTCGTCGAAGATGCGCTGGAGGTAGACGTCCTCGCGGCCCTCGTGCTGGAACCGCCAGTAGTCCACGAACCGCTGGTCGCCGATCAGCTCGGCGAGCTTCGCGGCGATGCCGGAGGTGACCTCGGCGTCGCCCTTGGTGTCGTAGATGCGGTCCAGGGGACTCCTCGGCGCCATGTGCAGGAACGAGTTCGTGCAGGACCCGGTGGCGTCCAGGTTCTTCCGCTCACCCCACGAGTCCACCCCGAACACGATGTCCGCGTACTCGCAGGAGGCGGTCCACCACCACTCGTTGACGAAGATCGCGTCGATGTTGGGGAGCACGTTGTGGACCGTGTCGTGGTGCCACTTCGTGTTCCCCAGTAGCGAGTTGGAGTTGCCGAAGTGCATCGCCTTCGTCGGCGTCGGCATGTGCGTGGAGCCGGTGAAGTTCTTGTCGCCCACCCGCAGCGGGCGGTCACCGTAGTTGTAGAAGTGGGCGGACTCGCCTTTGTAGTAGGAATGCACCCGCGCCGGCTGCGCGGGGTCCAGCTCGATGTCGAACGGGTCTTCCTTGATCCACTGCGGCAGGCCGTTGAAGATCGATCCGCGGTAGTTGCCGGCGTAGGAGCCCACGTTCCCGCCGAGGTGCCCGATGTTGTCGGTCAGGGCGGCCAGCAAGAAGATCGCGCGGTCCTTCAGGTCCGCGTTGAAGAAGTGGTTCGGCCCCATCCCGTGGGCCAGCAGCGTCTTCCCGCGCGCTGCCGCGATCTGCTTCGCGAGGCTTTCGATGGCCTCGGGCTTCGCCCACGTCACCTCGGACGTCGTCTGCAGGTCGAAGTTGTCGTCCAGGTAGCGCTTCAGCTGCCCGAAGACCGGCTGCACGGTGACCTCGGAGCCGTCGACGAGGCGGACGGTGAACTCGCCTTCGAGGGCGGGGTCGACGCCGGTCTCGTGGAAGCGCTCGCCGACCTGGTCGCGGGTGATGGGGACCGCGCTGCCGCCAGCGCGGTCCCACATCATGAAGTCCCCCCAGCGCTCGCGGAGGGCGCTCGGGAGGTACTGGGAGTCCTGGAGGTTGCCGGGCGGGAGTGGCTGGCCAGCCTCGATGATCTGCACGTAGTTCGACAGCGGCGCCGGCTGGTAGTCCGGCAGCACGTCCCGCGCGTTCAGCAGCTCGTGCGTGTCCATCCGCACGAGGAGCGGAAGGTCCGTTGAGGCGCGGACGTTCGCCTCGTCGTAGAGGCCCTCCGCGATGATGTACCTCGCGCAGCCGAGGGCGAGCGCGGCGTCCGTCCCCGGGCGGATCAGGATCACCTCGTCGGAGCGGTTCGACGTGGACTGGTAGTCCGTGGCGATGTTGATCAGGTGAGTGCCCTTCTGGCGGGCCTCCGCCAGCCAGTGGGCGTCCGGCATCTTCGTGGAGATCCAGTTCATCCCGAACATCACCACGAGGTCAGCGTGCTCCGGCGACACGAGGTCGAACTCGACCGTGAGGTGCCCGGTCACCATCGGGTGCCCCGGTGGCAGGTCCGTGTGCCAGGAGTAGGAGTCCCACCCGCGCCCGCCGAGCGCCTCCTCGGGCGCGACGCCTCGGACGTGCGCGTCGAGGAGGGCGAGGCCGTTGGCGAAGCGGTAGAAGGAGTAGATGCGGTAGATGCCAAGGAGCGGCATCCCGCCTCGGATCTTGATCGTTTGGACCCCGGCCTCGTGCGCGGCCTCCACCATGTCGGGGTCGTAGCCCTGCGTGGTGAGGTAGGCCGCACCCTCTGGCCCCGAGTAGGTCTGCGCCACGTCGAGGTAGGCGCGCGCCGCGAGCTCGAAGGCGTCGTCCCAGGGGAGCTTCACCCAGCCGTCGCGGCCTCGACGCTCCATGTCCATCTGCGGGCGGCCGGTCTGCGCGTCGCGCGGGAAGCCGGCGTCCGCCCACTCCTTGAAGCCCTGCCGGACCATCGCGCCTCGGACGCGGCGGTCGCCGTAGAACTTGCGGGTGAGCGCCAGCCCCTTCTGGCAGCAGCGCGGATCCCAGCGGTGGGAGGCCTGGTTGCCGTGCAGGTCGGTCGCCTTGCCGTAGCCGTAGGTGGGGCTGATCCGGACGACGATGCCGTTCTTGACGTGCGCCTTCAGCAGGCAGTTGTGCGTGTCGTTCGGCGCGCACGTGAAGACGTACTCGGAGTCGGGCGCGAAGAGGTCGCGGTAGGCCTTCTCCCAGCCGCGATCCGGGAAGATCGCGAACGGGTCGCCGATGACGACCGGCTCGGCCGCCTCCAGGCTCCACGGCTCGAAGGCGAACAGCTCGGCGAGGGTGAGCCCGGCGCCGGCCGCGGCTGCACGCTTGAGGAAGGACCGGCGCGAGACGGCCCGCTCGCCGTGATCCTGGTTGTGGCGATCCTCGGTCATCTCGGTGCTCCTGCCTGTGCTCCCCGCGGGTGCCGGGAGGACACCCGCGGGGGACGCAGCTCGTGAAGAATTTCACGCAGCAGGATCATCGGGCCGCCGCGTTACTCGCGGCGTTACTGCCCGAGGGCGCCCCGGGGGGCGCCCCGATGCCCCTGATGGTGCGTGGAGTCCCAACACGATCAGGACGTTCCGCCCTCACTGATCCACTCGCCGAACCGCGACGATGTCGTCGGAGCGTGTAGATATGCGAGCCACGCAAGTCGTCCAGTGGACCCTCAGCCCGTCCCTCGCCATCTCGGCGGACGGTTGTGTCGTCGCGACGAACGAGGCCTGCGACCGCCTCACCGGCCTCCCGCCCCAGGCCGCGACGGAGATGCACTGCTGGGACGTGGTGAAGGCGACCGACGCGAGCGGCGAGCGGGTGTGCAGCCCCACGGACTGCCCCACGCTGGAAGCCCTTGGCGAGGGCGAGGCACCCGACCTCCAGTGGAGCGGGTGGATGCTCGGGTGTGGGGCCGTCGCGCCGCTTCGGGCCACGGCCATCGCCGTCCCACCCGGCGAACGGAGCGACCAAGTGGCTGCGGTGATCTTCCTGAACCTGGAGCCGGGGGTGGCTACGGAGTCGCCGGCGGATGTCTCGCCGAGCGCGTCACCGGTCGAGGCGCCTCGCTCGGACGTGCGCGTCCGGCTCCTCGGCAGTCCGGAGTGCTGGAACGGCCGTCAGCGACAGCGGATCAACCGCCATCGCGTGTTCGAGCTGTTGACCCTCCTCGCGCTCTCGGGCGAGGCGGGATGCACGCGCGAGGGGATCGTCGACACGCTGTGGCCGGACGCGCCGCGCGGCAACGGGCGGCAACACCTCCGCGTCCTCCTCCATGCGATCCGGAAGGCCCTCGGCGCGGACAGCATCGAGACCGTGCGTCTTCCCGCCTCGCGCGAGGAGCGCCTTCGTCTCAGCCCCCATGTCCGGGTGGACCTCACGGCCTTCGAGGCCAGCGCGCAGGTCCTGGTCCCGCTGCCGGCTCGCGGCGGTCCCTGCCTCTCAGGCCACGACGGGCCAAGGGACGACGACGCGATGGAGCGCTTCGAGGAGGCGATCGGTCTCTATCGCGGTGGGCTGGACGAGTGTGGGAAGTTCGGCGAGTGGGTCGCGCCGCACCGCGAGCGGCTGCGGGCGCACTACCTCGCGCTCCTCACGGCGGTCGTTCCCGCCCTCGCGCGTTGCGGGCGGATCTACGACGCCATCGCGTACTGCGAGCAGGCGGTCGAGGTCGACCCCCTCGCGGAGCCGTTCCAGCTCGCGCTGCTCACCGCGTACGGGCACCTGGGACGGCGGTCCGCCGTCCTCGCACAGTATCGAAACTACCGCTGGACGCTCGCCCGCGAACTCCAGATGGTCCCCTCCGGCGCCATCGAGCGTGCGTTCCGGCAGGCAATGGCATCCCCGGGCTCGCGACCTCCGAAGGAGCACTGTGCATGAGCTCGTCATCCTCGCTACTCGTCCGGCAGGGCTGTGTCCTGTCGGCGAAGCAGCACCAGAGCTTGTGCCCTCGCCAGGTGCTCGGCGTCCGCATGGGCGTCGCGGGGCTCGAGTGGTTCGACCTCCCGCCGGTGCCTGACAAGCGCATCCTCGTGTTCACGGAGACCGACGGTTGCTTCGCGGACGGTGTCATCGCGGCCACCGGATGCACCGTCGGTCATCGCACGCTCCGCGTCATCGACTATGGCCGTGTTGCCCTCACGATGGTGGATTCGACGACCGCCGAGGCCATCCGCATCGCGCCGCACGCTGACGTGCGTACTCGTTCCGCCCAGTACGCGCCCGAGGAGCCTCGAGGCTACGAGCAACAACTGCTCGGCTACGAGCGGATGCCCGCGGACGAACTCCTCCACATCACCCCGGTCGCGCTCACGCTCGATCTTCCTGCGCTGATCGGCCGCCCCGGCGTGCGCGTGAACTGCGCCCGTTGCGGGGAGGAAGTCCTCAACGGCCGCGAGATCACCACCGAGGCCCGTGCGGTATGCGCCGGCTGTGCCGGCGCCGCCTACTACTGCGCTCGGGCTGCTGCTCACACCGCATGAGGTAGCGCGGGCCCGAAACTCTCACGCTCGCACCACACTCCCTCAAGCCTCGTGGCCTAGCCTGAGGCGCCAGCGGGCTCTAGAGGCGGGACTGCATGCCCCAGATCGGCGTCGTCATCCCGGCGTGGAACGCTGAGGCGTTCCTTGCCGAGAGCATCGAGAGCGTGCGCGCTCAGACCTTCGCCGACTGGAGG
>JALOAM010000133.1 GCA_023228765.1 Dehalococcoidia bacterium
CGTGGAGTGGTAGAAGGGGTAGATCCACTGGTCCATGGAGTACCCCGGCGGGCCCCACAGGAACCCGATCATCGTGTCGAAGTTCCGGTCCGACATCAGCGTCACGTGGGTCGGGTTGTCGACCTCACGGAACGTGATGTTCACTTCCGGCAGCGACTGGTTGATGCCCGGCACCACCAGCTGCGCGAGCTCCGTCCGGAAGTAGTACGAGGGCATCTCCGCGACCAGCTGGTTGTCGGCCGTGTAACCGGCAGCCTGCATCATCTTGGAAGCCTCGGCGGCGTTGTACTTGTACCACGGCCCCTGCACCGCAGCGGTCGGGTAGCCATCGAACAGCAGCGGCCACGGCATGGGCGAGTTGGAGTACGCGCCCTCCGGGTTCTGGTTGTCACCGCCGTTGCGGGCCAGGTCGTACTCGTCCCGGTTCATGGCCAACGAGATCGCCTGCCGGACGCGGTCGTCCTGGTAGACCGGGTTGGTCATCTGGAACTGGAAGCCGTTGACGTTCGCGCCTCGAGAGATCGGGAACGTCTCGGCGACCATCGTGTCGCTGTTCGCTTCGAACAGCGCTTCCAGGTCGTCCTGGTCGCGGCCGCTGATCCAGCCGTAGTTGTCCGTCGCGAACCCGGAACGCTGCGCGTTCGTGTCGTTCTGGACGTACAGCTCCACGCCGTCCATGTACGGGAGCTTGTTGCCCGCGTTGTCGACCTCCCAGTAGTCCGGGTTGGCCGAGAAGACGGACTTCTCCTTCTGGATCCACTCCTCCTGCACGAACGGCCCCGTGCCGACCACGAACTGCTGCCGGGACTCCTCGTCGTCGACCAGCTCGACGGGGTAGATGAACGACCACGCAGCGAGGCCGATCGGGAAGTCCGACAGAGGCTGGTCCAGGTTGAAGACCACGGTGTAGTCGTCAGGCGTCTCAATGCTCTCCACCATGGAGAACACGTCAGCCTGCGACCCGGCCGAGTACATCTCGACCGTCTTCACCACGTCTTGAGCGGTGAACTCGCGACCGTTGACCGGAGCCTTGTTGTGGAACTTGGCGCCCTGCCGCAGGTTGAAGGTGTGCTTGGAGCCGTCCTCCGACACCTCCCACGACTCCGCGAGGTCCGGCTCGATGTCGACCCGGAACGGGTCGGCCGTCGGGCCCACCTTGCCGCGGGTCAGCTTGTTCGAGGTGTGCGCGAGCGTGGTGTAGATCGTGCAGGACAGGGTCCGGCTCAGGTCCATGCGCGGCGGGTCCAGGTAGAGCTGCTTGCTCACACCACCACGCTTGGCGTTCACGCCCGGGTTCAGCTCGGCAGGCGTCGGGCCCAGCGGGCCCGTGTACAGGCCGGGCACTGCCCGGACCTGGTCGGGCGGGACCGGGGTGCTGCCCGCGTCGGCGGTGCCCACCGCCGTCGCCGTCAGCTCCTGGCCCACCTGGCCGCCCGTGGACGGCGTACCGTCGCTCCCGCCATCGTCGTCGCCCCCGCCGCAGCCAATGAGCGCCGCGCCGGCGAGCCCGGTGAGGCCAAGGCCTGCACCGCGGATCACCGAACGACGCCCGACACGCGCACGGGTCCAGTAATTCGTATCCATCTCACTCCCCTCCGGCCGAGTCGGATGTGACCCGGTCGGCTGACGCTAGTCATGGGGCGCGGCGAGCCTCAAACAGAGTGAGCTATCCAAACTTGTCATACCGTCCGGATAGCTCCCGTGTGCCCACTCGTACGAGGTTGTCTGCACCGACGGACGCGAAGGAGCCCGGCTGCGCATGCAGCCGGGCTCCTGGATCCCGATGCTCGGGGGCTCATCGAGGACCGCGAGGGCCCTCGAGGAGGGTCGGTTGGACTAGCGGCCCGGGGCGCCTTCGTCCAGCCAGAGGATGCGAGACATGTCGCTCGCGTAGCACTGGTACGTGCCGATGAGGCCGTGCTGCCGGTAGTTCAGCAGGTAGTTGTGCCACGCCGGGCGGATGAACGGCTCCGGGAACCACGCCTGGTAGACCATGTCGTGGATGCGGTCCGAGATCTGGAGCCACAGATCCTTCTGCGCGTCCGGGTTGGTCTCCGCGCGCTGCTTCACCAGCAGGTCGTCCAGGTCCGGGTCGTTGATGGAACCGTAGTTGAGGCTCCCCTCCGAGTGGTAGAAGGGGTAGATCCACTGGTCCATCGAGTACCCCGGGGGGCCCCAGACGAAGCCGACCAGGCCGTCGAAGTTGCGGTCCGACATGATCGTGACGTGCGTCGGGTTGTCGATCTCACGGAAGGTGATGTCGACCTCAGGCAGGGCCTGGTTGATGCCCGGCACGATCAGCTGGGCGAACTCCGTGCGGAAGTAGTACGACGGCAGCTCCGCGACGAGCCGGTTGTCGGAGGTGAATCCGGCAGCCTGCATCATCTTGGACGCCTCGGCGTTGTTGAACTGGTACCACTGCCCGTTCGCCGCCCCCGTGGGGAACGAGTCGTACAGGTACGGCCAGGGCATCGGAGAGGTGGAGTACGGCCCCTCCGGGTTCTGACCGTCGCCGCCGTTGCGGGCCAGGTCGTACTCGTTGCGGTCGAAGGCCAGCGACATCGCGCGGCGCACCCGGTCGTCCTGGAACGTCGGGTTCTTCATCTGGAACTGGAAGCCGTTGACGTTCGCACCACGCGAGCGCGGGAACGTTTGGCCGATCATCGTGTCCTTGTTCTCGTCGAACAGGGCAGCCAGGTCCTGACCGTCACGCGCCTGGTAGTCGTGGTAGTTGTCCGTGGCGAAGCCAGCGCGGCCGGCGTTGGTGTCGCTCTGGACGAACAGCTCAACGCCGTCCAGGTACGGCAGACCCTCCTCGAAGTAGTCAGGGTTGCGGACAACCACCGACTTCTCCTTCTGGATCCACTCGTCCTGGATGAACGGGCCGGTGCCGACGGACACCTGGCGGCGCATGGCGTCGTCGTCCACCAGCTCCGCCGGGAGGATGTACGACCACGCGGCGAGCGAGATCGGGAAGTCCGCCAGCGGCTGGTTCAGGTTGAAGACCACCGTGTAGTCGTCCGGCGTCTCCACGTCGGTGACCATCGAGAAGACGTCCTTCTGCGAGCCCCCCTGGTACAGCTCGACCGTCTTCACGACGTCCTGGGCGGTGAACTCGCGGCCGTTCACCGGCGCCTTGTTGTGGAACTTCACACCCTTGCGCAGGTTGAAGGTGTGCTTCTGACCGTCCTCGGACACCTCCCAGGACTCGGCCAGGTCAGCCTCGATGTCCGCGCGGTACGGGTCCGCCAGCGGGCCCACCTTGCCGCGGGTCAGCTTGTTGGAGGTGTGCGACATGGTGTTGTAGATGGTGCAGGACAGCGTCTGCGCCAGGTCCATGTGCGGCGGGTCCAGGTAGCGCATGCGCGCGAAGCCACCGTACTTGGCGTTGACCGACGGGTTGAGCTCCGCGGCGGACGGGCCGACCGGGCCGTCGTACAGGCCGGGGGCCACGCGCACCTGGTCAGCCGGGACCGGGGTCGCGTTCGCGTCGGCGGTCGCCGTGATGGCGGTCGCGGTCAGCTGAGCGCCGGCGATGCCGCCGTTGCCCGTGCTGCCAGTGCTGCCGGCGTCGTCGTCACCACCCCCACAGCCGATCAGGGCCGCGCCCGCGAGGCCGGCGACACCGAACCCCGCACCACGCAGCACCGAACGCCGGCTCAGACTCTGCCGGCTCCAGTAACTCGAATTCATCCAGTCCCCTCCGGGTTTGTCCGGCATCATGCCGGACTCAACACACGTAATATCCCGTACTCCAGTAAATAACGCGCGTTATCTCACTCCAAGTCGTGAATACTCATTGTTGATACGCACGATACCGATAGTGATACCGACGAGCAAGAGGCGTTATCGCGAGATTCAGAGCGAGATTGCGGGAGGGTTACCGAGCATGGTCAGGCTCACCTCCGCACGTCTTCCCCGCCCCTCGCGACGGCCCACCCGCTTTCCGGAGGGGGTACCCTCCCGCGCGAACGCATCGTGCGAGGCCGAATGCCGAGGATCGGCGGAGGCAGCGCCGCACCGCGCGGGAGCGGGAGGGGTCGGACGATGGACGTCACGGTGTTGCCGAACCAGCGCCGCCCGGGCGTCGGGCGACCTCCGGCGGCGGAGAACCGTCGCGCGGCGCTCCCGCAGCAGGCCCGCTTCTGCCCGGTGGTCGAGGATGCGAGCCGCTCCGGCTTCCTCGTGTACCCGCCGCTGCTGCCCTCGGAGGCGCTCCAGGTCCGGTTGCTGGAGCCGGGACGCCTCCGCGTCTCGCTGCACCACACACCGACCGGCACCAGCACGCCCCAGGCGGTGTGGGTGATGGACATCACCTCTTCCGGTGGCACGGGCGGCGTGGACGGGTACGACGTGCGGTACTTCGACGAGTCCGCCGGCCTGGACGAGACGGGCGTGCAGCAGTTCAGCGACGCGCTGCTCGCCAACATCAACTCACCGCAGGGCGCCGTCGGCCTGCGCGGCGCGCACGACTTCGTGACGCCGGAGGGCTGGGACACCGTCTACACAGGTATCCTCAACCGCACGGAACGCCCGGCGCTCCCCGTGCTGACTGCGCGCATCGAGACGGACTGGTACGCCCAGCCCACGGAGTTCCGCTACGTCCTGCAGCCCGGCGACATCCTGAGCGCGAACGGGCAGAGCCCCATCGGCCAGGTGATCTTCGTCCCGCGGGAGTCCGTCCAGCTCCGCGAGGGCGCGGAGGCGGACCGCGAAGCGTTCCTCGCGCGACAGCAGGCGTACTGGGCGGAACGCTCCACGAAGGAGCGTGCGACGAACTTCGGCACGCTCTACTCCTACCACTACCGGGACGAGCAGAAGGTGCGCCGTGCCGGCTCCGCGGGGGGCAGCGAGGCCACCTCCACCGCCGGTGAATCTGAGGCGGGATCCTCGGAAGGCTGAGACGCCCTCGGCGGGTGTCTCCGGGCCCTCCCGGCGGGGGTGCCGCGAGAATCTCGCGACACATTGTGACGGCCTTCAGGTTTGTGGGTTTGATCGCGCGTGTGCTATACCCGCCTGCACTCGCGGCCCAGTCGGGGGACTTCAGGGCAAGCGGGTGAACGGAGGGGAAATGCAGCGGTACATCATCCGCCGGATCGCGTTCATGGTGCCCACGCTCCTGTTCGTGACCGTGTGTGTGTTTGCGCTCGTCCGGATCATGCCGGGCGACTACATCACCGCCCAGATGGCGGAGTCCCGGGGCTCGGACCCGGAGTTCCTGGATCAACTGCGAGCGGAGCTGGGCCTGAACGAGCCCGCGCCGATCCAGTACTTCAAGTGGCTCGGTGGCATCGTCACCGGCGACTGGGGCACGTCCTACTGGCAGAACAAGCCGGTGCTGGACGTGATCACCGCGGCGCTCCCGGTCTCAGCACAGCTGGGGACGATGGCGATCGTGCTCGGCATCGTCGTATCGATCCCACTCGGGGTGGTCGGCGCGGTACGGCAGAACACCTGGCCTGACTACCTCAGCCGGATGGTCGCCGTGGTCGGCATCTCGATCCCGAACTTCTTCCTCGCCACCCTGATCATCATCTACGGGGCGAAGTGGCTCGGATGGTTCCCACCGCAGGGCACACGCAGCCTGTTCACCGAATTCGGCGAGAACATGCAGCAGATGATCCCGGCGGCCGTCATCCTGGGCACCACCCTGATGGCCCAGAACACGCGACTCCTGCGCACCACGATGCTGGAGACGCTCCGCGCGGACTACGTCCGCACCGCCCGGGCGAAGGGCCTGACGGAGCGCACCGTCATCTACCGCCACGCCTTCCGGAACGCCCTGATCCCCGTGGTCACCCTCCTGGGCTTCCAGGTCATCACCACGGTGGGCGGCTCCGTGATCGTGGAGCAGGTGCTGGGCATCAACGGCATCGGGCAGAACTTCATCGGTGCGGTGCAGCAGCGGGACTACCCGCTGGTGCAGGGCATCCTGCTCGTCATCATCAGTACGACCCTGGTCGTGAATTTGCTGGTCGACTTGAGTTACTCATTCCTCGACCCGCGGATTAAGTACTAGGACTCGGGAGGCTCAGACGATGGCTACTCAGACCACTGCTGGTGCTCTCCGGACCGAGCGCCGTCCGAACGCGGTGAGCACCGCGTTCACCAAGACGATCAAGTTCTGCAAGCGAAACCCGCTGGGTGCGTTCGCCGGCTTCCTCTGTCTCTTCACCCTCGTGTGTGCGCTCGGCGGGTGGACAGGCGTCTTGCTCACCCACAACCCGGAGGTGTTCCGCGGCGCGGACCGCCTGCTCGGGTACTTCGGCGAGTCGAAGGTCGGCCAGGGCACCTACATCCTGGGCACGGACGACCTGGGACGTGACATGTGGAGCCGCCTGATCAAGGGCGCACAGCTCTCCGTGTTCTTCGGCCTCGGCGTCGCGACCATCGCGATCGTGCTCGGTGGGGTCATCGGCCTCGTCTCCGCCTACTTCGGCGGCTGGGCTGACCTGATCGTGCAGCGCATCGTGGACCTGGTGCAGACCATCCCGCTGCTGGTCCTCGCGATCGCCGTGGTGTCCGTCACAGGCCCCGGCATCATGAAGGGCTTCTGGATCCTCGCGTTCCTCTCGATCCCGCGACCCGTCCGCGTCATCCGTGGCTCGGTGCTCTCCGTGAAGCAAGAGACCTACGTAGAGGCTGCCCGCAGCCTGGGTGCGACGAGCAACCGCATCATGTGGAAGCACGTCCTGCCGAACGTGACGGCGCCGATGATCGTGCTCGCGTCCTACCTCATCGCGGTCGCGATCGTCGTCGAGGCGTCGCTCTCCTTCCTCGGCATCGGCGCGCAGCCGCCGACGCCGTCCTGGGGCGCGATGCTCACCGGCTCCGGCAACCTGTTCTTCCAGACCAACCCGCGTCTGGCGCTGCTGCCGGGCCTCGCGATCTCCGTCCTGGTGTTCGCGACCAACATGTTCGGCGACGCCGTCCGCGACGAGCTGGACCCCCGCCTGCGGGGCACCCGCTAAGCGGCACGCACCGTCCGAGGCGACTCGGAATGCAGCTACAGAGAGGGGCCCTCACGGGCCCCTCTTCATTGTCCTGACTCGTTGCCTCACGCACCGACCGAGGTCGACACGAACGCCCGGCTCGTCGGGCCTAGTCGTCGTGGCCTGGTCGTCGGGGCCTGGTCGTCGGGGCCTGGTCGTCGGGGCCTAGTCGTCGGGGCCTAGTCGTCTCGGCGGTATTCCTCGAGTTCGCGGCAGCCGCCCTCTGAGATCTCGTACACGCGGGTCGCCACGCGCTCCAGGATCGCGCTGTCGTGGCTCGCGCAGATCACCGTGCCGTCGTACGCCTCCAGCGCTTCGACGAGCTTGCGGCGCGTGCCCACGTCCAGGTGGTTCGTCGGCTCGTCCAGCAGGAGGACGTTCGAGGGCTGGATCAGGAACTTCGCCAGCGCGACACGGCTGCGCTCCCCGCCTGAGAGGACGGACACGGCCTTGAACGCGTCGTCCCCGGTGAACAGGAAGCGGCCCAGGACGCCTCGCAGCGTCCCGTCGCCCTGCTCCCCGCCGGAGACCGCACGCACTTCCTCGATGACGGTCCGCGCGGGGTCCAGCTCCTCGTCCTGGTGCTGGTCGTAGTAGCCGACGCGGACACGGTCGCCCCAGCGCGTCCGGCCCTCGGTGGGCTGGAGGCGGCCGGCGATGATCTTGAGGAGCGTCGACTTGCCGCTGCCGTTGGGGCCGATGAAGACGACCTTCTGGCCGCGCTCCACCTCCAGATCCACATCCACGAGGACCACGTGGTCGCCGTAGGCGTGCGAGACCCCCTGCACGGTGAGCACGTCCAGGTCGGTGCGTCCGGAGGACTTCAGCTGGAAGTGCACGGCTCGGTCCGTCTGAGGGCGGTCGACACGCTCGATACGGGCGACGGCCTTCTCACGCGACTTCACGGCACGCGCCTTCGTCGCCTTCGCGCGGAAGCGCTCGATGAAGCGCTCCTGCTTCGCGATCTCGCGGTCCTGGCGGGCGGCCTCCTGCGTGAGGGCGGCGATGCGAGCCGCCTTCTGGCGCTGGTAGTCGGAGTAGTTGCCGGAGTAGGACTCCACCCGGCCGTCGCGCAGCTCCAGGACGCGGTTCACCACCACGTCGTGAAACTCGCCGTCGTGGGTGATCAGCATCACCGTGCCGCGGTACTCGGACAGCTCGAGCGCGAGCCAGTCGCGTGCGGCCACGTCCAGGTGGTTCGTCGGCTCGTCCAGCAGGAGGTTCGGCGGGCGGTGCACGAGCACCTTCGCCAGGCCCGCGCGCATCTGCCAGCCTCCGGAGAACTCGCCACAGCGCTTCTCCCGGTCGCTCAGCTTGAACCCCAGCCCGTCGAGCACACGCCCGATGCGCTGGTCGATGCGATACCCGTCGAGGGCTTCGAAGCGCTCGAACAACGCGGACTGACGCTCGATGAGGGCGTCCAGGTCGCCGTCGCCCCGCTCCATGAGCGCGGCCACCTCGGCGAGCTCGAACTCGGTGGCACGCGCCTCGGGGAACGCCGTCCAGAGCTCCTCGACCAGCGTCTTCTGCGGGTCGAGGCCAGCCTCCTGGCGGAGGAACGACAGGTCGCCCCCGCGCCAGCCGGCGGAGCCCTCGTCGGCCTCCTCGAGGCCGGCGACGATCTCCATCAGCGTGGACTTCCCGGCGCCGTTCGGGCCGACGAGACCCACGCGCTCTCCATCGCCGATGGAGAACGACACGCCGCGCAGGACGTCCAGCCCGCCGTAGGACTTCCAGATGTTCTCGGTGTAGATCACGGTGATCCCAGCGTACGGGAGGA
>JALOAM010000004.1 GCA_023228765.1 Dehalococcoidia bacterium
CTGGCGACGGAGCCGGGTGGGGTCTGTCCCGCGATGCTGTCTGATGCCAGCGAGATGCAGTAGTCGGTCAGGATGCCTTCGAGGGATGGGACGCGACGAGAGGGCGAGCTGACGGAGTGGCAGGAGGGCCGGCAGCGGGAGACTGCCGGCCCTCCGAGGGATCGGCGTCAGCTGCTCACGAACAGCGGCGCCAGGACAAGCGTGACGGTGGCCAGGAGCTTGATGAGGACGTGGAGTGACGGGCCGGCGGTGTCCTTGAACGGGTCACCGATGGTGTCACCGACGACGGCCGCGGCGTGCGTCGGCGAGCCCTTCGCGATGACGTTGCCGTGCTCGTCTGTCATGTCACCGGACTCGATGTACTTCTTGGCGTTGTCCCAGGCCCCACCGGCGTTGTTCAGGAAGGTGGCCATGAGGATGCCGCCGATGGTGCCGACGATGAGCAGGCCGGCGACTGCCAGCCAGCCGGAGGAGTCCGGGTAGCTGACGCCGGCGATCTCCACCTCGGCGTCGCGCAGGAACCGGAAGGTCAGGCCGACGACGATCGGCAGGCCGATCGCGAGGATGCCGGGCGCCACCATCTGGCGGAGGGCGGCGCGCGTGGTGATGTCCACGGCCTGGCCGTAGTCCGGGCGGGTCTCGCCGGTCATGATGCCGGGGATCTCCCGGAACTGGCGGCGCACCTCCGAGATGATCTTCTCGGCGGCGTTCCCGACGGCACGGATGGTGAGCGCCGAGAACAGGAACACCAGCATCATCCCCATGAGGCCGCCGACAAAGACGTCCACCGTCGAGATGTCGATCGGCAGCTCCTCGACGAGCGGGATGCCGAGGCGGTCCTTCACCTTGTCGAGGAAGGCGCTGAACAGCAGGAAGGCGGCGAGGCCGGCGGAGCCGACCGCGTAGCCCTTCGTCAGGGCCTTAGTGGTGTTGCCGGCGGTGTCGAGGGAGTCGGTGATGCGACGGGCGCTGGCGGGCGCTCCGGACATCTCCGTGATGCCGCCGGCGTTGTCCGTGATCGGGCCGAAGGTGTCCATCGCCAGGATGTAGGCCGCGGACATCAGCATGCCCTCGGTGGCGACGGCGGTGCCGAAGATGCCCGCCGTGAACCCCGGGATGCCCGGGATGTCCGCCTGCGAGGCGAGGACGAACGAGGCCACCAGTGCGGTGCCGATGACAATGGCGGTCGCGGCGGTGGTCTCGAGGCCGACCGACACGCCCATGATGCCGTTGGTCGCCGGGCCGGTCTGGGACGCTCGCGCGATCTCCTTCACCGGCCGCCACGAGCCGGAGGTGTAGTACTGCGTGATGTAGACGAAGGCGATGCCGGTCGCGATGCCGACGAGGCCGCAGTAGAAGAACCACTGCCACACGTCGCCCAGCATGAACTTCGTCGCGATGAAGAGGCCGATGATCGAGAGCCCGCAGACGATGTAGTAGCCCATGTCCAGCGGGCGCATGGGGTGGTCGAAGTCCTGCTCCTTGGCGAACATCGGCATGGCAGTGACGCCGACCATCGCGGCGATCACGCCGAACGCGCGGACCACGAGCGGGAGCATGATCCACTCGAGCTTGCCGGTGGCGGCGTAGATCGAGACGCCTAGGATCATCGCGCCGATGCTCTCGGCGGCCATCGACTCGAAGATGTCGGCGCCACGACCGGCACAGTCGCCCACGTTGTCGCCCACGAGGTCCGCGACCACCGCAGCGTTGCGCGGGTCGTCCTCGGGGATGCCGGCCTCCACCTTGCCGACGAGGTCAGCACCCACGTCAGCAGCCTTCGTGTAGATGCCGCCGCCGATCTGGGCGAACAGTGCCACGAACGAGGCGCCGAAGGCGAACCCGATCACGAGGAACGGCGCGATCGACGGCGGGTTGCCGAGAACCCGGCTGTAGACCAGGAAAATGCTGGACACGCCGAGGAGGCTCAGCGCGACGACGAGGAAGCCGGAGACGGCCCCGCCGCGCATGCCCAGGGTGATGGCTTCTTTCAGCGAACGCTGCGCCGCCGACGCGACCCGGAGGTTGGAGCGCACGGCGATGTACATGCCGATGTAGCCGGAGAGGGCGGAGGCGGCCGCGCCCGCGAGGAACGCGATCGCAGTGAGCAGGCCTTCCTCGGTGGAGGAGACGGCGCGCTCGCCGTACGTGAAGGTGCCGTCCGAGTAGAGCGAGGGACGGACGCCGTCCGAGACCACGGCGACGAGGAGACCCACGCCTACGGCAGTGAGCAGCGCCAGGATGGCGATTGTGGTGTATTGCCGCCGCAGGAAGGCCATGGAGCCTTCGAAGATCATGTCCGCGATCGCCTGCATCTCGGGTGTCCCGGTGTCCCGGTTGAGGACATTCCGAGCGAGCCAGAGTGCGAAAATGATGGCGAGGATTCCCGCCGCCGGCACGATCCAGACGAGATCCATGACCCCTCCGCTCTGCGTCCGGCGAGTGATGTCAGCTCGCCTGGGACTGCGACAGAGGGGTGTGAGGCACGAGGGCAAGCAGGCGCACGCGCGCGAGGTCCTCGTCCCGTCGCTGCGCGGTCAGAACCTCAGCCGTCAGGCTGGAGGTCGCCGATCCCGGCCCCTCTGCGCTTCGACGCGGCGGATGTTAGGCCTGCGTGACGCTGTGCGCGAGCGGATGGTTCGCGTGGTCTCCACACCCGTGTTTCCTTGTCCGGAGGCCCCCTTAGACTGATTCGGGACCCCGTCGGCGTTCGGTGCCCACCTCGTTCCAGCACGCGCATCCAGCACCCTGCGAGGACATCCGCCTCATGTTTGATGCCCTCACCGAGTGGGTGATCGATGTCGTCGAGTCGCTCGGCTACGTCGGCGTGGCGCTGCTGGTGATGGTCGAGAACCTGTTCCCGCCGATCCCCTCGGAGATCGTGCTGGCGCTTGCCGGATTCGTCGCCAGCCGGGGCGATGGCCACCTCGTCGGCATGATCCTGGCGGCCACGATCGGCTCGGTGGTCGGCGCGCTGGTCCTGTACTGGATCGCGGCCTGGTTCGGCGCGGAGCGCGTCCGCTGGATCGTGCGGCGCTACGGCTGGCTTCTGCGGCTCACCGAGCATGACCTCGACCGTGCTGAGGCCTGGTTCGACCGCTGGTCGAACGTTGCGGTGCTCCTCTGTCGCTGCGTACCCCTCGTCCGGTCCGTGATCTCGATCCCGGCGGGGCTCCGGAGGATGCCGCTGGCGCCGTTCACGCTCTACACCACCGTGGGTAGCCTGGTCTGGAACGCGATCTTCGTGATCGCCGGTTACCAGCTCGGCGAGCGGTGGGAGGATGTCGAGCCTTACGCTGACTACTTCCAGCTTGTCGTGCTCATCGCCATCCCGGCCGCGGTCATGGTCTTCCTCGCGCGCCGCTTCCTCGGCGGGCGCTCCTCGGCACGCCCCGCTGAAGCCTCGACGGGGACGGACGACCGGCGCGATGAGTCCCGCTAACGGAGAACGTCCCTAGGATCGCGTGATGGACATCGTGACCGTACTTCTCTTCTTCGCCGGGTTGGTCCTCCTCGTCATCGGGGCGGAGGGCCTCGTCCGTGGGGCGTCACGGATCGCATCCACGATGGGTGTCTCACCACTGGTCGTCGGTCTGACCATCGTCGCCTTCGGGACCAGTGCGCCAGAACTCGCGGTCAGCGTGAGCTCGTCGCTGGATGGCGATGCCGAGATCGCGATCGGCAACGTGGTCGGCAGCAACATCTTCAACGTGCTGTTCATCCTCGGCCTCTCGGCCGCGATCGTGCCGCTGGCGGTCACGAAGCAGTTGTTGCGCCTCGACGTGCCCCTGATGATCGGGGTCTCGTTGCTGCTGCTCGTCCTCGGAGTGGATGGACACATCGGTCGGATCGATGGCGTCCTGCTGTTCGCCGGGATCCTGGCCTACACCGCCTGGGCCGTCGTCTCCAGTCGCCGCGCCAGCAAAGCCCTGGTGGACGAGTACGAGGAGGAGTTCGGCGAAGAGGCGAAGTCCTCCATGGGGATCGTCCGCGACATCGCCTTCGTCCTCGGCGGGCTCGTCCTGCTGGTGCTCGGCTCGGAGTGGTTCGTGAACGGCGCCACCGAGTTCGCGGAGCAACTCGGCGTCAGCGACCTCGTCATCGGCCTCACCCTCGTCGCCGCCGGTACGTCCATGCCAGAGCTGGCGACCTCGGTCGTCGCGAGCATCCGGGGTGAGCGCGACATCGCCGTCGGCAACGTCGTTGGGAGCAACATCTTCAACATCCTCGCGGTCCTGGGCATGGCCGGGATCGTCGCGGGGAACGATGTGACCGTGGCGGACAGCGCCTTGCGCGTGGACATCCCGGTGATGATCGCCGTGGCTGTGATCTGCCTGCCGAGCTTCTTCACCGGCGGCGCGATCTCCCGCGCCGAGGGCATCACCTTCATGCTCCTCTACGCCGCGTACGTCGTGTACTTGTACTTCCACGCGACGAACCCCGACGCGATCGGGGGCAACGCTGACGTCATCCTCGGCGTCGTGTTCGCCCTCGCCGCGGTCATCTGGGCTGCGCTCGCACTGCGTGAGCGCAGCACCAGCCGCGTCCCGGCCGAGGTGAGCGCGTAACAGCCCTCAGCCGGCCGGCCGAGGGCTACCGGCGGCGGGACATGTAGTGGGGGCTGGTGCCGAAGAAGGTCTCGGCGGCCTCCATCAGGGTCTCGGAGAGCGTCGGGTGAGCGTGGATGGTGAGGCGCAGGTCGTCCAGCCGTGCGCCCATCTCCACCGCCAGCGTCGCCTCGCCGATGAGCTCGCCCGCCCCGCGGCCGGCGATGCCGACGCCGAGGATGCGCTGGGTGCCAGGCTCGATCACCAGCTTCGTGACGCCGCGAGGATTCGCGAACGTAGTGGCGCGGCCGGAGGCGTTCCACGGGAAGCGGGCCGTCTCCACCTCGATCGAACGGCGGCGCGCCTCGGTCTCCGTCAGGCCGGTCCAGGCGACCTCGGGGTCGGTGTAGACCACGGCGGGGATGGCGGCGGGCTCCCAGGCGACGGGCTCGCCGGCGATGACCTCCACCGCCACGCGCGCCTCGTGCGTCGCCTTGTGCGCCAGCATCGGCTCCCCCGCGACGTCGCCGACCGCGAAGATCGAGGGCTCAGCGGTGCGCCGCTGGTGGTCCACGACGATGAAGCCCTTGTCGTTCACCTGCACGCCCACGGTCTCGAGCCCGAGCTCCTCCGAGTTCGGGCGTCGCCCCGTGGCGATGAGCACGCGGGCGTAGGTGCGTGACTCGTCCAGGTCGTTGCCGAGGAGGTCCACCTCGACCCCACCATTGGGGCCGTCGCCGGACTCGCGCATCTCCGTGACGCGTGTCTCGAGGAGTACCTCGTGCGTGCGTTCAGCGACGGACTCCGCCAGCACCTTCACGAGGTCCGGGTCGCCACCCGGGAGCAGGCTGCTCGTCATCTCGACGACCGTTACCTGTGATCCGAGGGCGGCGTACAGCGTCGCCATCTCGAGTCCGATGTACCCGCCGCCCACCACGAGCAGCGTGGCGGGCACCTCGCGGAGTTCGAGGGCGGCCGTGGAGTCCCAGACGCGGTCCGATTCCAGGCGGAGCGGGGGCGGGATTGTCGGGCGGGAGCCGGTGGCGATGATCGCGTAGTCGAAGCCGACGTCCGTGACCTCGCCGTCCACGGCGACGCGGAGGTTGTCGCGGCCGGTGAAGCGCCCGCGCCCTCGCACGGTGCGCACCTTCCGCCCGCGCGCGAGCTGGCCGAGCCCGCTGGTCATCTTGCGGACGACCTCGCGGTCCTTCCACTCTCGCAGCCGGTCGAGGTCCACCTCTGGTTCGCCGAAGTTCAGCCCGATGTGCGCTGCTTCGCGCGCGTCGGTCAGCACCTGCGCCGCATGGAGGAGAGCCTTCGAGGGGATGCACCCCTCCCAGAGGCAGACGCCCCCGGGTGCCTCGCGCTCGTCGATCAGGGTGACGTCGAAGCCGCGCTCGGCGGCGAAGAAGGCGGCGGGGTAGCCACCGGTGCCGGCGCCGAGCACAGCGATACGGGGAGGAGAGGCCTCGTTGGTCACGCTAGCCCTCCAGCGCCATCAGCATGGGGTTCTTGATCGCCTCGACGATCCACGTCATGAAGCGCGCCCCGTCCGCGCCGTCGATGACGCGGTGGTCGTGGCCCAGGGACATCGGCATGATCAGCCGCGGCTCAAAGGCGTTCTTCTCGGCGTTCCAGACCGCCTGTCGCTGCGCCCGCCCGAGGCCGAGGACGGCGACCTCCGGCCAGTTGATGATCGGCCCGAAGTACCCCGTGCCGAGGCTTCCGAGGTTCGTGACCGTGAAGGTGCTGCCGCGCATCTCTTCCACCGTGAGGGAGTTGGTGCGCGCGCGCTCCGCGATCTCGTTCAGTTCGATCGAGAGCTCGATGATGTTCTTCTCGTCCACGTCCTCGATCTTCGGGACGACGAGGCCGCGGTCCGTGTCCACCGCGACGCCGATGTGGACGTAGTCCTTCAGGATCAGCTCCTGGGCCGCCACGTCGTAGGACGAGTTCACCTTCGGGTGGGCCCGAAGCGCGGAGGCGACGACCTTCAGCATCATCACGGAGATCGTGAGGTTGCCCCCGGCCTCGCGGGCGCGTTCCTTGAACTGCTGGCGGAGGTCCTCCATCGCCGTGATGTCGGCGTGGTGTTGCAGGTGGACGTGCGGGATCTCCGTCCACGACTGCGACATGTTCCGCGCGACCGTGCGCCGCAACCGCGAGAGCTTCTCGCGCGACACCGGCCCCCACTGCGAGAAGTCCGGCAGCTCCCGGAACTCCGCCGCGAGCGTCCCGAGGGCGCCCGCCATCGGGGCGGCGGGAGCCTCCGCCGAGGCGGCCGGCGCTGCCGCGGCCGGAGCCGGGCGGTTGCGCGAGGCGAGCTTCACGTCGTCCTCGGAGATGCGCCCGCCGGGGCCGGAGCCCTGCACCGTGTCGATGTCGACGCCGACCTCGCGGGCGAACTTACGCACCGAGGGCGACGCGAATGCGGGCTGGTCGCCGGGCGCCGCGGTCGCGGCGGTCTGCTCCGCCGCCGGGCGTGCTGCGGGCTGGGGCGCGGGTGCGCTCGGCGCCTGTGCGGGCTGTGCCGGCGCTGAGGAGGGCGTCTCGGGCGGTGCCTCGACTTCGGGCTCCGGCTCGGAGGAGGGTTGCGTCTCCGCCTCGGGCTGCTCGGCGGGCTTCGGCTCCTCGGTCGGCGCGGGCGTGGGCTCTGCGGGTGCCGGGGCGGCGGCCTGCTCGGCAGGTTCCGCCGAGGGCGCCTGTTGAGCGGCGGAGTCACCCGACTCGATGGTGATGATCAATTGACCGACGGTGATCGTGTCGCCCTCGGCGACGTGGATCTTCGAGATGGTGCCGGCGGCCTCGGCCGGGACGTCCAGCGTGGCCTTCTCGGTCTCGATCTCCATGAGCGGCTGGTCGACGGTGACGGTGTCGCCCTCGGACACGAGGAGCTTGAGGACGTCCGCTTCCTGGATGTCCTCGCCCAGGCTCGGCAGCTTGAAGTCAGGCATGGGGTCTCCGAGTCTGCTGTGCTTACAGGGTGGCGGGGTTGGCGCGCTCGGGGTCGATGCCGAGCGTCTGGCCCGCCTCGAGCACGACGCTCACCGGGATCTGCTCGTCACGCGCGAGGCCGGAGAGCGCCGCGAACGCGATGTGCTTGGCGTCCACCTCGAAGAAGTCGCGGAGCACCTCACGCGTGTCGGAGCGCCCGAAGCCGTCCGTGCCCAGCGCGATGCTGGGGGCCGGGATCCACTTCGCGAGGGCGTCCGGCAGGGCCTTCATGTAGTCGCTCGCGGAGACCACGAGGTTGGGCTCCGAGCCGAGCTGCTGGGCGACGAAGGGGACGCGCGGCTCCTCGGCGGGGTGGAGCCAGTTCCAGCGGTCCACCTCGATCGCTTCCTTGCGCAGCTCCGTCCACGAGGTGACGGACCAGGCGTCCGAGGCGACCCCGAACTGGTCCGCGAGCAGTTCCTGCGCGCGCAGCACCTCGTTCATGATCGCGCCCGAGCCGAGCAGGTTGACGCGCGGGGCGTCCTCCTTGCCTTCGGGCGTGAGCGAGCGGAAGCGGTACATGCCGCGCACGATCTGCCGTCGCAGCTCCTCGCGGTCGATCCCCTCACCCTCCGGCATGGGCGGCTGGACGTAGTTCTCGTTGCCGGCGGTGAGGTAGTACATCCGCTCGTGGCCCTCCACGAACATCTCGCGGATGCCCTCCTCGATGATCACGGCGATCTCGAAGGCATAGGCCGGGTCGTAGGCGCGCATCGTCGGCACGACGGAGGCAAGGACGTGCGAGTGGCCGTCCTGGTGCTGCAGGCCTTCGCCGTTCAGGGTCGTGCGGCCGGCCGTGCCGCCGACCATGAAGCCGCGCGTGCGCGCGTCCGCGGCCGCCCAGACGAAGTCGCCCACGCGCTGCATCCCGAACATCGAGTAGAAGATGAAGAACGGGATCGTCGTGATGCCCGCCGTCGCCGCGGAGGTGCCCGCCGCGAGGAACGAGGCCATCGACCCCGCCTCGGTGATGCCTTCCTCGATCACCTGGCCGTCGGTGGTCTCGTGGTAGTAGAGCAGGTTCTCTCGGTCGACCGGTTCGTAGACCTGGCCGCGCGAGGAGTAGATGCCGAAGCTGCGGAAGAACGAGTCCATCCCGAAGGTGCGTGCCTCGTCCGGCACGATGGGCACCACCTGCTTCCCGACCGCGGGGTCGCGCATCAGCGCGGCGAGGATGCGCACGAGCACCATCGTGGTCGAGGCCTCGCGGCCGCCCGAGCCGCCGATGAACTCCCCGAACGCCTCCGAGGACGGCGCCGGCAGGGTGGCGTTGCGCACCACGCGCCGCGGCAGCGATCCGCCCAGGGCGCGCCGGCGCTCCTTCAGGTAGGTGGCCTCCACGCTGTCGGCGGCGGGGCGGTAGAGGGGCGCCTCCGCGACCTCCTCGTCGGAGAGCGGGATCTTGAAGCGGTCGCGGAAGCTGATCAGCTCCTGCGTGTTCAGGTGCTTCTGCTGGTGGGTGATGTTGCGGCCCTCGCCCGCCTCGCCCAGGCCGTAGCCCTTGATCGTGCGGGCGAGGATGACGGTCGGCATCCCGCGGGTCTCGGTGGCGTTCAGGTAGGCGGCGTAGACCTTCTCCGTGTCGTGCCCGCCGAGGCGCATGCGCCACAGCTGGTCGTCCGGCACGTCCTTCACCATGCGCTCCAGGCGCGGGTCCACGCCCCAGAAGTTCTCGCGGATGTAGGCGCCGCCGGCGACCGAGTACTTCTGGTACTCGCCGTCCACGATCTCCGCCATACGCCGCGCGAGCAGGTCGCCGTGCTCGGACTCCAGGTAGGGGTCCCAGTCGTTGCCCCAGATCACCTTCACCACGTTCCAGCCGACGCCGCGGAAGACCGCCTCCAGCTCCTGGATGATCTGCCCGTTGCCGCGCACCGGGCCGTCCAGCCGCTGCAGGTTGCAGTTCACGACGAACACGAGGTTGTCGAGCCGCTCGCGCGCCGCGAGCGAGATCGCGCCGAGCGACTCCGGCTCGTCCGTCTCGCCGTCGCCGAGGAAGCACCAGACGCGCTGGCCGTTCTCCTTCAGCCCGCGGTGCTCCAGGTACTTCAGGAACCGCGCCTGGTAGATCGCCGTCAGCGGCCCGATGCCCATCGACACCGTGGGGAACTGCCAGAAGTCCGGCATCAGCCACGGGTGCGGGTAGGAGGACACCCCGCCCGCGAACTCGCGGCGGAAGGCGTGCAGCTCCTTCGGCGACAGCCGGCCCTCGAGGTAGGCGCGCGAGTAGATGCCGGGGGAGGCGTGTCCCTGGAAGTAGACCAGGTCGCCGCCGCCGGGGTGGTCAGGCCCGCGGAAGAAGTGGTTGAAGCCCACCTCGTACAGCGTCGCCGCCGAGGCGTAGGTCGAGATGTGCCCGCCGATGCCCGGGTACCGGTCGTTCGCCTCCGAGACCATCGCGAGGGCGTTCCACCGGATGATGCTCTTGATCCGGTCTTCGACCTCGAGCGTGCCGGGGTAGGCCGGCTGGAGGTCGACGGGGATCGTGTTCACGTACGGGGTGCGGGAGGTGACAGGGAGCGGCACGCCCATGCGCTGCGCCGCGATCTGGAGGGCCTCCAGCAGGCTCGAGGCCCGCTCGGGGCCGCGGCTGCGGTGCACGTCACGGAGGGCGTCGATCCACTCTTGCGTGTCGACCCAGTCAGGGACGTCAGGGGAGGGGAGGGGAGTCGGATCGGATTCGCGAGTGGTCATACATCGAGTCTAGCCCTCTGTGGTCAAGGCTTCGCTATCGCCCGCGTAACCGACACCGAACGCGTTACATCGCCTGGAATAGTGGGCTAGTTCCGGGGCTGGAGGCTGCTGAAGAAGCGCTCCATATCCGCCATCGCGCCGGACATGACCATCACGTCGCCGGCCCGGAGGATCTCGCTGGAGGAGGGGTACACCGTGACCCGTTCCCCGCGCGAGAGGAGGAGCAGGGTGACGTTGAACTCCCGGTCGAGGATCGCCTCCTGCACGGTCTTGCCCACGAGCTCGACCGGCACGACCACCTTGCTGATCGAGTACCCCTCCACCACGTCGAGCGAGTCCGTGATGTCGAGGGAGGACCAGGAGTGGGCCACGCGGAGGCCGGTGTCCCGCTCCGGGTAGACCACGCGGTCGGCGCCCACGCGCGTGAGGATCTCGCCGTGCGTGCCGTTGCGTGCCTTCACCACCACGCGCTTCACACCCAGCCGCTTCAGGAGCAGCGTCGCGAGGATGCTGGTCTCCAGGTTCTCCGTGATCCCGACCACGGCGGCGTCGTACTCCTGGATGCCCAGGCGGAGCAGGGCCTCCTCGTCGGTGGCTTCCGCCTGCACCACGTGTGTCAGCTCGTTCGAGAGCTGCTGCACCGTCGCGATGTCCGAGTCGATGCCGAGGACCTCGTGCCCGAGCTGGACGAGCTCCGTGGCGACGGCCGCGCCGAAGCGGCCCAGGCCCAGGACGGCGACGTTCTCTTTCATCGAGGACTCCTGTGCTGTGTGCCCGTGCCGAGGACGTGCGCGATCCCTCGGAGGTGCGCGAGGCTGTGGCGGTGCGTGACACCTCGGTGGTGCGTGACTGGGGAGGTGGTGGTCATCCGATGTTGATCTCCGCCTCCGGGTAGCGGATTCGCTCCCGCGCGGTGAACCGCGCGGACAGCGCGAGGGCGATCGTCAGTGGCCCGACGCGTCCGATGAACATCGCGACGATGAGCGTGAGCTGGCCGGCGGCATTCAGCGTACCGGTGATGCCCGTCGAGAGGCCCGTAGTCCCGAACGCGGACGCCGTCTCGAAGATGAGGTCGATCGAGTCCACGTCGTTCGTCGCCATCAGCACGAAGACCACGGCGAAGCAGATCGCGACGGAGAGCAGGGCGACGGTGAGGGCGCGGTTCACCAGGTCCCACGGGATCTCGCGCTCGAACAGCTGGACGTGCTCGCGCCCGCGGATCGAGGCGATGATCGTCGCGAAGAGTGTCGTGAACGTGTTCACCTTGATGCCGCCTGCCGTCGACCCCGACGCGCCACCGATGAACATGAGGCCGGACATCAGCAGGAGCACTTCCGGCTCCGCGCCGCCCAGGTTGAATGCCGTGAAGCCCGAGGTGCGCGCGTAGGCGGATTCGGCAACGGAGACGATCAGGGCTTCCGGCAGCGCGAGTGGTTCCAGCGTCCCGTTGGCGAACGCCTCCCGGACGAAAATGACCACCGCGCCCAGGACGATCAGCGCTCCAAACGTGCTGAGGACCATCTTGGAGTTCAGCGTCAGCGTCCGCCATCGGCGCTTCTGTTGGACGTCCCAGAGCACCGCGTAACTGAGACTTCCACCGAGCGTGAGCAGCGCCACCGTGACCAGGACGAACGGGTTCCCCGCGAAGCCGATCAGGTTGCGTCCACCTCCCTCGATGTCGAAGCCCGCGTTGTTGAACGCGGAGACCGAGATGAAGAGCGCTCGCCAGAACGTCCGGGGCTCCGCCGAGCCGTCGTGGGCCATGAAGAGGACCGTGAGGACGACGGTCCCGACCACCTCGAACGCCACGGTCATGATCACGATCCGCTTGAGGAGGTCGGCGACCGAGCTCGCGCCGAGGGTCCCCGTGAGGCTGGTGGTGACGACGCGCTGCGAGACGGACACGCGGCGCCCGAGGGCGAGGATGAGCAGCGTCGAGGACGCCATGAACCCGAGCCCGCCGAGCTGGATCAGCCCCAGGATCACCATCTGCCCGAACAGCGTGTAGTAGTCATAGGTGTCCACTACCACGAGGCCGGTCACGCAGACGGCGGACGTGGCGGTGAAGAGGGCCGTCAGCAGCGGGACGCTGCCTTCCTCCCGGCTCGCGATCGGCAGCCACAGCAGCAGCGTCCCCACCGCGATCAGGATGAGGAACCCGGCGAGCAGGGAGGCCATCCCGGGCCGTCGAGGTCGACGCACGACGGGGCGCTGGACCTGCACCACCTGGCGCTGGCGTCGCCCTCGGCGGATGCGGAGGTTGCCGATCTGCGCGCCCTGGCGTCGTTGTCCGCCTGAATGCACGAGGCCTCCGCACCGCTGTCCGTCTTCGCGTACCTTCGCTGGGGGCGAAGGGTCGGCCATTCTCCCGCCGGTGTCACGTCCGGTCGATGCTCGCTTGCGTCGCGACTACTCCTGGAGGGCGTCCGCCAGCAGCTCCAGCACGTGCCGGGGCCGCCGGCCGGAGAAGTGCGCGATCTGCTGGCGGCAGGAGACCCCCGTGACGAGGACCTCCGTGTCCGCCGAGGCAGCCATCACCGCCGGCAACAGCGAGCGCTCCGCCATCGCGCGGGAGATCTCATAGTGCTCGGTCTCGAAGCCGAAGGAGCCGGCCATCCCGCAGCAGGCGGAGTCCACCAGCGTCGTCTCCAGCCCTGGCACCAGCGCCAGTACCGTCAGCGTGGACTCCATCCCCGCGGTCGCCTTCTGGTGACAGTGCCCGTGGAGGAGCGCGCTCGCCGCGACGCTCCGGAAGCGCTCGCCGACCGTGCGGTCCTCGGACGCGATTTGCGCGATCAGCTCATCCACGAGCAGTGCCTGTCGCGCGACCTCGCGGACCTCGTCGCCCTCCAGCAGGTCGGGGTACTCGTCGCGCAGCGTGAGGATGCAGGAGGGCTCCGTCCCCACGATCGGGACGCCTCGGCCCGCGTAGGGGGCGAGGCGGCGGACGTTCGCGCGTGCCCACTGCTGCGCGGTGTCCAGCTGGCCCTTCGAGATCAGCGGACGGCCGCAGCAACCGAGCTGGGGGATCACGGTCACGGCGTAGCCGAGGGCGTTGAGGACGTGGACGGCGGCGCGGCCGACCTCGGGGTGGTTCGCCTCGGTGAAGGAGTCGACATAAAACACGACCTCGCCGCGCGGCGCCGGCTCCTGCTGCGTGTGGCCCTCGAACCACGCGCTGAACGGCTGCCGCGCGAAGCGGGGGAGCGGGCGTTCGCGGTGGATGCCCAGCCGGTCGTGCATGAGCTGCCGCGCCGGCCCGAACGACCCGCCGAGGTTCACGAGCATCCGCAGCGGCCCGAGGTACCTCGCGAGGCGGTTGAACGTGCCGATGCGGCCGAAGATGCGGTCGCGCAGCGGGAGCCCGTGCTCGCGGTGGCGCTGTGTCATCACCTCGTACTTGAGCTTCGCCATGTCCACGCCGGACGGACACTCCGACTTGCAGGCCTTGCACTCCACGCACAGGTCCAGCGCCTCGAACATGCGATCGCCCGTGATCTCGGAGCGGGGGAGGGCGCCGTTGAGCGCCTGCCGCAGGAGGTTCGCGCGCCCTCGGGTGGAGTGTTCCTCGTCGTGCGTGACCATGAAGGAGGGGCACATGGTCCCGGCGTCCTTCAGGCAGGCGCCCTGGCCGTTGCACTGCTCCGCCGCGCGGGCGATGCCGCCCTCCCATGACCAGTCGAAGACCGTGCGGATGTCCCCGTTCACGGTCCACGGCGCGAGGCGCAGATTGTCGTCCAGCGCGGGCGTGTCCACGATCTTGCCGGGGTTGAGGATGCCGTCCGGGTCGAACGCGCGCTTCACGCGCCGGAACGCCTCGGTCAGTCGTGGCCCGAACATGCGCTCCGTGTAGACGCCGCGCAGGATGCCGTCGCCGTGCTCGCCGGAGAGCGATCCCCCGAACTCGATCACGAGGTCCGCGACCTCCGAGGTGATCGAGCGCACCATCGCGAGGCCGTCAGCGTCCTTCACGTTGACCGCCGGCCGGATGTGCAGGCAGCCCTCGGAGGCGTGTCCGTAGTACGCGGCCGTCGTGCCGTGCCGCCGTACGAGGGCGTCGAACCGCTCGACGAAGTCGCCCAGGCGCTCCGGCGGGACGGCGGCGTCCTCGACCGTGGCGACCGGCTTCGTGTCCCCGCGCACGCTCATGAGGATGCCGAGGCCGGCCTCCCGCATCCGCCAGAGGCGCAGTTGCTCGCCCGGGTCGGTGAACACTACCCCGGCGTACGCACCGCCCTCGCGCACCATGCCCGCGCCGATCGCGTCCAGCGTGGCGTGGACCTCGGCGGCGGTCTCGCCGTCGGTCTCGATCAGCAGGAGCGCACCGGGGTCGCCCTGCACGAACTCGACGAGGGAGGCGTAGCCGATGCTCGCGCGACACCGCTCGATGATCGTGCGGTCGACGAGCTCGACGGCGGCGGGCTGATGCCCGAGGGCGTCCGGCACCGCCCGGCACGCGTCCACCACGGTGGGGTAGTGCAGGGCGACCACGCCCTTCACCGGCGGGATCGGCGCGAGCCGCATCGTCGCCTCGACCACGATCGCGAGGGTCCCCTCCGAACCGACGACCATCTGACCCAGGTCCATCGAGGACGAGTCCACGAAGGCGTCGAGGTTGTAGCCGGAGACGCGGCGGCGGATGTCCGGGTAGCGCTCCGCGATCTCGTCGGCGTGCTCGGCAGCCAGGTCCCGCACCGCGCGGTACAGGTCGCCCTCGACGCCCGGGGTGTCGAGGATCCGCTCGAGGTCGTCGCCGGACTTGCGGTCGAACGTGACGACGGAGCCGTCCGACAGGACCGCGGTGATCGAGAGCACCTGGTCCGAGGTCTTCCCGTACCGCACGGAGTGCGCCCCGCAGGAGTTGTTCCCGATCCCGCCGCCGATGGTGGCGCGGTTCTTCGTGGACGGGTCGATCGGGTAGTGCAGGCCGTGCGGGCGCGCCTCCTTGCTCAACCGGTCGAGGACCACCCCGGGCTGGACGCGCGCCGTCTGACCCGCGGCGTCGATCTCCAGCACGCGCGCCATGTGGCGCGAGAAGTCCAGTACGACCGCGTGGTTGACTCCCTGCCCGGCGAGGCTCGTCCCGGCGCCCCTCGGGAGGATCGGGACGCCGTGCTCGCGCGCCGTCCGGACGACGTGGCTTACGTCCTGCGCGCTGCGAGGGAAGACGACGGCCACCGGCTCCATCTCGTAGATCGAGGCGTCGGTGGCGTAGAGCAGCCGCGATCCTCGCTCGACGAGCACGTCGTTCGCGCCGCCCTCGACGCCCGCGGCGAGCGCATCGGCAAGGTCCTGGAGCGCGCTCGGAGAGCGCAGCAGCGACCGCGCGTGCTCGACGGAGGGGTGCTGCGAGGGCTCGCGGCCCTCGATCACCGGTCGGAAGCGCTGAGCCGTCCCCTCCGTCGTCATGCCGTGACGGTAACACGAAGCATCCTCACGTCCGTCAGCGGAATCCGTCATGATGCCTGTCGATCTGGCGCATGTCCGTGCGTCGTACTGGGGAGAGGCGGCACCGGGCCACCTCCGCGAGCGCGACATCGAAAGGCATCACCATGAAGTACGCATTCCTCCTCTACGACGACGAGGCGAACGGCGACGAGTCCGAGGAGATGATGGGGCGCTGGTTCGCCGTCGACGGCGAGACCGTCTCCTCTGGCGTGAACCGCGGAGGTGAGGCCCTCCAGCCGGTCGCCACGTCCCGGACCGTGCGCGTGCGCGGTGGGAAGCCGGAGGTCACGGACGGACCGTTCGCGGAGACGAAGGAGCAGCTCGGGGGCTTCTACATCCTCGACGTCCCGGACCTGGATGCCGCGATCGAGTGGGCGAAGAAGTTCCCGAACGTGACGTCCGGCAGCGTCGAGATCCGTCCCGTGCTCGAGATGCAGTAGCAGCGACAAGCGCCCGAGGAAGGAGGCCGGGGATGCGGTACCTCTTGCTGGTCTACACCGACGAGGCCTTGCTCCCCGGCCTCATGACCCCGGAGACGTCCGATCAGTCGGAGGCCCTCCGCCGTGAGCTGGCCTCCGAGGGCCGGTTACAGCTGACCGCCGGGCTCGCCCCCGTCTCGTCGGCGACGACCGTCCGAGTGCGCGACGGCCAGGCGCTCCTCACGGACGGACCGTTCGAGGAGACGCGCGAGCAACTCGGTGGCTTCTCCCTCGCGCTGTTCGACAGCGGGGAGGATGCCCTCGCGGTGGCCGGACGCATACCGGCAGCGGTCGCCGGCTGCGTCGAGGTGCGTCCCGTCCTCGAGCTCGGCGGCGGGTAGGGGTGGCGGGCATGACGAACGCGTCCGAGGTGCTCGCGGAGGTCTTCAGCCGCGAGCACGGCCGCCTCATGGCGACGCTCATCCGCTCCTGCGGCGACTTCGACCTCGCTGAGGACGCGCTGCAGGACGCGATCACGAGTGCCGCCGACCACTGGGAGCGCGAGGGCGTCCCCGCGAACCCGGACGCCTGGCTCACCACGACCGCCCGCCGCAAGGCGATCGACCGCATCCGCCGCGACCAGCGGTTCACCGCGAAGCTGGACGCCCTCGGCGCGCTGCTCACGGACCAGGAGGGTGTCCCGCCCGAGCCGGTCGACGACAGCCCGGTCGCGGACGACCGCCTCCGGCTCATCTTCACCTGCTGCCACCCCGCGCTCGCTCCGGAGGCACGGGTCGCCCTCACCCTCCGCACGCTATGCGGCCTGACCACGCCCGAGATCGCCCGCGCCTTCCTCGTGCCGGAGGCGACGATGGCGCAGCGGATCGTGCGCGCGAAGCGGAAGATCCGCGACGCCCGCATCCCCTACCGCGTCCCGCCCGCCGAGGGCCTCCCGGACCGTCTCGACTCCGTGCTGGCGGTCGTCTACCTGATCGTCAACGAGGGCTACACCGGGACGACCGGCGCGGACCTCGTACGGGTCGACCTCGCCGAGGAGGCGATCCGCCTCGGCCGGTTGCTCACCGAGCTCATGTCCCGCGAGCCGGAGGTGCTCGGCCTCCTCGCGCTGATGCTCCTCCACCACTCTCGACGCCACGCCCGCGTCTCGGCCTCGGGCGACCTCGTGACGCTCGAGGAGCAGGACCGCGGGCTGTGGGACCGGCCGCTCATCGAGGAGGGCGCGAGGCTCCTCGAGCGGGCGTACGCGACAGGGAGCGTGGGTGCATACGTCGTCCAGGCGTCGATCGCCGCGGTCCACGGCGCCGCGGCCACCGCGGCGGACACGGACTGGGCGGAGATCGCCGCGCTGTACCGCGTGCTGGAGCGGATCCAGCCCTCGCCGGTCGTCCGCCTCAACCGCGCCGTTGCGGTCGCCATGGCCAGTACGCCCGAGGCAGGCCTTGCGCTCCTCGACGCCGTCGCCGAGGAACGCACGCTCGAGGAGTACCACCTCTACCACGCCGCTCGTGCGGACCTGCTCCGCCGCGCCGGCCGCGCGTCCGAGGCCGTCGAGGCTTACCGGGCCGCCCTCCAGTGGTGCCAGAACGACGTGGAGCGCCGGTACCTGGAGCGCCGCCTGCGCGAGGTGTCGGAGGGGTAGGGCGCTCTCGCCGAGCACAGAAGGAAGCCCCCTGTTCCGCGCGGGGAGCGGAACAGGGGGCGGAGGGGGCTCGATGCGAGCGGCGCTCGGGGTTAGTCGCCGCCCGCCCCGGCCGGGGAGGCCTCGCGGCTTGCGGGCTCGCGCTCCACGCGGAGGTCGGGAAGCCAGTTGAGCCACGAGGGCATCCACCAGTTGCGGTCACCCAGCAGGCGCATGGTCGCCGGCACCAGGATGGTGCGGACGATCGTCGCGTCCAGGAAGACCGAAACGGCAAGCCCGAGGCCGATCTGCTGGAACATCGGCATGTCGCCCAGGGCGAAGCCACTGAACACCGCGACCATGATGGCCGCCGCGCCGGTGATGATGTTCGCTGTGCGGCGCAGGCCGAACGCGACTGACTCCGTGTTGTCGTGGGTCTCGTCGAACCGCTCGCGGATCCGGCTCAGCAGGAAGATGTGGTAGTCCATCGACAGGCCGAACAGGATCGTGAACATGAACAGCGGGAGCCACGCCTCGATGCTCTCGACCTGCGTGAAGCCGAGGGGGTCAGCGAGCCAGCCCCACTGGAAGATCGCGACCACCACGCCGTAGGACGCGCCCACGGACAGCAGGTTCATGATGATCGACTTCACGGGCACCACCAGTGACCGGAAGATCAGGGTCAGCAGGACGAACGAGAAACCGAGGACGAACGCGAACACCCACGGGGTGAACTGGTCCACCACGTCGAAGAAGTCCGAGTTCCCTGCCGTCGGCCCGCCGACGTAGACATCCGCGTCGACGCCCTCGAACGCGGCGGGGACGATGTCCGAGCGGATGAACTTCATCGCCGAGATCGCCTCGTCGCTGGCCGACTCACCGGGGACGGCGACCTGCACCACCGCGAGGTCGTTGCGGTCCGGGAAGGTCTCCACGCTGTTCACCAGCGAGTAGCGCTCGTCCGCTGCGAGGGCGGCCTGCAGGTCCGCGATCGCGGCCTGCACGGACAGGTCGTTGACGTCGTCCGCCTGGATCACGATGTCCGTCGGCTGGATGAGCCCGGCCGAGAACTTCTCGTCGAGGATGTCGAATGCCTTGCGGGCGTCGAACTCCGCGGGCAGCGACGCGGTGCCGGAGGCGCCCAGGCTGATGCTGAAGTACGGGATCGCGAGCACGATCAGCAGCGCCGCGGATCCCAGCATCATGGGCCACGGGTTCGCCATCACGAACCGCGCCGTGCTGGCCCAGAAGCCGCGGTCCTCCTCCTCGGTCGTCTTCGTCCGGCCGAGGACCGGGACCGAGAGGGAATTGATACGGTCGCCGACGATGCTCAGCACGGCCGGCAGCAGCGTCACGGACTGCAGGATCGTGACCAGCACCACCGCGGACGCGCCCACCGCGAACGACTGGAAGATGCTGGTGGGCACCACGAACATCCCGAAGAGGGCGATGACCACCGTCAGGCCAGAGAACAGCACCGCGCGGGCGCCGGTGTCCCCGGCGATCCCGATCGCCTCGTACTTCCCGCGGCCGTGCCGCCGCTCCTCGCGGTAGCGGGCGATGACGAACAGCGCGTAGTCGATCCCGACCGCGAGGCCGATCATCGTCATCACGTTGGTGACGAAGAACGACATCTCGAAGACCTGCGAGATGACCGCGATCAGCCCGAATGTGATCCCGATCGCGACGAACGCGAGGATCATCGGGAGCAACGCCGCCACCGCCGCGCCGAACACCGCGATGAGGATCAGCAGCGCGACCGGCAGTGCCTTGAACTCGGCGCCCAGGTCGGCCTCGGCGGCCTCGGTGAAGGCCTGGTTCACGGAGGCGAAGCCGCCCGTGACGACGAGGAACCCCGAGCCGGATTCGCCGTTGAACTGGTGGAGGGTGTCCTCCAGCGCGACGACGTTCTTCGTCGCCTCGTCCAGCCCGCCGTCGAGGAGGGAGGGGATGATCGTGGTGTGGCGGTCGTCGGAGACCAGGGTGGCCTTGATCTCCTCGGGCGCCTCGTAGAAGTTGAAGACGTTCTGCGGATCGACCGCCTGGTCCGTGCCACGGATCGCGGCGGTCAGGTCAGTGACGAACGTCTGGAACTCCGGGTCGTCCACGGTCAGGGTGTCTGACTGGACGACCACCTGTTCCCAGAACTGCTCTGTTCCGCCGCGGGCGTCCTCCAGCAGCTCACGGGCGACCTGCGAGTCTGGTGCGCTGGTGAAGGAGATGTCCGTGGTCAGGTTGGAGCCGGTCGCGCTGCTCACGGCGGAGATCGCGACCAGGCCGATGATCCACGCGGCGATCACCACCCAGTGGTGGTGGGCGCTCCACGTGGAGAGACGGCCGGTAAAGCCCAGGCTGTTCACTTGTCTGCTCCATTGCCCGGCATGGATGCGTCCATGCCTTGCTGCATCCGGGACCGGAAGTCCTCGGTGAACCACAACGACGCCAGCTGGATCAGCTGGTTCCAGGCCGAGTCCGTGTCGAACTCGGGACCGTAGACGACAGAATGGGCGCCGATCCCGGCGCCGACGACATGGAGGAACCGCGCGAACGCGTCCGCGTCCAGCGAAGGGTTGAGCTCGCCGGACTCCTGCGCGCCGCGGATGTAGTCCGCCAGCAGGCGCACGGACGCCTCCATGATCGGGACCACCTGCTCGCGCAGCTCAGGGTCGCGCAGGCAGGCGAGGTAGGACTCCAGCCGCAGGACGCACTCCGCGATGTGACTCTCGGACGTGAAGCGGTCGCGCGTCTGCTGACCGAGCGCGAGGAATGCCATCCCCGGCGAGACGCCCTGCGGCAACTCCGTCGACCACCGTTCGAGGTCGCCCTCGACGCACTGGTTGGTCGCAGCGGCGATCAGGTCGCGCTTGTTCTCGAAGTAGCGGTAGATGGAGCCAGTGGAGACGTCCGCGCGCGCCGCGATGTCGTTCATCGTGGCGTTGGCGTAGCCCTTCTCCACGAAGACGGCGCTGGCGGCGTCCAGGATCTCCTGGCGTCGCTCCTCCATGTACCGGTCGGGCAGTTTGGCCATCATGACCTCGAAGTGCGGGCTCGCCTCGGCGATCGTCGTGCCGCGAACTTTGTGACGCAAGTCACCATCTGAGGGAGCATTCATCCAACTGAACGATGGTTCAGAGTGATGAATACTCATTCACTAAGGCCGAGCGGTCAAGGGGGTCGGCCTCACAAATTTCCGGTATCCCGAGCGGCATCCCGAGGCGCGTCGTACCCGGTCTGCTTCCACGGAAGGCAGACTGACGCCTGGTGATGGACGGCTTGTGAGGGGGAGACGGAGCGTCGATGGCGCTCCGATGGCGGACGGTGGTTACGCCTTCCCGGCCTTGAGGTCCTCGACCGCCTTCGCGATCCGGCGCTGGCGCGTCTCCTCGGTCTTCGCACCCTCCACGGAGAGCACGATCCGCGACTTGCGGCTGTAGGACAGCGGTTCGAAGGCGGCCGCCGCCGCGGCGTCCTGCTTCAGCGCCGCCGCGAGGTCCTCCGGCACGTCGACCTCGCGCGGCGCGGTGTCGAGCTCGATCGTGACCTCGACCTTGTCGCCGCCCACCACGCCGGCGGCTTCGCGGTTCGCCGCGCTCAACGAGATCACGGAGTGCCCGCCCATGGAACCGATGCTGTTGCGGTAGGTGTGCCCGCCGATGGTCACGACGACGGCCGGGCGCTTCCCCGCGCCGAGCTCCTCGATCACCTCCGGTGGGACGGGGATGCCGGCGTGGTTCTTCCCGGGCTCCTGGTGGATCGTCGTCGTGAACTTCATCGGGCCTCCCTCGATCGGGGCTAGTCGTTCGGGCCGCGGAACTTCCCGGGGTCCATCGTCCCATCCTCGGCGGGGTCGCCGATGATCGCGGCGCGCTCGGTGATGCGGATGGGATTGCCGAAGGGGTCGCGGATACCGAAGTCCGTGCCGTAGAAGCGCTTGGTTGGCGGGTCCACCACCTCGACGCCCTTCGACGCGAGTTCCGCGTGGAGCTTCTCGGCGTCGTCCGTGTCGAACCCGAGCCAGCCGCCACCGGCCCCGCGGGTGACGAGGTTGCGGATCTCCTGGTTCGCGTCGTCGTCCAGGTACGGGCGGACGGGCAGTTCGAGGAGCACTTCGTTGGGGTCGCCGGGGACCGCGATCGTGAGCCAGCGCATGAACCCGAGGTCGAAGTCGCTGCGGACCTCCATCCCGAGGATCCCGCAGTAGAAGTCGAGCGCCTCCTGCTGGTCGAGCACGTAGAGTTGCGTGAGTGCGAGTCGAGTAATCATGCGCTCAGGCTATCCCTGCACTCCGCCGGCTCGCTTCTCCGAAACTGCTGTGCTTTGGCTCCCGGCGCGGCTCCCCGGCATCGTCCCCATCGGGCGGCCCCACACCTTCACGAAGCAGCTCGGCACCGGCATCAGCACGGCGTCCTCCCGGTACGCCGAGGGCGTTTGCCCGACGATCGAGGTGAACGTCCGGCTGAACGTGCCGAGGCTGCTGAACCCGACATCCAGGCAGATCTCCGTGATGCTCCGATCGCTCTCGCGGAGCAGGTGCATCGCCCGCTCCACGCGCCGCCGCTGGAGGTAGCGGTGGGGCGTCTCCCCGAACGTCGCGCGGAACACGCGAATGAAGTGCGCCTCGGAGACACACGCGATGCTCGCCAGCGCGCGGACGTCGAGGGGTTCCGAGTACGCGCGGTCCATCGCGTCGCGGGCGCGCAGCATCCGCCGGTTGGAGTCCTCGGTCGCGCGGGAGGGGCGAGGTCGGGTCATGCGCCGATTACAGCATCCGGAGGCCGAGGGCGGCTACCTCGACCCGTTAGGTCACAACCCTGATGTCACAAACCGCGGGCCCCTGTCACAAACCGTGGGCGGCCGGTGTCGTATGGGCGACAGGGGAAGGTTCCCCCGGGGAGTGCACCAGTAGGAGGTGACATGACCAGCAATGCGCGTGTGCCCCAGGCCGAGATCACCGGCATCTTCGGGATGGTGGCGAAGCGGTTCAGCAAGAAGAAGCTCGGCCACGTCCCGCGGTCCCTCGGCGTGATGTGGCACAACCAGGCGGTGATGAAGACGTTCTTCGGATTCTTCGGTAAGGCCGAGAAGTGGGATGCGTGCGACCGGCAGCTGAAGTCGTTCGCCCAGATGGCGACGGTGGCGCAGGTCGGCTGCAGCTTCTGCCTCGACTACGGCTACTTCCAGGCGCACAACGAGCGGCTCGACATGGAGAAGGCCCGCGAGGTGCCGAGGTGGCGCGACTCTGCCGTGTTCACGCCCCTCGAGCGGGACGTGCTGGAGTACGCGGAGGCGATGACCCAGACGCCGCCCACGGTGACGGACGAGCTGTCGGCGCGGTTGCTCGGACAGCTCGGGCCGTCCGCGCTGGTGGAGCTGACGGCGTACATCGCCGCCGCCAACCTCACGAGTCGCGCGAACGTCGCGCTCGGCATCACCTCGGAGGGCTTCGCGGAGTCCTGCGGGCTGCCGCCGCTCCGGACGGGCAGCGCCGTGGGCGCGGGCGTAGCCTCTCCAGCATGAGCGACGACCCCTTCGTCACCCACCGCAGCCTGCTCTTCACGGTCGCGTACGAGATGCTCGGCTCCGCCGCCGATGCCGAGGACGTGGTGCAGGAGACGTGGCTGCGGTGGGCCGAGGTCGACCGGGCCGAGGTGCGCGACCCGCGCGCCTACCTCGTGCGGATCGTGACGCGGCAGGCCCTCAACCTGCTGCGCACGGTCTCGCGGCGGCGCGAAGAGTACGTGGGCGAGTGGCTCCCCGAGCCGCTCCTCACGAGTCCCGACATCGCCGAGGATGTCGAGCTGGCGGAGAGCGTCTCGATCGCGATGCTCACCGTGCTCGAGACGCTCGCGCCGACGGAGCGTGCCGTCTTCGTGCTCCGCGAGGTCTTCGACGTCTCCTACGGCGAGATCGGCGAGGCGCTGGGGAAGTCCCCGGCGGCGGTCCGCCAGATCGCCCACCGTGCGCGGGAGCACGTCGCCGCGCGCCGTCCTCGGATGGAGGTCGATCGAAGCGAGCAGGCCGAGGTGCTGGACCGGTTCATGGCCGCGCTCCACACCGGCCAGCTCGAGGCGCTGCTGGAGGTGCTCGCGCCGGACGCCGTCCTCGTGGGCGACGGAGGCGGGCTGGCGACCACGTTCCGGCAGCCCGTGGAGGGCGCGGCGAGGATCGCGACGCTACTCAGCGCCCTCGAACGGCATGCGCCCGGCTTCAGCGTGGTGCGAGCGCAGATCAACGGTGGGCCCGCCCTCGTGTTCGACGTGCCCGACGACGGCCGCTCCGTGGTCACCATCGAGACGGTCGAGGGCCGCGTGACGCGCCTCTACGTGATGCGCAACCCACAGAAGCTCGGGCGGCTCGCGGATGAGACGGCGCTCTCCCGCTAGGCGAGCCCGCGACTGGTGCGGAGGTGGCTACACCGCCTCCGCGTCCGGGTCGAGGTACGGCAGGAGGGCGTCCAGCAGGTCCGTCTTCGAGTCGAGCGCACGGCCGAGGCCGGAGAGCAGTCCCATGACGCGGGCGATGAGGAGCACATCGCCGGGGATGTCGATCAGCGGGTTGGCCCTGAGGACGCGGCCCATCCGCTGGTTGATCTCCGCCATCATCGCCTGGTCGGCATACGCCTGCCCGGAGCGCAGCACGTCGCCGAGGAACGCCTCGCCCAGCGCGTTGTAGGTCTCCACGTTGTCGTCACGGGTGCGGAAGCCCATGCCGCTCATGGAGGTGTACACGGCCTCCGGCTGCTCCGCGATGATCGCGCTGGTCAGGACGATCAGCTGCTGGCGGAACTCGTCCGGGATCGCCTTGGTCAGTCCGAAGTCCACGAGACCGATCTTCGCCTTGCCCCCGGGCCTCGCGGGCGGCACGACGAACAGGTTGCCGGGGTGCGGGTCCGCGTGGAACGCGCCGTTCTTGAGGATCATCGTGTTGAACAGGTCGACGAGGGTGTCCGCGACCTGTGCGGGATCGATCCCGGCGGCGCGGAGGGCCTCGACGTTGGTGATCTTGATCCCGTCGAGGTAATCCATGGTCAGGACGCGGCGGGTCGAGAGCTCCCAGTAGATGCCGGGGATGACCACGTCGTCGCGGCCTTCCAGGGTCGCGGCGATCCTCTCGGCAGCGCGGCCCTCGTGGACGAAGTTGACCTCCTCGGGGGCGTTGCGCGCCATCTCCTGCGCGACGGGCCGGAAGTCGATCACCGTCTCGAGGCGTGCCCAGACGTTCGCGAGGAATCCGATGACCTGCAGGTCCCACGTCACGATCTTCTCGATGCCGGGGTACTGCACCTTCACGGCCACGTCCGTGCCGTCGTGCAGGCGGGCGCGGTAGACCTGGGCGAGGGAGGCCGCCGCGATCGCGCGGGTATCGAACTCGGCGAAGAGGTCCTCGACGTTGCCGGCCAGCTCGTCCTCGATGATCGGCTTCATCTCCGACCACGGCCGGGGCGGCACGCGGTCATGGACCAGCGAGAGCGTGCGGACGTACTCGTCCATCAGGATGTCGGCGCGGCTGCCGAGGAACTGGCAGGTCTTGATGATCAGCCCCTGCTGCCGGATCGCGCGGTTCACGACGGCCTCGGCGGCGTCCACGTGGAACCGGTGCGTGGCGCCTGCCATCGCGTCCACGCCATAGATCCGGCGCTTCACGCGCAGCCAGCGCCAGCGCAGCCACAGGAGGATGACCGTCCAGGCCATCGGTACCCAGCGGCGCAGGCGCCCATAGGGCGGGCGCGAGTGCATCTCCGTGAGCTGTCGTTCGGGGGTGAAGAGGGGCGTGGGCGCGCCGCTGGTCATGCGCTGCTGCTCTCCGCGTGCGAGGGGGGCGCTGGTGTGTATGCCGGGAGGAGTGGGGCTCCTCCATCCAGCGTACCCCGAGGGCCACGCGGGGGCCTCTCGTCCTCGGAGGGGTCGCGGGCGGTACGCTGGATGCATGACCACCAGCGTCGTTTTCAACCCCTTCGTCCCCTCGTTCAAGAAGAACCCGTACCTCCAGTACGGCCGCCTGAGGGCGTCCGAGCCGGTGCACTTCAGCGGCGCATTGCAGGCCTGGATCCTCACCCGGTACGAGGACTGCCTCGCCGTGATCCGGGACCACGAGACGTTCTCCTCGGACTCCCGGAACGCCGGTGGACCCATCGCGGACGCCATCGCGCGGCAGCGCCAGCAGTCCGTCCTGCCGACGGCGGAGACGATCCTCGGCCTCGACCCGCCGAGGCACACCGTCCTGCGCGCCCTCGTCAGCCGTGCGTTCACCCCTCGACGGGTGCAGGAGCTGCGACCCCACATCGAGGACATCGCGCGCACGCTGCTCGACGAGGCGACACCGACCGACTCCACCTCAGGCAGAGGGGGCGAGTTCGACCTGATGGAGGCGCTCGCGCAGCCGCTGCCGGTCATCGTGATCGCGGAGCTCCTCGGAATCTCCCCGGATGACCGCCTCCAGTTCAAGGAGTGGTCGAACGCGATCGCGGAGACGACGAATCTCATCCAGAGCGAGGAGATGCAGGCTCGCACCCGCCGCGCCGTGGAGGACCTCGTCGCGTACTTCGGCCGCGAGGTGGACGCCCGCGAGGCATCCCCGCGCGATGACCTGATCACGGCGCTCGTGCAGGCGGAGGAGGACGGCCGCCGGCTGCGCCGGGAGGACGTGCTGGCGTTCTGCATCCTCCTGCTGGTCGCCGGCAACGAGACCACCACGAACCTCATCGGCAACGGCCTCGCCGCCCTCCTCGACCACCCTGAGGCGATGGCAGCCCTCCGCGAGGACCCCGAGCGCATCCCCGACGGCGTCGAGGAGATGCTGCGCTACGACAGCCCCGTGCAGGGCCTCGCGCGGTTCGCCACGCGAGACGTGCAGGTCGGAGGCGCACGCATCGGCCAGGGCGAGATCGTGCTCGCGATGGTGGGGGCGGCGAACCGTGACCCCGAGGCGTTCGCCGACCCGGAGGCGTTCGACCTCGAGCGGGGCGGCGGGCGCCATCTCTCGTTCGGCCAGAGCATCCACTACTGCCTCGGCGCGCCGCTCGCGCGGCTGGAGGCGGACGTCGTCTTCCGCGCGCTCCTCGGACGGTACGGCAGCATCGAGGCGGGCGCGGGCGGGATCGAGCGTGGCGGCACGCTGTTGCTGCGCGGGCCGGAGTCGTTCGCGGTGCGAGTGTCGTCCTAGACTCGGTTTGCCAGCGAGAGGGGCCGCCGTGCCGTACGACCCGGACAACGTCTTCGCGAAGATCCTGCGCGACGAGATCCCGAGCACTCGCGTCTACGAGGACGACGAGTTCATCGCGTTCCGGGACGTGGCGCCCTCCGCGCCCACGCACATCCTCGTCGTCCCCCGGCTGGTCGAGGGCGTCGCGCCCGCCTCGCCGGCGGCCCTGACGGAGGCGGACGCAGCGATGGTGGGGCGCCTCGTCCTCACGGCGACCCGCATCGCTTCAGAGCAGGGACTGGCCGAAGGCGGCTACCGCCTGGTCTTCAACAGTGGCGAGGACGCCGGCCAGACCGTGCATCATCTCCACCTGCACATCCTCGGCGGGAAGGCCCTCGGTCCTGTCGCCTGACTGACACTGTCAGACACCTCGTATCGCTGCGCCTTGTCGCGTGCGCGTATCGCCCCCATGATGCTTGCACGGGAAACGGTGAGGTGATGTGTTGTCCATCGACCCCGCCACGGCTCAGGACGAGGTGCAGCAAGCCCTGTTGGACTCGCTGCTCTACTCCGTGTCCCATGACCTCCGGTCGCCCCTGCTCACCATGAGCCTCTCCGCAGAGCTGCTGGAGGACGCCCTGGCGCGCGCCGGCGTGACGTCCGAGGGCGGCACGGTTGCCCTCAGCTCGCTGCGCCAGGGGGCTGCCGACCTGGATCGGATGCTCCAGGCGCTGATGCAGATCTCTCGCGCCCGCCGCAAGGTGCTGGAACCGGCGCGCGGGGCGCTCGCGCTCATCCTCGGTGGCTACCACGTGACGCCCGAGGACTCCGATGCGCTCCGCCGCGTCGTGCTGGTCGACCCGCTCCACGTCCGTGACGCCCTCGACGCCGTCGCCGGGGAGGGCCCGCTCGCGGTACGGCTCTCCGTCGAGGGGGTGGACGACGTGGCCGAGGGTGGGCGCGCCCGCCTGGAGTTCGAGGCGGCGACGCTGGAGCATGGCCCGACGCCCCTGCATGCGCTGACGGGCTCCCTCAAGCAGTACGCGGGGACGCCGATCGAGGCGCTCGCCTTCGCGCAGGTGCTCATCGAGCGGCAGGGCGGAGCGATCGAGGCGGACGCGCCGCGCGTGTCGATCGCGCTCCCGCTCGCCGGTGGGACGGCGTCCTGATGCCGGGACGCCCCATCCTCATCGTGGACGACGACATCGACCACGCCGTGATCCTGCGGACGGTGCTCGCCTCGGTGGCGCCGGACGCGACCACCGAGGTCTGCACGGACCCGGGACGGATGCCGGACGTGGTGATCGAGTCGGCGACGGACGCCCTCGTGTTCATGGACCGCCGGCTGGGCGGCGCCGACTCGATCGCCTACCTCGACGCCGTACGCGAGGCACGCCCGGACGTGCGTGTCGTGTTGCTCTCCTCCGCGCTGGCCGAGGAAGACCGCATGCGCGCCCTCGACGCGGGGGCGTCGGAGGCGATCGAGAAGCCCGGGACGCTCGCTGAGTGGCGCGCGCTGCTGGCGCGGATCCTCGGTCCCGACGAACGCTCCGGGGATGCCGCCATCCGCGCGAGCTGACGGGTCAGTTAGGCACATTCGCTCTCGTGGGCGGCCTCTTCGCTGCTCTGCCACGGGCCGCGGCCGGTGTCGTCCCTCGTCCGGCCCGTGAGGGAGCGGAGCATCGCGCGGAGGCTGGAGCACTCGTGTTCGATAGCCGTGACGGCGTCGCGGCGCTCATCCTCGGCGAGCTCGTGGAGGATCTGCGCATAGCCGAGGATGATCTGCAGGCGGTTGGAGACCTCGTCCACCAGTCCGGCGACGACCACGCGGTCCGAGACGCCAGGGCGAGCAGCGGCGGGAGACACCCGGAACCGTACGTCGGAGTCGAGGCTCAACGCCACTGTGACCTTCAGTTGCGATCAGCTGCGAGTCGGCGTGAGGTCCGTGGTGATCGCCGCTGTTGGTAGTTTCGTGCACAGTAACTGCCTCAACAGATAGCGCCTAATGGTGTTCGTCGTGCGGATCGTGAAGAACGAGTTAAACCACTCTCAGTCGCCGAATTCGTGGTCGTACAGCGAGTGATGTTCCCACGCCGTTTGCCCCGTTGACTGGCAGCATGGGCGGCTCTGCTGGAGGGCGGGTAGGATGCAGGGACACGAGGCGGACGTGCGGGACAACGCGCGGAACTCCGAGAGCGATCCGGCGGAAGCCCAGCACGGGCGCGTAGCTCAGCGGCCTAGAGCAGTCGGCTCATAACCGATCGGTCCCGGGTTCGAATCCCGGCGCGCCCACCACCAACGCACCGTCCGAGGATCGCGAGCACGAGAGGGAGAGGCACGGGACGTGGATCACCCTCTCGCCGCGGCCTTCGAGGGCTACACGCCGACCGAGATCCCCCTCGGCGACCTGCGGCCCTCGGCGGTGATGCTGCTCCTCGCCGGCCCCGTGGGCGCGGAGGACGTGGTCTTCCAGGTGCGCACGACCACCGTCCGCCACCACAAGGGCGAGATCTCCCTGCCCGGTGGGCGACGCGACGAGGGCGACGAGTCCTTCCTGCACACCGCCCTCCGTGAGACGGAGGAGGAGGTCGGCGTGCCTCGGGAGGCAGTCCGCGTCCTCGGCGCGCTGGACGACGTGGAGACGGTGGGCTCGCGCCACCTGATCCGGCCGTACGTGGGCGTGCTGGCGGAGGGGGTGACTCCTCACATCACCGCGGCGCGCGAGGTCAGCGAGCTGCTCGCCGTGCCCCTGGCCCATCTCCGTGACGAGGGATGCCGGGTGTGGAAGCCGGTGGAAGACCACGGGATGCCGAGCGCGACGCCGGCCTTCGACTACCAGGGGCACATCATCTGGGGCGCCACCTATCGCATCGTCCTCCAGTTCCTCGACCTCACAGCGGCGGTGACGCGATGACGGTGATCCTCGTGCGGCACGCGGAGTCCGAGGGCAATGTCGGCGGCATGATCCAGGGGTGGACGGACCTGCGGCTCACCGAGGCCGGCGAGGCGCAGGCACAGATGGTCGCGCGCCGCTTCGCCGGTGCGGACGTCGCGGCGATCTACACGAGCCCGCTCCTCCGAGCGCGCTCGACGGCCGCGCCGATCGCGGAGGTGTTGGGCCTCGAACTGGTCGAGATGCCCGACCTGCGGGAGCGCAACTACGGGCAGGCGCAGGGCCTGACGTGGGCCGAGGCGGCCGCGCGCTGGCCCCTGGGCGAGGCGGCCCACCACCGCGACTGGGCGATGGCCGTGCCCGAAGTGGAGTCCCTCGCGGGGCTGCGACGGCGCTCCGTCGCCGTGGTGAACGCGCTCCTCGATCGGCACGAGGGCGAGACGGCGCTGGTGGTGAGCCACGGCGGGACGCTGGTGCAGATCATCGCGCACCTATTCGGCCTGCCGGAGGACGTGTGGCCGCGCATCCGCATGTCCAACACGTCCGTCACCGTCGTGGGCGGCAGTGCGAGCCAGCCGCGGGTATCGATGCTGAACGACATCTGCCATCTGGACGACCGGGCGCGCGCCTCGACACTCGCGTTGTAGGAATACTGGCGCTCCGACCCGCGCGTAGCGCGCCCTCGACGGCTACGTGAGCAGGCTGCGGCTCGCGACCCGGATCGAGGCCGCCTGGGCGAACGCCAGTGCTTCCTCCGCCTCTCGCATCAGGCCGGCCGCGGTCACTTCGTCGTCCGGGAAGGACGCGATGCCCGTGCGCACCTCTACGCCGAGGAGGTCCTCCCCGGCGGCGGCGAGCTTCTCCGCGGCGACCTGCGCGCCCTCGACACCCGTCTCGGGCAGGAGCGCGGCGAACTGGGCGCCGTCCGTCTGGATCAGCGTGTCCACGGTCCGCAGGCGGGTGAGGTAGTGCTGGGCAAGCTCGGCGATGATGCGCTCCGCCTGCTGCCGCCCGACGCGCTGGACGTACTCGTTCCAGTTGTCCGGGGCGATCATCAGCACCGTGAACGGCCGCCCGTAGCGCCGCGCGCGCTCGACCTCGTTGTTGAGCAGGCGGTCGGCGTGCTGGCTCTTGGTCGCCCCCGTCCGAGGGTCGATCGACTCGATCTCCTCGATCACCCGCTGGCGCGCGTCGAGCTCCTCGTCGTACCCGACGAGTGCGTCCCGCAGCAGGTCGCCGACGATGGCGGTGAAGACGATCGCGAACGCGCCGACGGCGGCGGCGGGGACGTACGGCGCGTCCGGGTCAGCGCCCTCGGCGACCGCCCGGAGGCCCTGGACGGCGGCGTACGCGCCCGCCGCGAGGGCGGCGAAGACCAGGTGGCTCAGACGGAACGGTCGGAGGATGGAGAGCGCCACCGTCACGGCGATGAGCACCGCGCCGATTGCGGTGGTGTCGCGCTCGGGGTCGACGACGGACACGCCGCCGATGGCCAGCGCTAGCCACAGCGCGAGGATCACCGTCCGGATCCAGATCTCGCGGGTGTATTCGCTCACGCGGCCTCCGTCATGTCGATCGTAGTCATGGTAGGGCGGGGCCGGTCACGGAATAGAGCCGGTACTCGCCGCTCTCGAACTCCAGCGCCAGTGATGCCGAGCCCTCCGCGAACAGGTCGTCGTACGCGCGCTCGATGCGCCCCGGCCCCTGCCCGGTGACGGACCGCCGCACGAGGATCCAGCGCGCCGTCTCGAACGGCTCGTACAGCGTCGCCTCGCCGCCTTCGCTCGCGCCGGTCTGGAACCTCGAGGGGTCGCCCACGAGCAGCATGATCCGCCCGTGCCGGTTGAGGTCCGCGACCACGTCGCCTTCCTCGGCGTTCGCGTGGATGAAGGACGCCATCGCGATCTCGTCGGCCGTGTACGGCGCGGGTGCGATCCCCGTCCGCACGGTGTCCTCCAGCGCCTCGGCCGGCGGGTCCGTGGAGGGCATCTGCCACACCGCCACGGCGGAGGCCATCGAGGACAGCAGCAGGACGCCGGTGAGGGCGTACTGCGCGCGGCGTCGGGGCCCCTCGTAGGCGTCGGGGGGGACGCCGCGCGTGAGGAGGCGCTCCCGGTAGGCCACGATCACGAACGCGGGTATCACGGCCACGAACAGGTGCGGGACGTGCGCCTGTCCCCACCCGCCGAGGAGCGCGACGACCTCGGGCAGCAGGACGGCGGCACAGACGACCGCGAGCACCGCCTCCGTGCGGCGTTGCGCGCCGGCCGCGTACGCCGCGAGGGCGATTGTCGCGACGATCGAGGCGGGTGCGACGAGCAGCGTCCACCACCCGACCCACCCGCCGACCGCCAGCGGGTCGCCGCGGAGGTCCGTCATCCTCGCGATCACGTCGGGGTCGTCGTTGCCGAGCGCCGTGACCTCCCGTGCGAGGCCCACGTACTCCAGCATCCGGCCGTGGGGGAACCACGCGACCAGCGACCAGAGCCCGACGACGAACACCACCGGGACGAGGAAGGCGAGGGCGTTCGCCTGCGCCGCGTCCGTCTCCGCGCCGCGACGTTCCTCCTCGCGTGCGATGAACCAGTAGCCCCACGCCATCACCGCTGCCAGGAGGACCACGTTGTACCGCAGGAGGAACGCGAGCCCGAGCGCGACGCCCGAGGTGATCACGCTCGCCACGGTGCGGTCCTGCACCCAGCGTCCGAACTCCACGATCGAGAGCAGGACGAGGCTCGCGTAGATCGCCTCGGGCAGTCCGAAGACCCCGGCGAACACGAGCACCGGGTTCAGCACGAACGCGAGCACGAACAGCACCGCCGCGCCGCGCGTCAGGCCCGCGTCGCGTGCCACCTTCGTCGCGATCGGCAGCGAGATCGCGGAGCCGAGCGCCGTCCCGAGCGCCGTCGCGAGGCCGCCCTCGCGGAGGCCCTCGAAGGCCGCGAACGGGAGCGTGAGGAGTTGCAGCAGGGGCGGGCGGTCGAAGCCAAACGCGGACATCGTGGGCTCGTAGCCGTCCCACAGCGCCGCGGCGCGCACGGTGCGGGCGACCGCCTCGGTGCTGGTCAGGCCCAGCTCGCCCACGAGGTAGACCGCGGCGGAGGCGTAGCCGGCGGCCACGAGCGTCGCGGCGAACTCGATCCACCCGTAGCGCACGGCGAGGAGGGACTCGCGGCGGGGCGCCTGCCGCCCGCCGGAGCGTGCGCCGAGCCGGATCGTGGACGACACCTAGTTGCCCTCGTCGAGTCCGGCCGCCTGGAGGCCGGACACGTTGGAGAGCCCGTGGACGGTCTTCTCCCAGTAGAACGGGCGGTAGAAGAGCTGGAGGAAGCCCTTCCACGCGGCGATCGACATGAGCACCCAGTAGACGGGGGAGAGCAGCGCCCACTTCACCAGCGAGTAGTACCGGCGCCGGAGGCATCCCGTGACGTTCATGTACGCGAAGGCGAAGTTGCCGACGTACAGGGAGGTGGCGCCCATGTAGTAGACATAAGTGGGGAAGATCTGCTGGATGACCTCCCACTTGGTCGCGAACCAGACCCCGGTCATGGTCCAGAGCACCGGGTTCAGCAGGAACCCGAAGAACGTCCCGCCGATGACGAGCTGGAAGGAGAGGAACCCCGCGGGTCCGAGTTGCCGGAAGAGCAGCACGGGGTTCCGCATGTGCACCAGGTAGGTCTGGATGTAGCCCTTCACCCAGCGCGAGCGCTGACGGATCCAGTTGTCGACCACGGAGTTGGCTTCCTCGTACGTGGTCGAGTCCACCACCACGGTCGCGCCGCCGAGCTTGAAGATGCGCAGCCCGAGGTCCGCGTCCTCCGTGACGTTGAACGGGTCCCAGCCGCCGACGTGGCGCAGCGCCTCCAGCTTGAAGTGGTTGGACGTGCCTCCGAGGGGGATCGGAGCGCCGGCGGCGTCGAGGCCGGGGAGGAACAGGTCGAACCACGTCGAGTACTCGGTGGTGAACCACTTGGTGAGGGCGTTCTGGTCACGGTTGAAGTAGTTGAGCTTCGCCTGCACGCAGACGACGTGCTCCGGCGACCGCGCGAACGCGACCAGTACCTTCTTGAGCTGGTCCGGCTCCGGGATGTCCTCGGCGTCGAAGATCACCACGTACTCGCCGCGCGCGTGGAGGAGTCCGTAGTTGCAGGCCTTCGGCTTCCCCTTCGGATCGCCGTGCGGAACGATCGTGATGTCGAAGAAGGACGGGAGGTTGGAGGCGCGCGCGACGCGGATCGTCTCCGTGTCGTCCTCCTCGAGCAGGAGCTTCACGTCCAGCTTCTCCAGCGGGTAGTCCAGCCTCGAGAGGCCCGCGACCAGTGCGGGGAGGATCTCCGACTCCTTGTACAGCGGCACGAGGATCGTGTAGACGGGCAGCTCGCGGTCATCGAGCGCCTCCACGTCCTCGCGCGTCACGGGGACTTCGAGGGTGTGCGAGAGGGCTCGGTAGATCAGGTAGAACTTGTACCCGGAGAAGGACAGGTAGAAGAACGTGCTGACCGTCATGAACACGGTCAGCGTGGCGATCGGATAGAACGCGAGGCTCACGGCGAGGCCGATCACCAGGAAGATGAAGAACCACTTCTGCCCGCGGGACAGTACCTTGTACGCCGACTCGTTCGGCGACCGCCGCATGAGGTCCCCGGCCGAGTAGTCCAGGTACTGCTCGTGGAACAGCCGCTCGAGGGCGTCCCGGATGTCCGACCTCGTCGTTCCCACGAACTGCACGGACTCCGCCGGCAGGCCGAGGCGCTCGACCACGGCCTGCTGCGCCTGCCGGTCCGTCGGGTCCGCGATTGCGAGGGTGATCGCCCCGTCCGGCTCGACCGACAGCGGGATCACCTGGTGCTCGCGGAGGACGTCCTCCGGCAGCAGCTCGGCGACGCTCCGTCCGAGGTCGACGCCGCGGATGGTGACGAACGGCAGCCCGGCTTGCACCGCCAGCTGCTCGCCGAGTTGCTCCTCCGACACCGCACCCGTCGAGAGCAGCGCCTCGCCGAGGCGGATGCCGCTCTGCTGGGCCACGTCGATCGCGCGCTCCAGGTCGGCGCGGGTGATCAGGTCCGCCTCCAGCAGGAGGTCACCGATCGTGGTGCGGCCGTGGGCGCGCTGCGCCGCCTCGCGGATGTCCTGCCTCGTAGCGGGCTGCACGTAGAACTGCACCCGGAGCAGACGACGGAGCCGCGCGATCGCGCGCTCGTCCAGCGGGTCCGCCATCGCGAGCACCATCGTGCCCTCGTGATAGCGGACGGGGAGGGCGCCCGTGTCGAGGCCCTCGGCGAGCGGGAGGCGCTGCGCGAGGTCGTGGTCGACGGGGTCGATGAGCACGCGCCGGGAGACGATGTGCCCTCCGACGCCGGTCGTCGTCTCCAGCCGGTCCGATCGTGAGAGCGTCAGCGGGTCGGTCTGCAGGTACTCGGCGTACGCCGTCCTCAGCTCGTCCGGGTCGATGAGGTCAAGGCGCATCGCCGCAATGTCGAGGGGCTCGCCGGTCTCCTGCATCCGCCGGAAGAGCCCGAGGACGCGCACGCGCCGCATATTGAACGACTGCTCGAGGAGGCGCCCGAAGGCGATGTAGGCGGGCGAGATCGCGCTGATGTCCAGCGTCGCGAGATCGATCCGCGCCGTGTCGAGGTCGTCCTCCCGCGCGACGGCGAGGCGGAGCGCGAGCTGACGCGACCCGGCGAGGCGGCGGGCTGCCTCCACCTGGTCGGGGGAGGAGATCGCCACCGTGAGCACGTCCCCCTCGCGGAGGACGGGGAGGATCGCGGGAGTGTCATGGCCCGTCGCGCGGAGGCTGGCCGCCTCGGGCGAGGGGCGCAGCAGCAGCCGGTGGAGGCGCGGCAGCAGCGCGTCGAGTGCCACGACCTCCGAGCGGTCGTCGTTGTCGACGATCGCCCACAGCCGTTCGAGGTCGCTCGGGCGGAGCAGGTCCAGATCGACGTCCACGGCCTGCGCTTCGGCGGCGGTGATGAAGGACGCCTCCGCGAGGAGCCGCATGGTCCGCTCCGCGTCACCGATCCGCATCAGGAGGGGGCGCCGCTCCGCCGCCTGCTCCAGCAGGGCGTCCAACCCGGGGCGGTCGATGTACGCCGGACGCACCCGACGCCCGAGGAGGGCGGACAGCCCTCGGACCGCGCGGCGGTCCCACGGCTCGGTCATCACCGCGGTCACCTCGTTGTCCGAGACGTCGACGATGACCGCGCCGAGGCGTGCGGCGAGCTGGCGCGGCAGCGCGAGCACTGCGTCGCGGTGAGGGGCGCCTCGGAAGGGGCGCGCGCCCACCTGCTGTGCGAGGGCGACACGGATGCGCTCGGCGTCGATGCCGACGACCCGTGCGATCGCGTCCTGCACCGACTCGCGGGTCTGCTGCGCGATGCGGAGCGCCGCTGCCACGCTCGCCTCGCTCGCCAGGTCCGCCCTCACCACGGCGCGCACGATGTCCCCGCGCACGCTCTCCTGGTCGTCCCGCAGCAGTTCGAGGCGTGTCCCGAGCTGCATCGGGCTGACGAGCACCGGACGGATCGTGAGGCCGAGGAGGGACTGGAGCTGGATCATCTCGTCCACGCCGGGCGGATCCGCGACCGCGACGAAGAACTCGTCGTCGAGCGACCAGAGGGGGAGCACCCGCAGGGAGTGGAGGACCTCCAGCGGCAGGACCGCATCGAGGTCCGGCTGGGGCGGATGCTGGTCGAGGTTGATGCTCGGCAGGTGGAACGCGAGGCCGACCGCTTCCAGTCGCTCCTCCTCCGTGATCATCCCGGCCTGCACCAGCGCCTCGCCGAGGTAGGCCTCGCCGTCCGCGGCCATCGCATAGGCGAGCGTCTGATCCTCCCGCACGACCTGCATCGACTGGAGCAGATCCGCGAGGACGCGACGGCGGTCGGAGGCCTCGACGGGACGTTCGAGCGCGGTCAGCGCGAGTTCGATCTCCGCTTCGCTCGCGATGCGGAGGGAGATGGGCCGGCCGAACCGCTGGCGGAGCTCCCGCTGCAACGAGGCGTCGCGCGTCCTCGTGGTGACGCACACGACGGAGCCCTGCGCCTCGCCGACCGGGAGGATGCCGTGCTGGCGGCAGAAGTCCACTCCCAGGCGGGCGAGGAGGTCCGTGCGCACGCGGCTACGGCTGACCGCGACGTACTGACCGGCCGTCTGCGCGGAGCTGGCTTCAAGAAGGGATACGGCCAACCGCTGCTACTTCCGTCGACGCGCCTGCAGTCCGGTGAACTCTCGAACCGTCCCGCTGATGCCCAGGATGCCGAGCGCCAGCAGCACGAAGACGAACGGGACGACGAAGTAACCGAGGAAGGCGAACAGGAACAGCAGCATCGCAACGCCGACGACGATCCCGACGCGCGCGAGGATCACCCCGGTACTCAGTACCGCCGCGATCACGGCCATGGGACCTTGGCCGGAGGTGGCCATGGGCGGTCCTTAGCTGTCGCCGGCGGCGGCCAGCGAAGTGGTGTCCTGCAGCACGATCTCCAGCTCCGAACGCGACTCCGAGGCGACCTGGAAGTCGATGTCCTTCAGGTCCAGCAGCCGGTCCGTGAGCGGGATCACGTCCTCGTAGTCTACCGCCAGGTGCAGCGTCCCACGGTAGAACCGGCGGACTCGCGTGTTCTTCACGCCGTGCAGCCGGCGCACCGCGCCCTGGAACTCGTTCAGCGCCGCGAACGAGTGGAACGGGTACACGACCAGCGTCATGTGCTCCACCGTGAGGACCGCGCCACCGGGGCGATCCTCCGGGTTCACGAATTCCTCCGCACGCTCGCCCTCTCGCGCTGCGGGCGGGGCCGGTCGGGCGGCCGGGACCGGCGAGGGCTGCCGTGACGCCTGCGCGGGGGCCGGCGCCTCGGGCCGTGGGTTCGCCCTCGGAGCTGCAGGGACGGCCGGGGCGCCCGGGGCACCTGGAGCGACTGGCGCCGCGGCGGCAGGCGCGAACGGCCGAGGAGCGGGTGCCGCCGAGGTCGACGCCTCGGAAGCCGGTGGAGCGGCCACGGGCGCCGGAGCACCGGGGCGTCCCTCGAGGGGCATCGTCGGCGACGGGATGTCGCTGGGGCGGAACGCACGGAACCGCGGGCGTTGCGGGAGCAGCGTGTCCGCCTCGGCCGTCGCGGGTGTCACCGGCGCGATCGGTGGGGCAACCTCGGGCTCCTCCGCCGCCGGAGGCACGACGAGGCGGGCCTCCACCAGGTTCTGGTCCGTGGCCGTCTCGATGTCGAAGCCCGGCATACGCTCCAGCGCATCTGCGACCTCGGAGGGCGTCTCCGCCCGCACGGTCAGCCAGGCCTCGTGGGGCGTGACGCGCGTCAGCGAGACTTCCTCGAACTCGGGAGAGGCCTCCATCGCCCCGGCGAAGGTCAGCAGGTCGCGCTGGTCGGCGAAGCTCGCGACATGGACGACTACGGTGAGGCCGCCGGAACGCCGGAACGGGATCGGCTCGCGGGACTCGTCGCGCGCGGGTGCGGGCGCGGTGGCCGCAGGATGCACGATCGGAGGCGGCGCGGACGGCCGTGGGATCGCAGCCGGAGTCGGCTGGCTCGGAGGTGCTGGTGGCCCGGCAACCGCCGTCGCCCGAGGCATGAGCGGGGCCGAGGCGGCCGCGACCGGCTGTGGTGCGGTCCGCTCGGACGTGCGCTCGGGGGCCTCATCATGGGACGGCACGGGTGCCGCGCTCGGCGTGGTGTAGGTGCAGAGGCACGGACCGCCGGCGACGCAGCCGGTGCAGCAGTACAGCCGACCGTCGAAGTAGACGGGGGCGTGCGCGACCGGTTCTTCGCAGTTGCTGCAGGTTTCGGCATCCATGCTGGGTACAGGATGCCTCGTTACGTCATGTATGCCGAGGAGAGCGAGCGTAGAGATCGGGTAAACGGCGCGCGCACCCGGGCGATCTGACGGGCTACTGAATGATTGCGAGAGCAGCCCCGAGAGCTGCCACACTTGCCGTCCCGCCGAGGAGGCCCATCGACAGCCGCCCGAACAGCACCTCGTTGATCCTCGGCCGCAGGTCGCGCCCGCCGAGGATGCCGGGGACGAGCCCCAGGCACGCCGCGAGGACGTACGGCCACGAGTCCGCGTTGATGACGCCGGTCAGGATGGCCAGCAGCACCGTGGGGATCGCCCCCCAGAAGAAGAACGCGAACATCCTCGAACGGATCGAGGCGGCACCGCCGCCGATCCAGTGCTGGTAGAGGATGACCGGTGGGCCGCCCATGGACACCGCGCCGCGCATGGCGCCGGAGACGCTCCCGACGACCACCTGGACCAGCAGCCGGTCCTCGCGCGGTGGGCCCTCGCGGGTGGGGTGACGCAGGTTCACCGCGGCGCTCAGGAGGACGCCCGCAGCGATGAACAGCCGCAGGAGGTCCTCGTCCGCCACGAGGAGCACCCACAACCCGAGCGGCGCGGCGAGGACCGAGGTGAGCACGAGCGCGCCGACCGGGCGGAGGTCAGTCCTCGGGCGGTACTCCACGTACAGAAGGGCGTTGATCACCGCCGCCGAGGCGATCGAGACCGCGATCGCGTCCGAGGGGGCGATGAGGAACGCGGCGATAGGTGCGAAGACGAGCGCGTACCCGAACCCGACGGCCGCCTGCGTGAACGCTGCGACCGCCGCGATCGCGAGGATCGCCGCGTAGACCGCGAGGTCCTCCACGGCCCGGTTATTCCTGCGGCCAGCGGTCCTCGAACACATATCCCTCGAGGGGTGGACGGCGGCTCTTGCCCATCGGTGTCTCGGGGTAGCCGACGGGGACGAACGCGGCGATCTCCCAGCCCTCGGGCACAGCGAGGACCTCTCGGATCGCGTCGTTCTCCAACCGCCAGAGCGTGGTCATCACAGTCCCCAGCCCGAGGGCACGCGCGGCGAGCATCAGGTTTTGCACGGCGGGGTAGACCGACGCGCCGGTCATCATGCTCGTGCGGCCGTTGCGCGCCTCGGTGAGGACGGCGATGAGCACGGGCACCTGGCTCCACGGCTGGCGGCCGGCCGCGCGGTCCGGCGCGTTCGTGCCGTAGACCTGGTCGAAGCAGCGCTCGTAGATCGGGGAGAGCGCGTCCTTCTGGGCCTGGTCGCGGATCACGATGAACCGCCACGGCATCCCGTTCTGGGAGGAAGGGGCGCGCATCGCCGCCTGTAGCACCTTCGTGACGTGCTCGTCCGGGACAGGGCGGTCGGCGAAGGCGCGCACGGCGCGCTGGTGCGGGAACAGCTCCCACACGTCGGTGATCGGTTCCATCGGTCCTCTTCCCGCTACCGGTCCCATGACTGCCCGAGGCCTACACCTGCTCGAGGAGGGCGATCGTGACGCCCTCGCCGCCCTCGGGGGCGGCGGCCGTCTCGTAGCCCTTCACCAACGGGTGGCGCTCCATGAAGTCGCGCACCGCCCGGCGCAGGGTACCCGTCCCCTTGCCGTGGATGATCCGCACGCGAGGGCGTCCCGCCCGCGCGGCGTGGTCCAGGAACTCGTCGACGGAGGGTAGCGCCTCGTCGATCGTGCGCCCTCGGAGGTCGATCTCCTCGCCCACGTCGAGCGCGGACGCGACGGCGACACGGCTGCGGTCCACCCACACCCGCTGAGGCGCGTCGATGCGGGCGATCTGCTCCACGCGGACGCGCGTGCGCAGGGAGCCGAGCTGCACCTCCAGCTCGCCGTCCTCGTCCGGCTCGCCGAGGGCTTCGCCGGGGGCGTCCATGCCGCGGAGCCAGATGCGCGTACCGGGGCCGATGTCGTCCGGGTCGACGGCGAGCGGGAGCTCGCGGGGTTCCTCGGAGGGGAGTTCGTCCGCCTCCGCCCGCGCCCGCGCGAGGTCCACCCGCGCCTGCTCGATGCGCGCGGACTCCACCTCGCGGCGCGCCTTCTCGACCAGCCGTTCGAGGTCGCGCAGCTCGCGGCGGATGCGGGAGCGGGCGTCCTGCCGCAGGCGCGCCTCGTCCGCAGCCAGCTCCGACTGGCGGTGCGCGAGGTCGTCGCGGATCGCCTCAGCCTCGGCGGCGGCGCGGGAGGCAGCCTCCGCGCGTTCCTCGGCGGCGCCGAGTTGCCCGCGGAGGTCCGCGAGCAGCGCTTCCAGGTCGCGCTCCTCGGTGGAGAGCCCGGCGCGGGCGCGCTCGATCACGTCGCTCGGCATGCCGAGGTTGGACGCGATCGCGAGGGCGTTCGACTGGCCGGGGAGTCCGACGGTCAGGTGGTACGTGGGCCTCAGGGTCTGCAGGTCGAACTCGACGGATGCATTCTGCACGCCCGGGGTCTGGTGCGCGTACAGCTTCAGCTCGCTGTGGTGCGTCGTTGCGATCAGCGAGACGCCCGCCTCGACGAGGCGTTCGACGATGGCGATGCCGAGCGCGGCGCCCTCCGTCGGGTCGGTGCCGGCGCCCAGCTCGTCAAGGAGCACGAGGGAGCGCTCCCCGGCCCGCTCGAGGATGCCGATGACCGCGGTCATGTGGCCTGAGAACGTCGAGAGCGACTGCTCGATCGACTGCTCGTCGCCGATGTCCGCGAAGATCGATTCGTACACGGGGATCTGCGACCCTGCTCGCGCCGGCACCGGCAGCCCCGCGAGCGCCATGAGGCACAGCAGCCCGGCCGTCTTCAGGGCGACCGTCTTGCCGCCCGTGTTCGGGCCGGTGATGAGCAGCGCTCGCGTGTCCCCGCCAACGTGCAGCGAGGTCGGGACGACGTGGCCGGCGAGGAGCGGGTGGCGTGCCTCGACGAGCCGCATCTCCGCCGGCGAGTCCACGAGCCAGGGGATGCGTCCGCGCAGCGTCAGCTCCGTAGCGCGGAGCTCGTCCGCGAGGCGTGCCTTCGCCTGCGCGAGGTCGATCTCGCCAAGGCGGCGGACCGCGTCATCGAGGTCCTCGGCGGCTGCGCCGACGGCAGCGGAGAGTTCGCGGAGGATGCGCTCCACCTCGTGGCGCTCCTGCACCTGCAGCTCCCGCCACCGGTTGGCGAGGTCCACCACCGCGAGGGGCTCGACGTACACCGTCTGGCCGGAGGACGAGGTGTCGTGGACGACGCCTCGGACGGAGCCACGGAAGTCGGCCTTCACCGGCAGCACGTAGCGCCCGTCCCGCATCACGATGATCGGCTCCTGCAGCGCGTTCGCCACGTTCGAGGACGAGAGCATCGCCTGCAGCCGCTGCTGGAGGCGCCCGTGGGCCTCGGTCAGCTCGCGCCGGATCGCGGCGAGCTCCGTGCTCGCGGAGTCGCGGACCGTGCCGCCCTCGTCGATCGCGTCCTCGATCAGGCCGCGCAGGGCGCCGAGGTCCGCGATGCCGGAGGCGACCGAGGCGAGGAGCGGAGCGTCCTCTACCTGGCGGGTGATGGTGCGCGCGACCTGGCTCGCGGCGCGGCAGAGCGACGCGACGTCGATGAGGTCGCCGGCGGTCAGGACCTGGCCGCGGTCCGCCCCCCACGCGAGCGGCCGTACGTCGCGCGCGCCGCCCATGGAGGCGGTCGTCGCCATGCGGTGCAGGTGGACTGCCTCGCCGGTCTGGCGCTGGCGGCGTGTGACCGCCTCGAGGTCCGCGAGCGGCCGCAGCGCCAAGGCCGCCTCGCGCCCCGCGGAGAAGGACGTGAGGGTCGCCAGCCGCTGGAGGACGGCGGGGAACTCGAGGACGGCGAGGGCGTGGTCATCCATGGGAGGTCGGCAGAGTGTGGGAGGCGAGGTTCATTTCGATCAGTTTCGTTGATCGTACTCGGACGGCTCGTAACATCGATGGCACCCGGCCCCTGACGTCCAACCCTACTGGTGGCCGGTCTCTTCTCTCGTTCCAAGGAGCCATCGTGAACCTGCGTATTCCCGGTCCTACCACCGTTCCCGCGGAGGTAGCCCAGGCCGGCGCCGCCGAGATGATCAACCACCGCGGCCCTGAGTTTGCCGCGCTGATCGCCCGTACCACCGAGGGCGTCAAGAAGGTCTACCAGACCTCTAACGACGTGGCGACGATGACCTCCTCCGGCTCCGGCGCGATGGAGTCCGCGGTGGTGAACTTCACCGCTCCGGGCATGCACTCGCTGGTGGTCTCCATCGGCAACTTCGGCAACCGCTTCGCCGAGCTGGTGAACATCTACGGTGGCGTCCTGACGAAGCAGGAGTACGAAGACGGTCAGGCCGCGAACCTCGACCAGATCGAGGCGGCGCTGAAGGCCGATCCGGAGATCCGCACGGTCTTCATCACCCACAACGAGACCTCCACCGGCGTGACGAACCCGGTCCTCCCGGACCTCGCCGCCCTGGTCCATGCGCACGACGCGCTCCTCGTCGTCGACGCGATCTCGTCGCTCTCCTCGATCGAGGTGAAGACGGACGAGTGGGACCTGGACGTGGTGCTCTCCGGCTCGCAGAAGGGCTGGATGGTGGCGCCGGGCCTGGCGTTCGCCTCCGTCAACGAGCGCGCGTGGGCGCGCCACGCCGAGACCGCCGACACGCAGCCGCGGTTCTACTTCGACCTCAAGCGTCACGCGGACTCGCTGGCCAGCGGCCAGACCCCGTGGACGCCTGCCGTGTCCCTGTTCTTCCAGCTCGACAAGGCGCTGGAGATCATGCTCGCGGAGGGCCTGGAGGGGATCTTCGCCCGCCACCACAAGATCGGTCAGATGGTGCGCGATGGCATCCGCGGCATGGGTCTCGAGCTCCTCGCGGACGAGGGCGTCGAGTCCGACACGGTCACCGCGTTCTGGCTGCCCGAGGGCGTCAACGGCTCCGAGGTGACCAAGATCGCGCGGGAGAAGTACCAGACCGTCTTCGCTGGCGGGCAGGGCAAGCTCCGCGGCAAGATCATGCGCTTCGGACACCTCGGCGCGATGTCGGAGGCGGACATCCAGGCTGGCCTGGACGCCCTCCAGAAGGCCTTCGCCGATGCCGGCTACAAGCCGTAGCACCTGACCCGTCACGCGGCCCGGCTCACGCCGGGCCGCTCTGTTACCGCTCGCACGCTGTTCCGCTGTCTCTCGTACATCGCATGAGGGGACCTGTACCGTGGCCAAGATCCTGATCGCCGACAAGATCGCGCAGCAGGGCATCGACCTGCTCAGTCGCGAGCACGAGGTCGAGGTCAAGACCGGCCTCTCCGAGGACGACCTCTGCGCCGCGATCGCGGACGCGAAGGCCCTCATCGTCCGGTCCCAGACGCAGGTGACCGCGAAGGTCCTCGCCGCGGCGGCCCAGCTCGAGATCGTCGCCCGCGCCGGCGTCGGCGTGGACAACGTCGATGTCTCCGCGGCCACCGAGCACGGCGTCGTGGTGGTGAACGCCCCGCACGCGAACACGATCTCCACGGCAGAGCATGCCTTCGGCCTCATGCTTGCCGCCGCGCGCAACACCCCGCAGGGGCACGCCTCGCTGCAGGGCGGCGCGTGGGAGCGCTCCAGGCTCCAGGGCGTCGAGGTGGCCGGTAAGACCCTCGGCGTCGTCGGCCTCGGGCGGATCGGTTCCGAGTTCGCGAAGCGCGCGAGGGCGTTCGAGATGCGCGTCGTCGCGTTCGACCCCTACGTCACCTCGGAGCGTGCGGCCACCCTCGGCGTCGAGATGATGGAGCTCGATGAGCTCCTCGCGGAGGCGGACTTCGTCACGCTGCACACCGCCCTGACCGAGGGCAACCGCGGCATGATCAACGCCGAGCGCCTCGCGAACATGAAGAAGACCGCCATCCTCGTGAACGCCGCGCGCGGCGCCCTCGTCGATGAGCAGGCGCTGTACGACGCCGTGAACAACGGCGTCATCGGCGGCGCCGCCATCGACGTGTTCTCGGAGGAGCCGGCGGTCGGGAACATCCTCACCACCCACCCGAAGATCGTCGTGACCCCCCACCTCGCCGCCTCCACGAACGAGGCGCAGGACCGCGCCGCCATCGACGTCGCGGAGCAGGTGCTGGAGGTCCTCGGGGGAGGCGCGCCACGCTTCCCCGTGAACGTGCCCACGGTGGACCCGGAGACGATGGCCATCATCGGGCCGTACCTCAGCGCCGCCCACCTCGCCGGCTCGATCGCGATGCAGATCAAGGTCGGCAACCTGCAGAGCGTGCGCCTGGAGTACCGGGGTGCCATCGGCAACCAGAAGGACCTCACCCCCCTGAAGGCCTCCGCCGCTGCCGGCCTGCTCACCGCCGTCCTCGACGAGCGCGTCTCCGCCGTGAACGCCCTGGCCGAGGCCGAGGCGCGCGGCATGCGCCTGGACGAGACCACCGGTGACGCGCTCGCGCCGTACACCTCGGTCGTCACGGTCGTCCTCACCACGGACCAGGGCCAGGAGACCGTCTCCGCCACGATCGCCGCGGGCGGCCCCTCCATCGTCGGCATCGACGAGTACCCCGTGGAGCTCGAGCAGGACGGTGCCACCGACCACGTCCTGCTGATCGAGAACATCGACCGCCCCGGCTCCATCGGCCGCGTCGGCACGCTCCTCGGCGGCCTCGATGTGAACGTCTCGTCGATGTCCGTCGCTCCCGGCACGGACGGCGAGAGCGCCCTCATGCTCCTCGGCGTCTCCCGCCAGCTCACCGAGGACGAAGCCGGCCAGGTCGCCGCCCTCGACGGCATCCACCGCGTCCGCCAGGCCCGCGTCCGCTAGCTGCTCCTGGGGCACAGAACTCCGAGGCCGGAGGGGGGCCAGAGGGCCCTCACCCCAGCCCTCTCCCGAAACCGGGAGAGGGGGCCGGAGTCCGAGGGGCCGGAGGGTGGTTTCACCTGGAACAGCGGGCACATCGTCACCAGACACGAAGCAGCCGCCCGTGAGGGCGGCTGCTTCGTTCTACGGGCCGAGGAATCCTAGTCCATGTTGTCCAGCCCTCGCGTGGTGGACGCGTCGAGGAGCGGGAGGATTCGCTAGTCCAGCGGGTTGAAGACCATCCCCGTTGCGAGCTTTGGGTAGTAGTAGGTGGTCTTCTGAGGCATGACCTCGCCCGCGTCGGCCACGTGGGTGACCTGCTCTACCCTCGTCGCGTTCACGAGGAAGGCGAGGGCGGCTTCACGGTCGTCGACCGCCTCTTCGGCTTCCTCGACGCTCTCGGTGAAGGTGACGCGCTCGCCCGCGGTGAGGACGGCGCGGTCGATGCCGAACACCGGCGTGAGCACGGTCTCCGTCAGCACGAGCGCGTCGAGGCCCTTCGAGGCCGCCGAGATGCGCTGTGGCATCGCCGTCTCGATCGCCTGCGGGCTGCGGGCGGTCAGGACGTGCGCGGACTCCTCGCCGGTCGCGCCGAGGATGGCGAAGGTGAACGGGCCCAGGCGGTTCGCCTGCACCTGCTGCCACGCCGCCTCCGCGTTGGGGGCGGCCTCCACCCGGTAGAGGGCGGACAGCCGCTGGAGGAGGTCGCCGGGCACCTCGCCGTGGATCAGGCGGTGGATCGGGAGGATCACGAGGCCCGGATCGTCCTCCGGGATCAGGCCCATGAGGACGAAGTTCTCCGGCTCGTCGCCTGTCCACTTCCCCTTCTTCGAGTCACGCGCGAGGTCTCGGTAGTCGAGGGCGGTGTGCGTCCGGTGGTGCCCGTCCGCGATCGTGACGTTGGAGGCGGCGACAGCCTCGGTCAGCGTCTTCACCTCGGCGGCTACGTCCACCACCCACAGGCGGTGGCGGTCGCCGACGGCATCGGTCGCCTCGAACGCCGGGTCACGCTTCGCGACCTCGGCCAGGAGGCGCTTCGCGTCGCCGGAGGGGTCCAGGAACATGCCGAACACGGGGCTGATGTTCGTCTTCGTCGCCTGCAACAGCCGCATGCGTTCCTCGCGCGGGCCGGTCAGGGTGGCCTCGTGCGGGCGGATGATGCCCTCCTCCGGCCGGTGGAGGCGCGTGCGGGCGAAGAAGCAGCGGCGTGACACGGTGCGGGTGCCGCCCGTGCCCGTCGGG
>JALOAM010000134.1 GCA_023228765.1 Dehalococcoidia bacterium
ATGCTGAAGGCACGCTGGGGCCGCATCATCAACATCACCTCCGTGGTGGGCGTCGCCGGTAACCCCGGCCAGTCCAACTACGCCGCCGCAAAGGCGGGCATCATCGGCTTCTCACGCTCGCTCGCCCTCGAGGTGGCGTCGCGCGGGATCACGGTGAACTGCATCGCCCCCGGCTTCGTGCTGACGGACATGACCTCAGGGCTCTCCGACGAGCAGAAGGAGGTCATCCGCGCGCGGATCCCGATGGGCCGCTACGCCGATGCCAACGAGATCGGCCCGATCGTCGCCTTCCTCGCGTCTGACGCCGCCTCCTACATCACGGGGCAGGTGATCAACGTCGACGGCGGGCTGGTGACGGCCTAGGGCTCACACCATGCCCTCCCAGCGCCCTCAACGCGCCCAATCGAGGCGCCGCTCCCGCATCCTCGCCTTCCAGGTCCTCTTCGAGGCCGACCAGCGAGGGCTGCCCCTGGACGTGGTCGTCCGGAGGCAGACAGCGGAGGCCAACCTGGCCCCGGAGGCCGTGCACTTCACGCGCCACCTCGTAGAGGGCGTCCGTGCCAACCTCGGCGTGATCGACGCCAAGATCGAGGAGCACGCCCCCGCGTTCCCCCTGCGCGACCTGTCTCCGGTGGACCGGAACGTGCTTCGCCTTGCAATCTACGAAGTGCTCTTTGATACTCAGCACGCTCCACTCAGGGTGGCCATCAATGAGGCCGTCGACATCGCCAAAGGCTATGGGTCGGAGTCTTCCGGGCGCTTCGTGAATGGAGTGCTCGGGGCAGTCGCATTAGAGGCGGCTCGGCGTTTTGGAGCCGAAGGGTCTGACCCCCGATCTGACGGGGATCCCGACCTGCCGACCGAGTAGGGAAAAGGACGCAGTCTTGGCCACGATCTTCGAGCGAGTCCGAGGTCTCATCGTTGAGCAGTTGGGCGTCGAGGAGGACGAGGTGACCAGCAACGCCTCCTTCGTCGACGACCTCAACGCCGACTCGCTCGACCTCGTCGAGCTGATTATGTCCATCGAGGAGGAATTCTCGAAGGACGGCCAGAACATGGAGATCTCGGACGAGGACGCGGAAAAGATCCGCACCGTCCAGGACGCCATCGACTACCTGAAGGACCAGGGGATCGAGGACTAAGCAGCGAACCTGCGTCCTACTCCCCCGAATCTGATCCGGGAGTTACGCCCCGGGAGTCCAACGGACTCGCCGGGGCGTATCATTTCTTAAGATGAATCTACTTGGCGTCGGACCGGCGGAGGCGGGGCTGGTCTTCGTGATCGCCCTCATCGTCGTCGGGCCTCAGCGCTTCCCCGAGATCATGCGAACAGCCGGACGCTGGTACCGGATGGCCCGCGCGTACTCGAACGAAGTCATGAAGGACGTGCGCTCCGCCGTCGATGACATCGAACGCGAGGTCAAGGCCGAGACCGAGGACCTGAAGTCCGTCCGCGAGTTCGCCGACCTCGGCAAGGACCTCCGCGCCGCCCAACAGGACGCCGAGGAAATCCACCGCGAGACGCGCTCCGTCATGCGGGACGAGAAGCCGATCCGCCCCTCCCAGCGCAAGAACGGCACGTCGAACGAGGCGATCCCGCCGATCGAGGCGAAGGACGACACTGCCGACGATGCCGACGTCGATACGGCAGCGTCTCCGGCTGCGACTGCCTCCGAGGTGACACCCACCCCGAAGCCGGCGCCGAAGACCGAGCCGGAGAAGCCAGCGGCCGCCTCGTTCGACCCGTTCCAGCGCGAGAAGCCGAAGAAGGGCCCGAAGGTCCTCCCTCGCGAGAGCGTTACCAGTGAAGGTGACGACCGCCTGTAATGACTGCCGAAGTGCTGCGTACCAGCGAGCCGCCGAACCAGGAGCCGGACGACCCGTACGGCGGCGGGGACATGACGCTCATCGAGCACCTGATGGAGCTTCGCTCCCGGGTGACCTGGATGGCGATCGCGGTCGTGATCGGGATGGCGATCTTCTTCATCCCGCAGTTCGGGTTCCGGGTGATCGAGTACCTGCTGAGTCCGGCCCGCCAGTCCGTCCCGGACTTCCGCCCGCAGTTCATCGAGCCCATGGAGAACATCGCGGTCTACTTCCGCGTCGCGCTCCTCGGCGGGCTGACCCTGGCGATGCCGGTGATCGTCTACCACATCATGCGGTTCGTGACGCCGGCTCTGACGCCACAGGAGAAGCGCTGGGTGTTCCCGATCACCATCGGGGCCAGCCTCGCCTTCATCGGCGGCATCGCCTTCGGGTTCTACGTGGTGCTGCCGTTCACCCTGAAGTTCCTGCTGACCTTCGGCGACTCCTTCGCCCAGCCGGACTGGCGGATCGGGAACTACATCGACTTCGTCACCCGCATCCTGCTCGTGATGGGGGCGGTGTTCGAGACGCCCCTGATCGTGATGGGCCTCGCGAAGTTCGGCGTGGTGAGCGCGCGTCAGATGCTGCGCTACTGGCGCTACGCCATCATCCTCGCGTTCGTCATCGCCGCCATCGTGACGCCGACCATTGACCCCGTGACGCAGTCCCTCGTCGGCGGGCCGATCGTGGTCCTCTACTTCGTCGGCATCGGGCTTGCCTGGTTCGTCCGGCGGTGAGGGCGTCCCGTTCCGCCTCGAACGGTTTAATTGCTCACTCAGGTTCTCGGTTCGTTGCCGTCCACACCGGGCTCTGTTACGCTCCGATACATGATTGGCGGCATGCGTACCTTGGCTGGATCGCGCCCTTCCACGCGTCGGGAGCACGCTTCGAGGACACCTCGGAGGTGTGGGATGGCTGACCGCCGCGCATCCGCGCCGCCCGCCCTCCGCCCGCTGTACGAGGTACCGGTCGTTGCGACCGACCTCTACGAGGCGATCGCGGACTGCCCGATGTGCAACCTCGCGCGGACGCGGACACAGACCGTTCCCGGCTCCGGCCCGCTGCCCTGCGACCTCATGTTCATCGGCGAGGGCCCCGGCCAGCGCGAGGACGAGCTGGGGCTGCCCTTCGTCGGGCGCTCCGGGCAGTTCCTCGATGAGCTGCTCGCCTCGATCGGACGGTCGCGCACCGACGTTTATGTCACTAACGTCGTGAAGTGCCGCCCGCCCGGCAACCGCGACCCCGAACCGAACGAAATGGCTGCGTGCCGTGCCTACCTCGACCAGCAGCTTGAACTCGCACAGCCGAAGGTGGTCGCCACCCTGGGGCGGTTCTCGATGGCGCGATGGTTCCCCGGCGAGCGCATCAGCGACATCCATGGCCGCGAGCGTGCTGTGGACGGCGTCACCGTGATCCCGATGTACCACCCCGCCGCGGCGCTCCGGAACGGCTCACTGCGCGCGGTCATGATGCAGGACTTCGCGCGGATCACCGCGCTCCTCGGGGAGGCGTCCTGATGGCCGGCGAGACGCTGCGCGTCATCCCCCTCGGCGGGCTGGGCGAAATCGGCCGCAACATGATGCTGTACGAGTACGGCGAGACGATGATCGCCGTCGACGTGGGCCTCATGTTCCCGGACACCGAGCACCCGGGCGTCGACCTGATCATCCCCGACTTCGAATACATCCTCGAACATGCGGACCGCCTGAAGGCCGTCTTCCTGACCCACGGGCACGAGGACCACATCGGTGCGGTGCCGTTCCTCCTGCGCGAGCTGAACGTCCCCGTGTTCTGTCTCCAGCTCACGCGCGGCCTCGTGCAGGTCAAGCTCAAGGAGCATCGCCTGCTGGACGGCACCGAGGTCAACGTGGTGGAGCCGGGCGACGTGATCGATGTCGGCCCGTTCTCCGTCGAGTTCTTCTCGGTGTCGCACTCGATCCCGGACTCCGCCGGGATCATCATCGAGACGCCGCTCGGGCCGATCGTCCACACCGGCGACTTCAAGATCGACCACACCCCGCTCCTCGGGCAGCACACGGACCTCGCGAGGCTCGCGAACGTGGGCGAGGACGGTGCGCTGCTCCTGTGCGCGGACTCCACCTACGTGGAGATCGAGGGCACCACACCCTCCGAGCAACGTGTCGCGGAGACCCTCGACCGGTACATCGGCGAAGCCGACGGACGCGTGATCGTCACGACGTTCGCCTCGCTGATCTCGCGTGTGCAGATCGTGCTGGACTCGGCCGCGAAGCACGGGCGGCGGGTGTTCGTCACGGGCCGCTCGATGGTGAACAACGTCGGCATGGCGCGCGACCTCGGCTACCTCCGGGTGCCGGGGAACGTCCTGATGGGCGTGAACGAGATGCGTCAGCACCCGGACGCCAAGACCGTGATCATCTGCACGGGGTCCCAGGGGGAGCCCACGTCCGCCCTGACGAGGATGGCGAACGGCACGCACCAGCAGATCGCGATCGCGAGCGGCGACACCGTCATCCTCTCCTCCAACCCCGTCCCCGGGAACGAGAAGTCGGTCTACAAGAACATCGACCTCCTCATGGAGGCGGGCGCCCGCGTGGTCTACAACCGCCTGGCTGACGTCCACGTCCGAGGGCACGCGAGCCGCGAGGAACTGAAGGTCATCCACCGCCTCGTGCGCCCTCGCTACTTCCTCCCGATCCACGGCGAGTACCGCCACCTGGTGCTGCACCGCGAGCTCGCGATCCAGCTGGGCATGGACGAGCGCGATGCCTTCGTCCTCACGGACGGCGAGGTACTGGAGATCGGCGCGGACGGCGCCGATGTGGGCGACAGCGTCCCCGCGGACTACATCTACGTCGACGGCCTGGGCATCGGCGAGATCGACGACTTCGTGCTGCGGGACCGGCAGCGCCTCGCGGACGACGGCCTCGTGGTCGTCGTCGCCGCGATCGACCGGCGCACCGGCAAGCTCGCCCGCCCGCCCGAGGTGATGTCCCACGCCTTCGCCGGCCCGGACGAGGAAGCAGACCTCATGAGCGGCGTGCAGCGGCTCATCGTCGACGTCCTGGGTAGCGAGGACGCGGCGGTAAACTGGTCTGAGATCCACGAAACCCTGAAGGACGACGTGGCGGAGTATCTGCACAAGCAGACCCACCGCCGCCCGCTCGTGATCCCGGTCACGCTGGAGGTCTAACCGCACTCGTCCGGGAATCCGGAGCATCAATCCACGAATCGGTCGCGACATCCTTGGCGGGGGCGCGGTCGAGGGAGCACAGAGGCTATGGCTCGAGCCAAGGCGCGCGTCCGTCGCGCCGCATCCCCCGCCAAGACCCCCACCCGATCGCCTCGGTCCGGGTCGAAGGCGCGACGCGGCGCCAACCAGCAGATCCCCGACATCCTCACCGTCGGCCGTGTCGTCGCACGCCCGGAGGTCGCCGGGACGATCCTCGTCGTGCTCGCCGTCGCCGCCGTCCCGTACGTCATCCCCGTGACCGGCGTCCTCGGCGACCTGCGCGACCGGCTGGTAGAGACGTTCGGCCTCCACGTCTTCACGCTCATCGTGCTCATCGCCGCGCTCGGGATCATGCTGGCGCTGCGGAAGACGCTCGTCCTCCAGCGGCACGTGCGGCATATCGCCGGACTGCTCGCCTTCCTCGTGTTCCTCGCGGGGATCTTCGGCCGCTGGTTCCCCGACGCCACGGTGGGCTCCGTCGAGTTCGCCGAGGTCTCAGCAGGCGGCCGGCTCGGCGAGGCGCTGAACGCGAGCCTGTGGAGCGGCCTCGCGTGGGCGCTCACCTTCCCCGTCGCGTTCACCCTCCTGTGGCCACGGACTGCGCTCCAGATCGCGAAGAACGCGCCGCGCTGGGCCTGGGACACCCTCCAGTGGCTCTGGGACCTCGGCATCCATCGCGCCATCGGGCGCGGGCTTGCCGCCATCCCCGGCGTCCTGCGCCGCCTCAACACCCGCATCGACGTGCGCCAGCCCGCCACGGCGGAGGGCGACCTCGAGGACCTCGATGCTCCCCTCCCGCCGCTGCCGGCCAACGTTGCCGCGGTCGCGGGCCCGGCGGACCCGGCGCTTGCCGCGGCGGTGCCGGCCAAGCGGAAGCGCGCCAAGACCGTGGAGCCCGAGGAAGAGCGGCCCGCCGCCCAGCTCGGGATGGACATGGAGACGCCCGTCGACCAGTGGCGGCACTCCGCAGACGGCTGGCAGCTGCCGCCGACGAAGCTCCTGACCCCGCAGCCCGCCGCCGCCGACCGCGAGGCGGACAACCTGAGGCGCGCGCAGCTCATCGAGCAGACGCTCGCCTCCTTCGGCGTGGACTCGAAGGTCGTCGAGATCAACGAGGGGCCGACCGTCACGCAGTTCGGCGTGGAGCCGGGCTGGGACGTGAAGACCAAGAACGTCACCGAACGCGACGTCGCCGGGAACATCATCATCGACGCCGAGGGCCAGCCGAAGACGAACGAGGTCGAGGTCTCCCGCACCCGCATCCGCGTCAACCGGATCACCGCGCTCCAGAACGACCTTGCGCTCGCCCTCGCGGCGCCCGCCCTCCGCATCGAGGCGCCGGTACCCGGGAAGGCCATGGTCGGCATCGAAGTGCCCAACGGCTCCACGACCCTGGTCACCATGCGCCAGATCCTGGAGTCCGCGAACTACCGCGCGCTAGCAAAGAAGGGCGGCCTCCCGCTCGCCCTCGGCGCGGGCGTCTCCGGCGACCCGGTGGTCGCGGACCTCGCGAAGATGCCACACCTCCTGATCGCGGGTGCGACGGGCGCCGGCAAGTCCGTGATGATCAACGCGATCATCGCCGGGCTGCTCATGAACTACTCGCCGGAGCAGCTCCGGATGGTGATGATCGACCCGAAGCGCGTGGAGATGACCGGCTACGCGCCGATCCCGCACCTCGCCTACTCCGAGATCATCGTGGACATGGATCGCGTGGTCGGCACGCTGCAGGCCGTGATCAACGAGATGGAGACGCGCTACCGCCGCTTCGCCCAGGTGGGCGTCCGCAACATCGAGCGGTACAACGAGAAGGAAGCGCGCGCCCTCCCCTACTGGGTCGTGATCATCGACGAGCTCGCGGACCTGATGCTGGCAGCGCCGTACCAGGTGGAGCACCAGCTCGTGCGCCTCGCACAGCTCGCGCGCGCCACCGGCATCCACCTCGTCGTCGCGACGCAGCGCCCCTCGGTGGACGTCATCACCGGCCTCATCAAGGCCAACTTCCCCACGAGGATCGCGTTCGCCGTCTCCTCCCAGATCGACTCGCGCACCATCCTCGACCAGGGCGGCGCGGAGAAGCTGCTCGGCAAGGGCGACATGCTGTTCCTCGCGCCGGACGCCCAGAAGCCGCGCCGCGTCCAGGGTGTGTACGTCTCCGACGACGAGATCGAGGAAGTCGTGAAGTTCTGGACGCAGGACCGCTTCAAGGCCCTGGTCCCGGAGAAGTACGACCAGCAGCTCGAACAGGCCGTCGAGGCAGCCGAGAGCGCGGGGCCCGAGGGCCTGCCCGGCGAGAACAACGACGACCCCATGCTCCAGAAGGCCACCGAGGTCGCCCGCGACTCCTCGACGCTGTCGACGTCGATGCTGCAGCGTAAGCTGGGGATCGGCTACCCGCGGGCGGCACGCCTGATGGACCTCCTCGAGGAGCGCGGCATGGTCGGGCCTCAGGAACCGGGTGGGAAGGCTCGCCTCGTCCTCATCGACGAGGATGGCGACCCCATCGGTGGTGTCGACGCCGTGGAGCCCGGGAGCCTCGCGGCGCACGCGGCGTCGTTCAAGCCTCGACAGGCCGAGGAGCCCGAGGAGCACCGGCAGCAGATGAGCCCGCCGGTACCGTTCGACTCCGACTAGCGCCCCACCGCGTGCTCCGGCGCTCGCTGTTGCGAGCGCGCGGGCGACGGTACGTCGAGGGCCACCGCCTCCCGTGGGGCATCGACGCGCCGGCGTCGCACCGTCGGCGGGTGCTCCTGGTGGTAGACGCCGGAGGGCAGGACGCCGCATCCGCCGTACTGCTCCATCACCCGAAGCTGGGGCAGGACGTCCTCCCCGGCGTGGGCGTGCGGCAGGTCGCGCCAGAAGTCGAAACCACCGCAGGCGCGCAGCTTCTCCACGTCGTACATCACGCAGCCGCCCACCCACGCCACGCGATACCTCGCCGGGTTGGCCGGGGTGAACGGGAGCTGTTGCTGGATGTGCCACAGGTTCGCGGCGTTGTGCAGGCGATACCGTTCGAAGGAGGGCATCCCGGGGCGCACGCGCTCCGGGCGGACGGGACCGTCGAAGAACTCGATCGCTTGCTCGGGCGGGCCGACGTCGGCGGCGTGACTCAGGCCGATCACCGCCGACCCGACGAACCCGCACCGCTCGACGCGGATCACGGAGAGCATCTCCTGCACCGCGTACGGCTCGAGGAGCAGGTCGTCATCCACGAACAGCGCGTACGGTGCCCGCGCCTGCTCCAGGAGGAATGCGCGCTGCTCGGCCATCCCGCGACGCTCGACGCGTCGATGGAGCTCGACGGGTTGTCCGTGCGCCTCGATCAGACGGATGCAGGCACGGACCGCGGGCTCCTCGGTGCCGCACCGCTGGTCGCTCTGGTCGGCGATCACGACGCGGAAGTTTCGATACGTCTGCGCGCTCAACGTCGCGAGCGTCGCAGCGAGGGCTGCCGAGCGGTTGCATGTCGAGATGAGTATGTCGAGCAGCCTCGGCGGGCACGCTTCCGAACGCTGCGGCTGGAAGAAGGCGAT
>JALOAM010000135.1 GCA_023228765.1 Dehalococcoidia bacterium
GTGGTGGCGCGCGAAGTCGAGCGACACCTTCACCGCCGTCGGCCCGTGGATCGACACCTCGCTCAAGCCCGAGAAGATCGCGGTTGCCGGGCTGATCAACGGCCGCGAGCAGCAGTCCTCCGACACCAGCCTGCTCATCCACTCGATCCGCACCTGCATCGCGCGCATCTCACGCTACATGACGCTGGAGCGCGGCGACCTCGTGTTCACCGGGACGCCCGGCACCACGGGCCGCATCGTCGCGGGCGATGTGTGCGAGGTGAAGGTCGGCAGCATGGTGCTCCGCAACCCGGTCGAGGCCGGTTAGCCCGATGGCACGCCACCGATGACGGAGTTGCGCATCGCGATCCTCCAGGCGCCCGCCCCGGACTACGGGCGCGCGGAGGGTGCGTGGGCGGAACTCCTCGCGAGGATCGACGACGCGGCGCAGGACGAGCCGGACCTCGTCATCCTCCCGGAGGCGTCCTACCCCGCCTGGTTCCTTGGCGCGGCGGCGGCGCATCCGCCGCTCCTCGCGGACGCGCATATCCTGAGCGACCTCGCGGATCGTGCCCGTCGCCACTCGGTGCACATCGCCGCCGGTCTCGTCCTCGGACGGCCCGGGACGCCCCAGAACGCGGCGGTGCTGCTCTCGCCGGCGGGCGTCGAGCTCGCCCGCGCGTCCGAAGCACGCCCGGCGCCGTGGTTCACCGCCGGGCGCGGCCCCGCGGCCGCGTCGATCGGTGGAGCGTCCGTGGCGCTGTTCGCCGGCGCTGATCACCTCGACCCTCGCTGGGTGGAGGCGATCGCGGAGGCGCGCACGCAGCTCTGCATCGCGACCGGCGCCGCTCGAGGCTGGACGAGCGCGGGTGGCACCCTCGGTGACCCGTCCGGACACGTCGTCCCGACGCGCGCGGCTGAGATCGGCGCCTGGTTCGCCGCTGCTGGCCGCGCGGGTGTGGAGGCGGACTCCGTCGGCTACGCCGGTGGCGCTGGCATCGCTTCCCCTCGTGAAGGCTGGGTCGCCCGCGCGCCCGAGGACCGTCCCGGCATCGTCCTCCATGCGTGTGAGCTGACGCCCTCGCAGCCCGGCGTCGCGCCCCTGGCCGCGCCCTCGATCTCCAACCTCCACGCCGAGGGCGGCACAACGCGCGTCGCGGCGCTCGCGCTCGACCCGAGTCCGTCCGTGGTTGAGCTGATGGAGTCCGTGCGCGCCTCGGTGCGCGCGGCGGCGACGCTGGGCGCACAGCTCGTCGTGCTGCCAGACCTCACCGGGCCCGACCCTCGCGCCGTGACGCGCTCCGAGGCGCTGCCGCTGATCGAGGAGGTGTCCGGCGAGACGCACACCCTCGTGGTCGCGGGCGCCGCCGAGCGCGCTGAGGGTGTCCTGTACCGCTCCGTCTCCGTCGTCGAAGACGGCCAGCTGCTGACCACCTACCGCCAGTCCACCCTCAGCGAGGCCGACCGCTCCGCCGGGTTCGTGCCGGGTGAGGGGACATCACCGCTGGTGCAGACCGAGCGGGCCGGGATCCTCGGACTCCTCGCGGGGCGCGAGGGGCTCCAGCCCGCGGCGTCCGCGTCGCTGCGGCGGGGCGGCGCGCAGGTGATCGCCTGGTGCGCCGGGGCGAGCGAGCGCGCCGTCGCGCCGGTGGCGCAGACGCGGGCGTGGGAGCAGCGCCTCCCGGTCGTCGCGGCGGCGAGCGCCTCGGGCGGTTCGTGCGTGGCGATGGAGGGCGGCTCGCTCCTCGCCTCGACGCGCGCGGGGACGCCGATGCTGACGCACGCGACGGTGGAGCGGCGCGCTCGCACGAGCTGAGGGCGGGCGCAACTCGGGCGGGCTAGTCCCAGATCTTGCGTCGGGCGACGCAGTGCGGGCAGAGCAGCTGTGTCCGCATCGTCTCGCCGCCCAGCAGTTCCACCACGCGCACGGACATCGACCTCACGTGTGGCTGGCAGAAGCGCAGACCGCAGCGCTCGCAGGGGATGTCCAGCGCCTCTTCGCACTCGTCGGCGGCGCAGTACCCCGCGAGGTTGTCGTGGTGGTGCTTCCGCACCCAGTCCGCGTGATCGCCCAGGTCGCGGTACTTCGCCTGGCAGCGATCCCGCGCGCAGATCTCGTAGTACTCCTCGCCGTGGGTGCCGTGTGCGTCACAGAACGGCTCGTTGCAGTAGACACACAGCGCCGTGGCGGGCTCGCCGCAGCCACGCTTGAAGACGAAGGTGCCGGACTTGAACGAACAGCGAGCGTCGCCGAGGTAGATGTCGGCCCCCTGGATCAGCAGGCGATGAGTACCACTCGATAATCTCACATCTCATCGAGGAACCGACCTGCGGGGTGACGCTACCGCGTCGCCACCAGCAGCGCGCCCGTCCCCTCGCCGGCTTCGAGGATCGCGCGCACCTCGGCGGAGGCGACGTCGACCGCCGTGACCGCGCCGCCGTAGACATCCGAGGCGTACACGACCCGGCCGTCCGAGGAGAACGCGAGGCCGTCCGGGACGCCCTCCACCGGTACGCGGCGCACACGGTCCCCGTCGATCAGCGCCAGGGCATGGCCCGCCGAGAGTGCGACCGCGAGCGTTCCGCCGTCCGGGGAGAAGGCGACACGCACCGGACGCCCTCCGACGTCCCAACGTCCGAGGAGCGTCCCGTCCGGTGCGAGGAGCACGACGACGCCGTCCGTCGCGGCAGCCGCGGCGACCGCTCCATCGGAGCGGACGGCGAGCGTCTCAGTCGTGCGGCCCACGTTCGCCTCGTGCGCGCCGAGGACGACGGTGCCGGGGTCCGCGCTTGTGACGGCGACCTCGCCCGAGGGCAGGACGGCGACGGCATGCGGCCAGCCGCCGTCCTCGAACGCGGGGGCCTCAAGGGGTGCGATCTCGCGCCAACCGTCGACCCGGTTGAGGAAGAAGCGGCGCACAGCGTCCGCCGACCGGTCGGTGACGAGGAGGGTGTCGCCGTCCAGCGCGAGGCCGTGCGGTAGCCCGCCGACCTCGAGTATCTCGACGGCTTCGGTGTCGAGATCGACCACGGCAAGGGCACCGGACTGTTCGAGCGAGCCGACGACGCGACCGTCCGCAAGGCGAAGCAGCTCGTGGGGCCCGCCGGGGAGGGCGATGCGCCGCGTGGCTTCCGGGTCCGCGGGGTCGAGGATGAGGAGCGCGTGGCCTCGGAGGTCGGCGACGAGCAGTGGCTCCGGCACGTGGGAGGGCGACCACGTCAGTGCGAACGCCGCGAGGGCGACTGCGGCCACGGAGGCGAGGACCAGCGCCGTGGCCTCCCCTCGCACGGCGCGACTGAAACGATCACCGCGACGCAGCCGGGCCGGCATCAGGACGCTGCTCGCTCCCGCTTGATCAGGACACGGATGTCCTGGAGGCGGTCACGCGCTGTCCTCGCGATCCCCGCGGAGCTCGCCGGCGCCACGCGCACCGCCGTCTCCAGCCATTGCGCCGCGCCGTTCAGGTCGCCGAGCCGCTCGCGGAGGTCGCCGACGAGGTAGGCGATCCGCGCGGCGGCCTCCTCCGAGAGGCGCTTGTCCACCTCGAAGGCACGCTCGTAGGAGGCGAGGGCGCGCGTGAGCCAGGCGCGCTCGGCGGGTGCGTGGCCGCGCTCGCGTTCGATCCAGGCGCGGCGGTGTTGCAGGACGGCGCGACGGCTGTCGCTCGTGCCCCGCACGTCGTAGCAGCGCATCGCCAGGTCGAGGGCGGTCGTCGCGTCCTCGATCGTGCGCCAGCCCGTGAGGGCGCGCGGGGACGCGGTGACACGGTGTTCGCGATCGTCGACGAGCCGTGAGCGCGCGGAGTCATCGAGGGATGCGAAGTCGTCCTGGTACGCGGCGTAGGCGCAGCCGGGGCAGACCACGACGCCGTACCACGTCGGATTCACCGCCTCGTAGCGGACGTGGAAGTCAGACTCGCGTTCGACCGGACGGACGGCGCGCGTGCGGACCCGGACGAATTGGAACTTCGTCCCGGAGACGGGGCATGTGGTCGAGTCAACGAAGAACGTGCGCCCGTCCACCTCCCCCTCCACGGGGAGGGCGTCCTCGTCGATCTCGATCGTCTGCGCGGGCTCGTCGGTGCCATCCTCCTCGCCATCGAGGTCGAAGATCGCCGGGAGGGGTGCGCCGGCGAAGGTGTAGATGAGCTGCAGGCCCAGCTCGGGGGCCTCGCGGATGGCATCCGCCAGCCTGGCGAGCGGGATGCCGAGGACCACGGACTCCTGCTCAACGCGCGCGGCGGCGGAGGTGGGCTGGCCGGTGAACGCGGCGACATGGCCCGCGAGGGCGCCGGGCTGGGCGCGCGCGACGACTTCCGGCTCGCCCGACTCCGCGACCACCTCGAACAGCACTTCGCCCCGCAGCACCACGTAGAAGCGGTCCGGGACCGCGCCCTGGTCATACAGGCGCGTGCCCGGGAGCAGCCGGGAGGAGTACGTCGCGAGGCGTCGGTAGGAGTCTGGCAGGGACACCGGCGTCGAGCGCGGCATCGGGCACCCTCGATCAATCTCGGAGCACACGCGAGAGCTCCGTGCTCACGCACGCAAACCCCGCTCTGGATCATCGGCAGTGGGGACACGACCTGAAGGCCGCACCCCCACCACCGCCGCGCTACGCCACGGACGCGCGAGGAACTCGACAGCGAGTCGAGGTCCCCGCGCCGATCTCCGTTAGCGGATCAGGTTGACGAGGCCCTCCAGCATCTGGTCCGCCGTCGAGATGATGCGGCTGGAGGCCTGGAAGCCCCGCTGCGCGATCACCACGTTGGTGAACTCGCGCGCCAGGTCGGTGTTGGAGCCCTCCAGCACGCCGGCGCCGATCGAGCCTCGGCCACCGGTCCCCGGTGTGCCGATGCTGGGGACACCGGAGTTGGAGGTGGACTCGAACAGGTTGGAGCCGGACTTCTGCAGGCCGGCGGGGTTGGTGAACTGCGCCATGGCGATCTGGCCCAGCGGACGCGTGGTGCCGTTGGAGAAGATGCCGGTGATGTCACCACCCGGGCCGACGGAGAAGCTCACGAGCGAGCCGGCCGAGAAGCCGTTGTTGAACGTGGGCGCCACGGTCCCGGCACCCGCGAACTGGGTCACCGCGTCGTGGTCGACCTCCATCGTGAAGTTGGTGGCGCCGGAGGAGGCATCCATCGTGAAGTCGAACTCCATCGGCACGCCCTGCGCCGGAGTGGTGCGACGGCCGGTGGCGTCGAAGGTCACGGTGTTGCCGCCGCCGCCGGTGTCGACCGCGATGTTGTCGATCGCCGTGTCGGCGGTCGTCGCGGTCACCGTCCACTGGTTCGGGGTGGCCGTTGCGGTGTAGGTGATCGTCACCGGGTGCGGCGCGCCCAGCGAGTCGAACACGTCGATGGTGGTCGAGAACGCGTCGCCGGTGGCGGCGTTCGAGTTCAGGTTGCCCTGGATCGTCACCAGGGTGGACTCCTGCGCAGCGATCGACTGCCCCAGCGGGATGTTGATCGAGCCGAGCGGCGCGTCGATGTCCGTCACGCCGTTCGTGTCGGCCCGCCAGCCCTGGACCTTGTAGCCGTTGGTCGGGTTCACCAGTTCACCGGTGACGGCCACGTCGAACGCGCCGTCGCGGGTGTAGAAGGTCCGCGAGCCGTCTCGCATGATGAAGAACCCGCTGCCCTGGATGGCGAAGTCCGTGTTGCGGCCGGTGGCCTGCAGCGAGCCCTGCGTGTGCAGGACGTCGATGCCGCCGATCTTCATGCCGAGGCCCACCTGCTGGGGGTTCGTGCCGCCTCGGTTCTCGGTCGGCGCGGACGCGCCGGAGATCGTCTGGGTGAGCATGTCCTGGAACGTGACGCGGCTGGCCTTGAAGCCCTGCGTGTTCACGTTCGCGATGTTGTTGCCCACCACGTCCATGTACGTGATGTGGTTCTGCAGACCAGCGATGGCTGCAAACAGCGCCTTCATCATGATGACGAGTCCTGTTCTTCCGGGGGCCTCACCGGGACGGCATCAGCGTCCGGGCTCGACTTCCCTGTCGTCGCGGTCCGGCCTCATCGAGGCAGGACTGCTGCTTCCTTGCTCGGACGGCCCCCTTGAACAGGTCCAGCCGTCCGTTGTTGCTGTCCGTGCGCTCGCCCTATTGGGCGATGACTACCGAGTCGATGTTCGTGAAGACGTGCTCCTTCCGGCTCGCTTCGTCCACGGCCGTCACGACCGTGCGGTTCTGCACACTCACCACCAGCGCCAGCTCGTCCAGCAGGATCAGGGAGTCCTTCGACCCCTTCTCCGCCGCCTGACCCACGGCCCGCTCGAGGCGTTCCATCCGCGCGGCGTCCATGTCCATCCCGCGCTGCTCCAGCCGCTTCGTCGCGTGCTTGGAGAAGTGCAGTCCGAACGCCTCCGCCGGCGCAGCCGGCGCGGACGTCGAGGTGCCCCCGAACGGTTGAGGTCCACCAGGGCCAGCGGCCCCGACCCCGGAGATGCCGGCCATTAGCCGACCTCGCCCGGGGTGTCGGTGCCGGCGTCAGCGCCGGGATCGGTCGTGCCCTCGGATCCGGTGCTGTCTGTACCGGCGTCGCTGCTCGCCTCGGGCGTGCCGGCTCCGGCGCCGGACGCGGCGTCCGAGGTACCAGTAGTGCCGGTGGCCTCGGGCGCTGTCGCGGCCTCCGGCGCCACGGGCGCCTCGACGCCGACGATGTACTTGATCGGGACCAGCAGGCCGCTGTCGAGCTGGACGACGGCACCGTTGGTGTCATCGAACGAGACACGCGCGACCGTGCCCGTGACCACCTGGGGCGGCTTGGGGAGCTCCCCGGTCTTGGTCTCCAGGGGGACCTCCGCGGTCACGGAGCGCCCGAGGAGGCTCGCGGACTGCGAGAGGCTGCTGACCTCCGCGAGGAGGTTGATCGCCTTGGTCATGGTCTGCATGGCATCCAGCGACTGGAACTGCACCAGCTGCTGGAAGTAGTTCTCCACGCCCCCCTCGGAGTCCAGGGGGTTCTGACCGCGGATCTGCTCGATCATGATCTTGAGGAAGTCCTGCTGAGTCATCTCAGCACCGACGGTGCGCTGATCCACCGGGACCAGGTCCGCCAGGCTCGTCTTCCCCACGTTGCTGATGTCGCTCACCATCGCGTCGCTCCTACGCCAGCAGGTCCACGGAGCCCGACGGCCCGTCTGCTGCTCGCCCCGAACCGTCCGAGATCCTCGATGGCTCTGTGCGCGATCCGGAGTCGCTGGTGCCCGTCACGCCTCCGAGGCCCGCGACCGGAGACCACTCCGGAGCGTCCTCCGTCCAGCCGGACTGCTGTTGACCCCCGGGGTGCTGGCCGCCCCTCGTGGTGTCCAGGCTGCCGCGGCCCGTGTCGGCCGAGCGCACCTCCAGCCGGTCGACGCGCAGCTCGCGCGCCTCCAGCGCCTGGTGGAGCCCGGGCATCGACCGGTCGAGGAGGTCACGCGCGCCGGCCTGCGCCGCCTCCACGGTGATGCGGAGGCCGTGTTCGCCGCGCGTGATGTTGATATCCAGGTGCCCCAGGTCCGGCGGGTTCAGGACCAGCCGGATCTCGGAGTCCCCGGTGATCGAGGCCATGCGGACGATGTCCGCGACCTCGGCCTGCATGGAGGCTGCATCCACGGTCCGCGGTTCGGCGACGGTGACCACGCGTACGTCCCTCGCGGGCTGCGAGGTCGAGGCCTGGGCCGCTGCGGCCTGCGCGTCCGCCGAGGCGTCCACCCCCGCCACGTCAGTCGCGGACGGCTGCGGCAGTATCAGCTCGACGCCGGTGTCGCCCTCGCCTCCGTCCGAGGACCGCTCGCGCGTCTCGGTGTTCGTGGCGCCGGTCTCCGCCACGGTCGTGGCGGCCACCTCGGCGGCTCCGGCGTCACTCGCAGCGGTCGCCGTAGCCGGCTGCACCGGGGCGAGGTCGACCGGCAGGTCCGAGGACGGCGCGGGTACGTCCGGCGTTGCTGCTCCGGTCGGAGCGCTCTCCGCGAGGATTGCCTCCGCTTCCGCGACAGCCGTGCCCGTGTCAGGTGACGCGTCGAGGTCAGCAGGTACCTCGGGCGCCTCCGTCAGGGCGGAGCCCGCCAGCGGTGCGGCCTGTCCGAGGAGCTCGGCGGTCGCGTCCGCGGCACCCGACACGGCGCCCTCGATGCGCTGGAGCAACGCGACGAGGTCATCCGGGAGCGCCGTCGTGGCGTCCGGTGTGACCTGCGGCTGCTGCCCCATCACGAGGTAGGCCATCAGTGCCTCCAGGACATCGGCGGTGGCGTCGAGCGCCGTCGCGTCAGTCTGGTTTTCAGATCCTCCCGCCTCCGCGAGGCGGTCCAGCAGGAGGTTGGTCGTCGGTTCGTCTGTCGCGTCGGTGGGCGCGCCCTCCTCGGTGAGTCCCTGCGCCAGCGCCAGCAGGCGGGCGAGGAGCTCATCAGCCGTGGGTGCGTCCTCCGTCGTCGGTGCGCCACCCGTGGGCGGCATCGTGGTTGCTGTCGTTGTCGGGCTCGGTGTCTCGTCGCCGCCCTGCGTGGCCGCGTCCGCCGGAGGTGCCTCCGACTGCTTCGCGGTCTCCAGTTGTGCTGCGAACGTCTCCCGGGAGTCCTGCTCGCCGCCCGAAGCCTTCGAGGTCCTCGATGCGGGTGCTTGGTCGACTCTCGGTGGTGGGCGCGT
>JALOAM010000136.1 GCA_023228765.1 Dehalococcoidia bacterium
GGACGAGCGCGTGGTGGTCATCACCCCCGCGATGCTCGAGGGCTCAGGCCTCGTGGAGGCGCGCGAGCGCTTCCCGGACCGCGTGCTGGACGTGGGCATCGCGGAGCAGCACGCCGTGACGGCCGCGGCGGGCCTCGCGGCGGCGGGGATGAAGCCCGTCGTTGCGATCTACTCGACGTTCCTCCAGCGTGGCTACGACTCTGTAGTCCACGACATCGCGATCCAGAAGCTGCCCGTGGTCTTCGCCATCGACCGCGCCGGGCTCGTGGGCGAGGACGGGCGCACGCACCAGGGGTTCGCGGACATCTCCTTCCTCCGCTGCCTGCCGGACACCGTCGTGGCTGCGCCTGCCGATGCCGGCGAGCTCGGCGCGCTCCTCCGCACGGCGCTGGCGCACGAGGGCGGCCCCTTCGCGATCCGCTACCCCCGCGGTCGCGCCGTCCCCGCCGAGGGTGGCGGTGACGCCATCGAGGTCGGCCGGGGCGAGGTGCTGCGGTCGGGCTCGGACATCACCCTCGTTGCGATCGGCGCCACGGTGCCGCCCTGCCTTGAGGCTGCCGACCGCCTGGCGGCGGAGGGCCTCCGTGTGGGCGTGGTGAACGCGCGGTTCGCGAAGCCGCTGGACGAGGCTTTGCTGTCGCAGGTGGCCGCCGGCTCCGGTGGCATCGTCACCGTCGAGGAGAATGTGCGCGCCGGGGGCTTCGGCGAGGCCGTCCTCGACGTCCTCGCGTCGCAGGGGCAGGCGTCGAGCTTCCTCGGTGCGATCACGCTGCCCGACGCGCCGCTCGCACACGCGAGCCAGACGCAACAGCGCGCCGCGTACGGCCTCGATGCGGACGGCATCGCCGAGGCGACGCGAGGCTTCCTCGCGGACGCGGTGCAGGCGGGTGCCCTCAGCGGGCGCGGGGCGTAGCCCTCGGTCCGAGCGACGACAGAAAATGGAGCGGCGCCAGCCTCGTGGGAGGCGGCGCCGCTCGGTCGTACCCCTGCCGCACGACCTGGGGAGCGTCGGGCGGACCGTTTCGAAACCGGACTCTTGTTTTACTCGACTGTGACCGTCTTGGCGAGGTTCCTCGGCTGATCGACGTCGGCGCCCCGCGAGGTGCCGATGTAGTAGGCGAGCAGTTGGAGGGGCACCGTCGCCACGATCGGGGCGAGCAGCGGGTCCACCTCGGGCAGTTCGATGAGGTCGCTGGCGATGTTCGCGAGCGTGCGGTCGCCGTGGGAGACCATCGCGACCACCTCGCCGCGGCGGGCTCGCACCTGCTCGATGTTCGAGCGCATCTTGTCCGCCACCTCGTCGCGGAGGGCGATCGCCACGGTGGGCATGCGCTCGTCGATGAGGGCGATCGGGCCGTGCTTCATCTCGCCGGCGGCGTAGCCCTCGGCGTGGATATAGCTGACTTCCTTCAGCTTCAGCGCCCCTTCGAGGGCGATCGGGAAGTTCAGGCCGCGGCCCAGGAAGAGGAAGTCCTCCCGGTTGGCGTAGTGCTGGGCCATCCGCTCGATCTGCGGCGCCAGCCCCAGCGCCTCGCCGAGGGCGGCCGGCAAGTGCAGCGCCGCGTCCACCTGCTCGGCTTCGACCTCGGGCGGGAGGGTGCCCCTCAGCCGTCCGAGGTGCAGGGCGAGGCCGTGGAGGAGCACCATCGACGCGAGCATGGTCTTGGTGCTGGCGACGGCGATCTCCGGGCCCACGCGGAGCAGCAGCGTGCCGTCCGCGACGCGGGTGGTCTGGGAGCCGGGCGTGTTGCAGAGCGTGATCTGGGGGCACCCGGCGCGCTTCGCCTCGTCCATCGCGGCCAGCGTGTCCACGGTCTCGCCGGACTGCGCGATCGAGATCACCAGGGTGTGCTCGTCCAGGACGGGCTTGCGATAGCGGAACTCGGCGGAGTTGTCGAACTCGGCGGGCAGGCGCGCGAAGCGTTCCAGGTAATGGCGGCCCACCATGCCCGCGTGCATGGAGGTGCCCATGCCCACGATGACCACCCGCGTGAGGGCCTTCGCCCACGCCGCGCTGAAGCGCTCGGGCGGAAGCTCCCCCGAGAGGTCGACACGACCCGGAGCGCCCACTCCCGGGAGGACGTAGCGCCCCCGGATTGCATCGAGGACGGCGTCCGGCTGCTCGTGGATCTCCTTGAGCATGAAGTGCTTGTACGGTCCCTTGGTGGCGGAGACCGGGTCGTACGGCAGCGTCTCAACCGCCTTTGCGATCTCGTTGCCCTCGGCGTCCACGTAGCGGACGCCCTCCGCAGTGAGGTCGGCGAACTCGCCGGGCTCGAGGAACGTGACACGCCGCGTCTGGGCGAGCAGCGCGCCGAGGTCTGAGGCGAGCAGGTGCTCGCGCTCCCCGACACCGATGACGATGCCCCCGGCGTTCCCGGCCCGCGCCGCGACGATGCGCCCCGGCTGGTCCGTCGCCATCGCGACGAGCGAGTAGGCACCCTCGGCCTCCGCGACCGTGGCGCGGAGCGCGGCGAGGAGGTCCATCCCTCGTTCGAGGTGGGTCGCGAGCATGTGCGCGATGACCTCGGTGTCCGTGTCCGAGCGGAAGGGACCGCGCGCGTACTTCGCGCGAAGCGCCTCGAAGTTCTCGATGATGCCGTTGTGGATGACGGCGACACGGCCGTCCGGATCCTGCTGCGGGTGGGCGTTGCGGTCCTCAGGCTCGCCGTGGGTGGCCCAGCGCGTGTGTCCCAGGCCGGCGGTCGCGGGCGGGTAGGTGCCCTCCACGCGCTGGATGAGGGCATCGAGCTTGCCGGTCGCGACGGCGACGTACATGCGGTCATGACCCTCGGCGAGGGCGATGCCGGCAGAGTCGTACCCGCGATATTCGAGGCGCCGCAGGCCGTCGAGGAGGATAGGCCCGGCGGGGCGGTGCCCGGTGTAGGCGACGATACCGCACATAACGTGTCGCTCCGAGACCCCCGACCGCTCTCCCAGTGTACCGACGGCCGAGGTCAGCGTGTACCGACGACGTTGCCCGCAGGTTGCCGGAGGGTGCTGGGTCGCTCTCCGACTCTGCCTCCGACTCCGGCTCTGAATCCGGCTCCCCTCTCCCGGTTTCGGGAGAGGGGCCGGGGGTGAGGGCCCCTCCGGCACGGGCCGCCTCGGAGATGCGTCAAGCAGATCCGGAACGGCCCTCACCCCAGCCCTCTCCCGGAACCGGGAGAGGGGGTCGGAACCGGGGGGGGAGTCGAGGAAGGGATCGAACTGGGGGCGGAGTCAGTTCTCCGTCGGGGCACGTCCCTGGCGGGCGACGATGACCTGGCCCTCCGTGCTGGCGCCGTAGACGCCGCGCATCTCCTCCGGGAGGAGGGCGGCGACGCGGCGCATCATGCGGTCCGTACCCGCCTCGGCGGCGCGGCCTTCGGAGGAGCCGGAGGGCGTCGCGAGGTCGTCGAGGGTGAACGGGTCGCCGAAGGTGACGGTGATCCTCGGGCGGTTGCCGAGAAGCCAGGCCCAGAAGACGCCGGGGAGCGGCACGTCCGAGCCGGTGATGGCGACGGGGACGATGGGCGCGCGGGCGAGGAGGGCGACCATGGCCGCGCCGGGGAGGGCGGGGCGCATCCCGGCACCGTCGCGTGACCTCGTGCCCTCCGGGAACATCAGGACCACCTCGCCGTCGCGCAGATAGTTCTTGGCGACGCGCAGCGCGCCCATGTCGCCGGAGAACCGTCGGACGGGGAACGCGCCGTAGGCCCAGAAGTACCACCCCACGAGGGGCGTCTCGAACAGCTCGCGCTTCGCCATCGGATGCACTCGGCGCTTCGTGGAGGCGCCCACGAGCGGCGGGTCCAGCAGGTGGACGTGGTTTCCGACGAGGATCACCGGGCCGCTGGCGGGCACCCGCTCCGCGCCGCGTACCTCCCACCGGCCGAGGGTGAAGAGGACGGCGCGCGCGAAGTTGTTGGTGACGAGGTATGTGAGGGCGGAGAGGCGGTGCTTCAGTCGCTTCATCGCGCGGCTAGCCTATCGGCGCCGGTCACGTCTCGGGCTACGAGACGCCGTTCGCGGCGCGGTAATGCTCCAGGGCGCGCTCCACCACCTGGTCGATGCCGAGCGCGTCCGTGTCGATGATGAGGGTGCCCTCGGCGGCCTGTTCGGGCTTGATGGCGCGGTGGCCGGTGTTGTCCAGCTCGTCGCGGCGTCGGGTGGCCACCAGCACCTGGTCGAAGGTGGTGTCGCGGCCGGCGTCCTGCTCCTCGCCCTGGCGGCGACGGGCGCGTACCTCCGCGGAGGCGTCGAGGAAGATCTTCGCCCGCGCCTCTTCGAGGACGCGTGTGCCGATGTCGCGGCCGGCCATGACCACGGGCTCGCGGCCGGCGATGCTGCGCTGCATCCGCACGAGCTCGTTGCGCACGTCCGGGATGCGCGAGACGAGCGAGACGGTCTGCTCGATCTCCGGCGTTCGGAGGAGGCTCGTCACGTCGTCGCCCTCGAGGACGATCTTCGGCACGGTGGGTTCGTCCCACTGCATGTCGAGGTCGAGCGAGCGGACGAGGGCAGTCACCGCCTCGGGGTCCTCCGGGTCAGTGCCGGAGCGGAGCACCGCCAGGGTGCAGGCGCGGTACATCAGGCCCGTGTCGAAGAAGCCGATGCGGAGGGCTTCCGCGAGGGCGCGGCCGACCGCGCTCTTGCCGGAGGCGGTGGGGCCGTCGATGGCGACGCTGCGGGCTCGGGAGTCGTCAGAAATGGGGTCGCTCCAACTCCAACGTGCCGTCAGGAGCCTCCCGGCACTGCGTGCGATGGTAGCGACGCCGGTGCTTACCGCCGAGCGCCCCGATCCGAGGCCCGGGCGGAGGCGTTCAGACAGGGGCCGTTCAGGCGGGGGCGAGTCCGACGACCTCGCGGAGGGCGTTGAGTTCCTCGGGCGTGAGTTTGCGCGAGTGGCCAAGGTGCAGGTCGCCCAGTTCGAGGGGGCCCATGCGGGTGCGCTGGAGGCGGAAGACGCCGTGTCCCACCGCCTCGAACATGCGGCGCACCTGGCGGTTGCGCCCCTCGTGGATCACGAGGCGCGCGCGGGTGGGGGGCTCCTCGCCGGGGAGCCGCTCGACCAGCGCCGGCCGGGTGGTGCCGTCCTCCAGCCGCACGCCTCGCCTCAGCTGTTCGAGGGCGGCCTCCGGGACGACGCCGGTGACCCAGGCCTCGTACTCCTTCTCGACCTCGCGGCTGGGGTGGGTGAGCCGGTGGGCCAGCTCACCGTCCGTGGTGAGGATGAGCAGCCCGGACGTGTCGACGTCGAGCCTGCCGACATAACGGAGGTGCGAGGGTGCGTCGGGGAGCAGGTCGTAGATCGTGCGGCGGCCCTGCTCGTCGTGCGCGGTCACGACGTAGCCGGTCGGCTTGTGCAGCAGCAGGGTGGTCTCCCGCGTCTCGAGGCGGATCGGGTTCCCGTCCACCTCGATGCGCTGGGTGTCGGGGTCGGCCTTCATGCCGAGGGTCGCGAGCGCGCCGTCGATGGTGACGCGGCCGCGGGCGATGACGTCCTCGGCGGTGCGACGGCTACCGAACCCGGCACGCGCGAGGATCTTCTGGAGGCGTTCTTCGGGCATGGAGGGCAGTTCTAGGTGTGCCGCTAGCTGCGGCGGGTGGTGATGCGCTCGACCACGGTGGTGTGCGTGACGGTGACGCGCGTGATCGCCGGTTCGATGGAGGCGACGGGCGACGCGATCCTCAGTCCGGCGCGTTCCGCCGCGCGGAGCGCGAGGCTCGCGAGCGCGCGCTCCGCCGCGAGGGTGGCGAGCGCAACGCCCGCCGAAGCCGTGACGAGGGGCATCGCTCGCTGTGCGATCACGAGGGGGAGCGGGCGCCGCACGGCGATTGCGGTCGCCTGGATCGGGGCGGTGATGCTCATCGACTGGCTCGACGCGGCCATGGATCTCCTCGTGTGCTGTCGCGTCAGGTTAGCAGACGGGATGGGGTTGGGACGTTCGTCTGGTCGGTGCGAGGTCGCGTGGTGGTCGGAGTTCAGAGGAGGGGCTGGCGGAGGGGGTGGGTGCTTCGTGCGGGTTGTGGGTGGGTTGTCTGCCCTCTCCCCAACGCTCCCCCAGAGGGGGAGGGGGCCGGAGGGGGAGCATGGCGCAGTCAGGTGAGCCGGTCGGTGAGGTCGAGGGGTTCGGAGGGGGTGAGGGAGGCGCGGCCGTCGGCGAGGGACTGGAGGGCGGCGACGAGGAAGGGGGCTTCGTGGTGGACCTGGGCGGCGCGGACCGCCTCGAACAGCGCGGAGGCGTCGAGGGCTTCGTCGGGGGCGGTGGGAGAGGGGCGCTCGATTTCGCCCTGGAGCGCGTAGCGGGCGAAGGCGACGACGGGGCCCATGTCCACCTCGGGGATGGCGACGTTGAGCATGACGCCACTCTCCGAGGCACCCGAGCGGATGAGTTCGCGGATGACCTCGGTGTAGGTGCCGATGGGGCCGCCCGGGAGGGCGGGGTGCAGGTTCACGAGCGGGTGGGTGTTCGCGAAGTCGGGCGTGAAGATCAGCATGTAGCCCGCGAGGACGCCGAGGTCTGCCGGATGCTGGTCGACGAGGCGGGCGACCTCGCGGTCGTAGGCCTCGCGCCACGCAGGGAGGGGTTCCCCGGGTTTCGAGCGCTCGCCGCCGTGGGCCTTGCGGAACGCGACGGAGCCGAGGGTGAGGAGCGGGATGCCCTCCGACCGGACGAGGTCGAAGAAGGCGTCCGTGATGGGGTCGTCGCCCGGGTCGCGGTTGGAGAAGACGTAGGCGAACTCGGCGTCGAGGGCGCCGGCAGCGATGGCGTCGCGGACCGCCTCAAACATGGCGCGGGAGGAGCGGCCGCGCGTGGTGTACCAGCCGATGCGCAGCGTCATGGGAGCGTCACTAGCGCGTACCGCCTCGTCGGGCTAGTTGCCGTTGGCCCGCTGGCGGAGGACCTCGATGCGCTGTTCGACGTCGCCAAGGAGGGCCTGGCACTGCTCGGCGAGCTGCATGCCCTCCTCGTACAGGCGGACGGACTCCTCCAGCGTGAGGTCGCCGGCCTCGAGGCGCTGTGCGACGGCTTCGAGGCGCTGGTAGAGCACCTCGAAGGAGTGGCCTTCGAGGGCGAGCTCGGACTGCCCGGCGGTCTGCGGAGGTTCGTTCGTGGCCATGCGTCCGACTCTACACGCGGCGGCTGTCACTCGACAGTCGCGGAGCGGGTGCCGTCCCGCCACCGGATCAGTACCCGATCGCCCGCCTCCACGTCCCCGTTGGATGGCACGGGGGTGCCGTCCTCGCGGTTCACGAGGGCGTACCCACGGTCCAGGGTGGCGAGCGGCGAGAGCGTGCGAAGCTGCGCGGCGAGGCCGGCGGTCTGTTCGCGCGCCTCGACGATCGAGCGATGGACGGCGTGCTGCATGGAGTCGGCGCGGCTCGATACGCCTCGGTGGAGGGGACGCGTGTCAGGGAGCTGGCGCTCGAGTCGGGTGATCGTGCGGTCCACCTCCTGGCTCGACTGCGCGAGGCGGCGCGAGACGAACATGAGCCCGCGCGCCCGCACCGACTCGACGCGTCGGGCGACATCGACACGGTCGGGGGCGACCATCTCCGCCGCGGCGGAGGGAGTCGGCGCCCGGCGGTCCGCGACGAGGTCGGCGAGCGTGGTGTCCGTCTCGTGGCCGACGGCGGAGACGACAGGCACGGGGCAGCCGAAGATCGCGCGGACCACCGGCTCCTCGTTGAACGCCCAGAGGTCCTCGGTCGATCCGCCCCCGCGCCCCACGATGACGACGTCCGGCCAGAGGTCCGGGCGGCCCTTCGGCGCGATGGAGCGGATGGCATCCGCGATGTCGACCGCAGCCTCGTCGCCCTGCACGATCGCGTGCTGGAGCATCAGCGTTGCCATGGGCCAGCGGCGTTCGAGCACGGTCTGGATGTCGTGGAGCGCGGCGCCTCGGGCGCTGGTGACTACCCCGATGCGTCGAGGGAACACCGGGAGCGGGCGCTTGCGGGCGTCATCGAACAGGCCGTCGGCCTCGAACTGCGCCTTCCGGCGTTCGAACTCGGCCTGCAGTGCGCCGACGCCGGCGGGCTGGACGAAGTCCACCATGAACTGCAGGTTGCCTCGTTCGGCGTAGAACGTGACCTGGCCGTGGGCGACCAGGGAGACACCGGACTGCATGTGCTTCCGGTGGGGCATGTTCTGGTTGCGGAAGAAGACGCAGTTCAGCGCCCCTCCGTTGTCCTTCAAGGTGAAGTACATATGGCCGGAGGAGGCGACCGTGAGGTTGGAGACCTCGCCGCCGATCCAGAGGTCGCGCAGGTGCGGGTCGCCGTCTACCCGCTCACGCAGATAGCGGGCGACCTGCCAGACCGCGCGGACCTCGGGAGGCACGAGGGTTCCCCTCAGCCCTTCGTCGGGCGGACTACGACTTCACGCGTTCGAGGTACTTCCCGTCCGAGGTGGAGACCTTGATCTTGTCGCCGACCTCCAGGAACAACGGGACGTTGGTGACCAGGCCGGTCTCCAGCGTG
>JALOAM010000137.1 GCA_023228765.1 Dehalococcoidia bacterium
TGCGACGTGGTCGCCCACAACTTCACCCCGCGCGTCGTCCGCAAGTACGGGATCGACTTCGAGGGCGTCCGCGCCGTGAACCCTGACGTGATCTACGTCTCCCTCACCGGCTTCGGTACGACCGGCCCGTGGGGCGAGCGCCCGCTGTTCGGCCCAGGCGCCGAGGCAGTCGGGGGCCACAACCTGCTCATCGGCGATCCCGAGAGCTGGCCCGGCCGTCCCGGCACCGGCGTCTACGCGGACGACACCTGCGGCATGTACACGCTGATGGCGATCCTCGCCGCCCTCGATGAGCGCGCGCGGACCGGTGAGGGCCAGCACATCGACATCTCGCTCTACGAGACGATGGTCGCGCACCTTGGCCCGGTGCTCGCGGAGCACTCGGCCGGCGCGGAAGCCCGGCGTGTCGGGAACGACGATGCCCGCTACGCCCTGCACGGTGTCTTCAACGCCCGTGGCACCGACCGACATGTCGCCATCGCGGCGACCGCCGAACAACTGGAGACCGTCGCGTCCGTCCTCGGCTGCCCCTCCGCCGAGGAGGACTGCGTCGCCACGGCGGTCGGCGACCTCGACGCGTTCGAGGCCGTCGACCGTCTGCAGGCCGCCGGTATCGCGGCGAGCGTCGTCGCGGACGTCCGCGACCTGAGTACGGACGAGCAGCTCTGGGCCCGTGGCTTCTTCGAGATGCGCGAGGCGCCCTCAGGTGGCATGCACCCGCACCAGAGCGCCGCATGGGGAGGACTCGCGGGGGCGCGAGTCGAGGATCCGCGCTTCGTGGGCGCGGACAACGATGACGTGCTCCGAAGCGTCGCCGGGTTCACGGCGGAGGCGATCGCTCGCCTCGAAGCGGCGGGGGCGATCGGGACGGCTCGCGGGACGCTGGGCAGCCGTGGCGTCGGCGACGCGGCGACCCGCATCGCACGAGGTGAGCTCTCACGCGTGGACGAACGACTGCCCGACTGGGCGAGCTTCGCGCCACCGGCTACGCCAGCGCCGCACTAGGCGACCCCAACTCCCCCACGTCTAGCGCCCTGCCGGAGTAGCTCCATGACTCATCCCCGCCGCGTCCTCGAACTCTCGTCCTCGATCGCCGGTGCCTATGCGTCGCGCTTGCTCGGCGACCTCGGATGGGACGTGGTGATGGTCGAACCGTCCGAGGGCGATCCGCGCCGGCGGACTCCGTCACGATGGGGGACGGCTCACGGTGCCGCATTCGCTGCCATGAGCGCCGGGAAGCGGAGCGTGGTCGCCTCCGCGGAGGACATCGAACGCCTCGCTGCGCAGGCCGACGTGGTGGTGGGCGACTTCCGTGCGAGGCCGCTCGGGCAGATCGGTCTCGGCGTGGACGCCTTCGAGCGCCTCGCTCCCGGGCATGCAGTGGTCAGCGTCACGCCGTTCGGACTGACCGGTCCGAAGCGCGGGTGGGAGGCCTCGGATCTGACCGTCGAGGCTGCCAGCGGCCTCATGTTCCTGACCGGCGAGGCAGACCAGCCGCCTCAGCAGCTCGCCCCGTACCAGGCGGAGCTCACCGGAGGCGTGATGGCTGCCTCGGCGGCGCTGGCTGCCCTCCGGCTGGGCGAGGAGCACGAGGTCGCCCGCATCGACGTCTCGCTCCAGGAGGCGATGGCGACGCACACGTTCCAGGCGGTCGGCCCGTACGTGTACTACGGGGAGGTCGCCCGGCGGGAACAGCGGATCAAGGCGGGGCTGCGGATGGTCCCGACGAGCGACGGGTACGTCTACTGCGCCCCCGGCGCCGTCAACTCGATGCGCATGGACGGGATCGCACAGTTGCTGGACGAACCCAGGCTCGCCGAAGAGCGCTTCCAGACCGCCGAGGGCCGGATGACGCATTGGGACGAGTTCATCGAGCTGTTCGTCCCGCCGTTCCGGCAGAAGACCGCGCAGGAGTGGTTCGAGGCAGCCGAGGCGCTACACATGACCTTCGCCCTCGTCCAGACGATCGAGGACCTCTTCGGATGCCCGCAGCTCGGCTCCCGCGACTTTCTCCGCGACGTGACGACGGAGGATGGCCGGACGCTCACCGTGCCGCTCCTGCCGTACATCACGAGCTCTCCGGAGGTACGCAACGCGTCGTCGCCGGTGCCCTCCGTGCCCGCGGTCGGCGAACACACCGCCGAGGTCCTCGGCGAGTGGTTGAGCGGCGCGACCGCCCGTTAGCGGGCGATTACACGTATGGTCAATGACATGGGTGGCAGGGACAGCGCATCGGCGCGCCGGGGTCGGCGGGCCTCTTCGGGGACGAAGCTGGCGGACGTCGCTCGCGAGGCGAGCGTCTCGATCGCCACGGCCTCGCGTGCGCTCAGCGGCGCTCCGGGCGTGTCGCCCGAGCAGCGGAAGCGCATCGTCGAGATTGCCGAGCGGCTCCAGTACGAGCACAACCCGATCGGGCGCAGCCTGCGCTCCGGAAAGACCCAGCTCATCGGCGTGTGGGTGGAGAGCATCGCGAACAACTCCTCCGCGCGCCTCGTCAGCGCGCTGACGGACGCGCTGCACCCGCACGGCTACGACATCCTGGTCACGGAGTACAGCGACGACGCCGCGGAGGACGCCAGCCGTATCCGAGCGCTGGCCCGGCGACGGCCGGACTACATGGTGGTCCTCCACCCGCCGAGGCCGGACGCATTCCGCGCCATCGCGGAGCGCGGCCAGGAGGTCATCATGATCGCGGGTGGCGCGCCGAGCGCGTGGCGCGGCCCGCTCATCTCGGTCGATTCCGTCCCCTCGCGCCGTGAGCTTGCAGCCCACCTGGTTGAGCTGGGGCACCAGAGGGCGCTTGTCCTGCTCCCCGCGCGGCGCATCGGCCGTCCCGGCTCCGATGTCCTCGCCCGCGTCGTGGAGCGCGACAAGGTGCCACTCGAGGTCGATCTCCAACCGTTCGCCGGGGAGGACCGAGGCGGCCCCGGGCTCAAGATCTCGGATGTCGTCGCCCTCGTGCGGTCCAAGCACGGTCCGACATTCCTCCACGTGAACGAGGCGCAGGCCCCCGCGCTCCTCAAGGGGCTCACCGCGGCCGGCCTCCGGATCCCAGACGATGTCTCCGTGATGAGCACGGGCGCGCCGCCGTGGGCGGAGATCTATCGCCCCCCGTTGAGCGTCACCGACGTCGACTACTACCTCTGTGGGAAGCGCGCGGCCGAGCTCATCCTCGACCTCGTGCGCGGCGAGGCACCCCGCCGTCGCGTAGTGAAGGGCGCCTACGTCCGCCGCGACTCGGTCGGCCCCGCGCCCCGCAGGCGTCGCACGGCGTCGGCCGCGAGGCGATAGCGCGCCCCGGACGCCCTCGGCGCATGGTCTGCCGAGGATCAGCGGCACGCCGCGCGTGGGGCGCGGGTACAGTCCGACGAATCTCAGAAAATTCCTGGAGCCATGTCGATCCTGGCGGTCGCCGTTCGACGTGACGGTAGAGGGGCGCTACCGGGTGCCTCGGGACGGACAGGAGACCAACGTGAAGTACATGCTGATCATGCGCGCCACCGACGAGGCCATCGAGGCATCGAAGGCCATGCCGTTCGAAGAGATCATCAATGCCATGGGCGCCTATAACGAGTCGATGATCAAGGCGGGCGTGCTGCTGGCCGGCGAGGGGTTGTCCGCGCCGGAGGAGGGCTTCGTCGTCGAGTTCGGCAAGGAGAAGCCGATCGTGACCGACGGCCCCTATGGCGAGACGCACGAGCTGTTCAACGGGTTCTGGATCATCGAGGCGGCCACGAAGGAAGAGGCGCTCGAGTGGGCCAGCCGGGCTCCCCTCGGCGCCGGCACGAAGCTCGAGGTGCGTCGCGTGACGGATGCGAGCGACTTCGCGGACTTCGCCGACAACGAGTACGTCCAGAAGGAGCCGGAGTGGCGCGAGCAGCAGGCCCAGCGAGCCCGCGAGGCGCAGGGGTAAGCCCGCGACCACCGATCGAGGACGGCGCAAGCACCGGGAGCGATGGGTGACTGACATCCGGCGCACGGTCGAGGCAGTCTGGCGCATCGAGGGCGCTCGCGTGGTGGCGTCGCTCGCCCGGATGACGGGCGACGTCGGCCTCGCGGAGGACCTCGCGCAGGACGCTGTCGCTGATGCGCTTGTCCAGTGGGAGGAGTCAGGCGTGCCGCGGAACGCGGGCGCCTGGCTCACTGCTGTCGCCAAGCGCAAGGCGATCGATGGCTGGCGCCGGCAGGAACGCCTCGATCAACGCTATCGCGCGATGGCGTACGACCTGGAGCATGACACGCTCGAGACCGCCGAGGCGATCGACGACGACCTCCTCCGGCTGGTGTTCACGGCGTGCCACCCGGTGCTGAACCGTGAGGCGCAGGTCGCGATGACCCTGCGGGTGGTCGGCGGCCTCACGAGCGAGGAGATCGCGCGGCTGTTCTTCGTCCCCGTGCCCACGATGCAGCAGCGCATCGTGCGCGCGAAGAAGACCCTTGCGGCGGCGCGCGTGCCGTTCGAGGTGCCCGAGCCGAACGAGTGGCCGGAACGCCTCGGCGGCGTGCTCACCGTCGTCTATCTCATCTTCACGGAGGGCTACGCGGCGACCTCCGGAGAGCACTGGGTGCGGCAGGACCTCGCGGGTGAGGCGGTCCGGCTCGGTCGTATCCTCGCGGGCCTCATTCCCGAGGAGCCCGAGGTCCACGCGCTGGTAGCGCTGATGGAGTTCCAGGCGTCCCGGTTCGGCGCGCGTACGGCACCGGACGGCCGCCCGATCCTGCTCGCCGACCAGGACCGCACGAAGTGGAACCGCGCCCAGATCATCCGCGGCGTCGAGGCCCTCGCGAAGGCGGACGCCCTCGGACGGGGGCGCGGCAACTACGCCTTGCAGGCCGCCATCGCCGAGTGCCACGCGGTCGCGCCGAGCGTCGAGGAGACCGACTGGGGCGGCATCGTGCTGCTCTACGAAGCGCTCGGGCAGATCGCGCCGAATCCCGTCGTGGAGCTCAACCGTGCCGTCGCCGTCTCGATGGCGAGCGGGCCAGCGGAAGCGCTCGAGATCGTCGACCGGCTCGTGGAGGACGGCGCGCTCCGCAAGTCGTACCTCCTCCCCAGCGTGCGCGGCGAGCTCCTCGGACAGCTCGGACGCGTCGAGGAGGCGCGCGCCGAACTGACCGCCGCGGCTGCGCTCGCGGGGAATGAGCGCGTGCGCGAGGTGCTCCTCGGGAAGGCCGCCGCGCTCTGACGGATCGGCGCCCCGGTCGCTACCGAGCAGGGCGCTGAAGCACCTCGTCGTTCTCGGGGTGGCGAATATCTCTGCGGATATGACAGCCGTAATTGCCAGCGTCACGCCGAACCCGTTGGATTGGGGGCGGGTGAGGGAGGTCACCATGGACTGGCTCGACACGGCTGCGCAGGCGGGGTTTCGCGACGAGGTGCGATCGCTGATCCAGAGCGGGCTGCCGGAGCGCTATCGACGCTCAGGGTCCGTGAATCGCTGGCAGAGCGACCGTGCCTCCGAGGATCCCGAGGCCCGCTCGGCCGCCCTCGAGTGGTCGCGTGTCCTCGGCGAGAAGGGGTGGATCGCGCCGCACTGGCCCGTGGAGTACGGCGGCGCGGGGATGACCCCGATGGAGCAGTTCATCTTCAACGAGGAGATGGCGAAGGCAGGCGCTCCGCTGGCCGCGAGCATCCATGGCGTCGCGATGATCGGCCCCACGCTCATCGTCCACGGGACGAAGGAGCAGCAGGAGGAGCACCTCCCGAAGATCCTCACCGGCGAGGTGGTCTGGGCGCAGGGGTACTCGGAGCCGGGCGCGGGGTCCGACCTCGCGTCGCTCCAGCTCCGTGCCGTCCGCGACGGTGACGAGTACGTGGTCAACGGGCAGAAGATCTGGACCTCCGGCGCGAACACCGCGGACTGGGTGTTCCTCCTCGCGCGGACGAACCCGGACGCCCCGAAGCATCGAGGCATCTCCTTCCTCGTCGCCGACCTCAAGACACCGGGGATCTCGGTGCGCCCGATCGTGAGCATGGGCTGGGGTGACGACCTGAACGAGACGTTCTTCGAGGACGTGCACATCCCCGCCGGCAACCGTGTCGGCGAGGAGGACCGCGGCTGGTACGTCGGCATGACCCTGCTCGACTTCGAGCGCTCCGGCATCTCCAGCGCGGTCGGCACCCAGCGCGACATCGACCACCTCGTCGAGTACGCCACCGGCGAGGGACGCGCCGTCTCGCGGACGCACACGACCCCGACGATCCGCGCCGAGATCGCCGACCGGGCGATCGAGTGCGAGGTGTCGTACCAGTTCTCGTTGCGCATCGTGTCGATCCAGAACGCCGGCCAGGTCCCGAACCACGAGGCGTCCTGCGCCAAGCTGTTCAACTCGGAGCTGACGCAGCGCATCGCGCGGACGGGGACGAAGGTGTTCGGGCTCTACGCGAACCTCTGGGACAGCACGGACCCCCGGGCGCCGATGAACGCGCGGCACACGCACAGCTACGTGAACTCGATCCCGTCGACGATCGCGGGCGGATCCAGCGAGATCCAGCGCGGCATCATCGCGACTCGCGGACTTGGACTGCCTCGAGGGTGATCTAGCCCACCACCGTGCGAGGCATCGGCGAGCACCACCCCTCCGGTGCTCGCGAAATGAAGAGGCCTGCCATCTGGCAGGCCTCTTCTCGTCGAGGACGGGACCGGCGAGGGCGTCAGTACTCGCCGGGCTTGGACCCGTCCGCGGACGCCACGGCGCGGTTCGCGTGGGCCTCGGTGTAGGCGCCCCGGAAGTCCCGGAACGGCCCATCGCGCCACTCGAGGGCGGCCTTCAGGCCCTCCTCGCGGACGTGGCGCCCCCACTCGCTGGCGGCTGGACGCTGGGCGCTCAACGCCTGGATCTCGGTGCCGGACCAGAGCCCAGCGCGGATGCCCATCGCCTCGTACTGCCGGTTCACGGCGCGCTTCGAGTACATGAGCATGTCGTTGTCGATGTGCGCCATGCGGCGCGCGAACTTCTCCGTGAACTCACCGAGCTGGTCGGTGGGTACGTGGTAGTTCGCCCAGCCGAGCTGCACCATCTCCTCACCGGAGATCGAGTCGCCGACATACGCCATCTCACGCGCCTTTGCGGGCGGAAGGAACCACGGCGTCCACAGCATGTCCATCGTGGTCATCGCGCGCACCGGCGGATAGCCGATCTGCGCGTCCGTGGCGACGATGCGGAAGTCGCAGATCGAGGCGAGCTCCGTGCCACCGGCGAGGCAGTAGCCCTGGATCTGAGCGACCACCGGTTTCGCCAGCTCCCAGATGATGAAGTTGGTCATGACCACGTGCCGCGCCCACTGCTGCTGTCCGGGGTGCGTGGTCCCGGTGTCCGGGAGTAGCGACCACTCGTTCACGAACGGCGAGCCCGCACCGGCCTGTCGTGTCGGCGTGAGGTCATAGCCGGCGCTGAAGGCGCGGCCGTTCGCGCGGAGGACGATGACGCCCACCTCCGGATTGGCTTCCGCCCGACGCATCGCGTGCATGACCTCGCCGCGGAGGTTGTTCGAGAGCGCGTTCAGCTTCTCTGGGCGATTGAGCGTGACGAACGCGAGACGCCCGTCTTCCTCGTACAGGATGTCCTCGTAGGCCTCGTCCGTCATCGTGGTTCCCTCCTGGTCGTCTGGTCGTGTCGGCGGACTAGGCCCGCGGCTCCTCGGCATGCGGTCTCGCGGACATGCTCGACGGCGGATCGAGGCCGAACTCGGTCGGTTCGAGGCCGGGCACGATCTGCACCGGCGGGACCCGCATGGCGCGACAGAGCGCGATCAGCACGGCGACCGGGATCTCGTTCCGACCCTGCTCGTAATGGGAGATCGAGCCCTGCGCGATGCCCGCCTCCCACGCCAGTTCTTCCTGCGTGAGACCCTTCGACAGCCGGGTCTCTCGGAGTCGTTCCCCCACCAGTTGCCTGAATGCGCGCGACTGGTACCTGGGCACTCTTCCCTCCTGTTCTCGTGCTCGACGCCGACGGCGCGTTGACGAGGACGCCGCTCGGGTATCGGCGGCGCTGTTCTAGAGGGCTGGACAACTCCCCAGACATACGTACCGTACGTAGGTCTCGTGATAACAAATGAATATGCGACTGGTCCCACTACCGGCACCCCGAGGATTCCCACCTCGGAGGTGGGGCGGCTCGCGGCCTGGCTCGGACAGGCGCAGGCGGGCCACTCGCAGGTCATCCTCGTCACAGGCGGGCTGGGTTCGGGGAAGTCGACGTTCCTCAACGCCGCCCGAGGTGAGGCGCGGGCGCGCTCGTTCCGCGTCGGCGACCTCGTGCTCCCCGGCCCCAGCGTGGTCGTTGCCCGCGGAGACGACGAGGACGGCGGCAAGCGATCGGTCGCCGTCGCTCGGGGCCTGACCGGCCTCCGCGAGCTGTTCCGCCTCGCGCGGCTGTCGGCGGAGCGCTGGCTCATCGTCATGGACGATGCCCACCGGCAGGACGCCGAGGAAGTCGCGGCG
>JALOAM010000138.1 GCA_023228765.1 Dehalococcoidia bacterium
GGTGGTATGGACAACGCCCGGGCACTCCCCTCGCGGAGCGCGTGAAGCACGCGTGGTACCGCCAGGTCCTGAAGCGTGCGTCAGCCGTGGTGACGTGGTCCGAGTGGGCGATGGAGTCGGTCCGCGAGGACTATCGCGTCACGCCGAAGCGGACACTGATCGTCCACCCGGGTGCGGGCGCAGACTTCTTCGCGATCCCGCGTTCCGACACGCCGAGGTCGCGCCCCTCCATCCTGTTCGTCGGCGGGCAGTTCCACCGAAAGGGCGGGCTCGACCTCCTCGAGGCCTTCGAGCCACTCCGTGACCGCGCGGACCTGGTCATCGTGACCGAGGACGAGGTGGCTGTCCCCGAGGGCGTCACGGTGCTGCGGAACATCCGGCCGGGTACGCCGGAGCAGCGGGCGGTCTTCGCGGAGGCGGACATCTTCTGCCTGCCGACCTATGCCGACTGCACCCCGGTCGCGATCGGGGAGGCGATGGCCGCCGGCCTGCCGGTCGTCTCGACCACCGTCGGCTCGAACTACGAGTCCGTCCCGCGAGACGCGGGCGTCCTGGTCACACCGGGCGACGTGCCCGCGCTGCGAGCCGCCCTCGAGGCCCTCGTGGACTCGCCCGAGCGGCGCGCGGCGTTCGCTCGCCGAGCGCGGCAGCACGCGCAGTGCCACATGGACGCGGAGACGAACGCCGGTCGCATCCTGGACCTGTTGGAGGAGGTGGGGCAGTGACAGATCGTGCCAAGGGCGGCATGCCCCGCGTCCTGATCGCAGTGAGCGTCACGGAAGAGCGCGCCGGACAACTCCGTGAGGGCGGCCCGCGCCGCGACTTCGACGCCCTTGCGGACCGTGTCGACGGCACGCTGGTCTACCAGCGCCAGCAGGCGCGCCGTGGTGTCCTCGCGCGGTTCATGGGGCCACACATCCGGCAGGCGTGGCACCTCGCCCGCCGCGCGCGCCCTCGCGATGTCATCTTCGCGGACGGTGAGCATGTCGGGCTGCCGTTGCTGCTATTCCTGCAGCTGTGGTTCCGACGGCCGGCGCGCGTGGTCATGCTGGGCCACCTCCCCGGGCGACGCTGGAAGCTCGCCGGGTTTGGTCTGCTCACCCGCCTCGGCATCCCCGGCGCCGTCCTCGTGCATAGCGTGGAGCAGGCGCGCCTGCTCCGCCCGTGGGTGGGCCGCCGCTGGACGGTGGAGACGATCCCCTACCAGGTGGACACGGCCTTCTGGACCCGCGAGGACACGACTCCGTTGACCTCGGAGCGTGCCGGGGCAGACGCGTGGCCGATGCTGTTCGCCGTGGGATCGGAGCATCGCGACTACAGCACGCTAGCACAGGCGGTCACTGGTCTGCCCGTGAGCGTGAAGATCGCTGCCGGAAGCCACTGGGCGCGCTCGCTCGCCGGCCTCGAAGAGCAGCCCCCGAACGTGGAGTACCTCGACCAGGTGTTGGACTTCTCCGCGCTGCGCGAGGAGTACCGGCGCGCGGCGATGGTCGTCGTGCCGCTTCACGATGTCCCGAACCAGTCCGGCGTGACCACGATCCTGGAGGCGATGAGCCTGCAGCTGCCCGTGATCGTCACCGCGACGCGAGGCCAGCGTGAGTGCATTGTCGGGCCGTTGGTGCGCTTGGATGGCACGCTGGACGAGGGTGCGACCCGCGATCGAGGGCCTCACCTGTTCCTCTCGCCGGACGCCCGGCCCCGTGAGTCGTCCGCGACGACCGGCCTCTACGCCGCGCCCGGTGACTCGCTCTCGCTGCGCCGTGCCATCGAGCACCTCCTCGAGCACCCCGAGTACGCGGCGACGCTGGCCTCGGACGCCCGGGTGTCCGCGTGTGAGTCGTTCTCGCTCGAGCGTTTCGTCACGCTGGTCGCCGCACACTTGCGGACCTCGCGGGCGGTGTCGGTGGGAGCGCCGGTGCTGAGGAACTCGCGGTGATCCTGCGGATCCTCGGGGCCGCGTCCGCCTCGCTGCGTACGGTCGCGGCCGTCTACACCCTCGCGTGGGGGGCGTGGTGGTGCGTGTTGTGCCTCCTCGCGATTCCCGGCGTGAAGCCGCGGACCGACCGGCTCGCGTCCAGGAGCTGGCTCGTGATCGTGCCGGCCCACAACGAGGAACAACTCGTCGAGGCGTGCGTGAAGAGCCTCCTGCGCTCCGGCGCGGGCCTCCCCGCCGAACCGACGGTGCTGGTGATTGCCGACAATTGCGACGATCGCACCGCCACGATCTCGCGCGTGGCGGGCGCCGTGGTCTACGAACGGACGGACCCGGTCCGGCGCGGCAAGGGCTACGCCCTGGAGGACGCGATCAGCGGCATCAGCTCCGGATCGCTCGGCCTGCCGGTGCCCGACTTCGTCGCGTTCGTCGATGCGGACTCCCTCGTTGACGCCGCCTTCCTCCCGGAGATGCAGCGCGAGCTGGCGCGCGGCGCCCGGGTCGCGCAGGCCTACTATGAGGTCGCCGACGATGGCGAGCTCACCCGCCTCCGCCGGCTGGCGTTCAAGCTGCTGCACTGGGGGCGGCCGCTGGGGATGGCGCGCCTCGGCCTCGGGAGCGGGCTCAAGGGCAACGGCATGGCCATGCGCTGGGAGATCGCGACGGAAGGCCTCGGAAGCGTCGGCATCGCCGAGGATGCCGCGATGACGCTGGCTGCGGCTGAGCGAGGGATCCCCGTGGCCTTCGTGCCGCGCGCTCGGGTCTCGGGCTTCATGGCGTCCACCTACGCCGACGCTCGCGTGCAGGACGAGCGCTGGGAGCGTGGCCGGCTGCGCATGATGCCTCGGGCGGTCGCCGCCGCACTGCGCGCACTCCGCCGAGGCCAGGTCGGAGCGGCCGCGGGCGCCCTCGATGTCGCCGCGCCGCCGCTCACGCTGGTGGTAGGGCTCGCGAGCGCCCTCGGGTTCCTGCAGGTGGTCCACCCCGTCCGCCGTGGATGGCTCTCCATCGCCGCGTTCGTGTCGGTCGGCCTGTACGTGCCGCTCGGGTTGATCGCCTCGAGGGCGTCGTGGCGCGAGGTGTCCGCGCTGGCCATGGCCCCTCGGTTCGTGCTCTATAAGGTCGTGGTCCTTGCCGGGAGCCTCTGGTCTCGTCAGGGTGACGAGTGGCGGCGCACCAACCGCACACGCTAGCCACCGCGAGAGATCGCGACGATCTGCACTACTTCCGGCACCATTCCTGCACTCTCCGAAAACTCCGCGCGCGGACACTCGGATCCCAGGGCGAACCGTCTCCGGTTGGGAGTACTCCGTGCGATTGATTCGGATCGCGAGCGTGCTCGGCATGCTCGCAGCGGGATGGGCGTTCGCGCCGTCACCTGTCTCGGCGGCGCAGCCGTGCACGTTCGAGGCGTCCCGCGTCATCGAGAACTACGCCGAGTTCATGATCGGTCCTCCGGGCTGCGAGGGCGAGGTGGGGCCGATCTCGTTCTCCTCCTACAACCTCCCCGGCGGTCAGCTCCAGCCCTACTCGGAGCAGGTCCTCATCGACCATGCCGAAGGCAGCGGCGAGATGTACGGCGAGGGCCTGCACACCATGGGGGTGTCCCTGGGCACCGCCTGCAACTGGCAGACGGACCTGTATCGAGGCGCGCCGAAGGACAATGCGCCCCATGACGGGCTGTTCTTCATCGGCGGTGGCGGTGTCGCATGGGACTTCCGGACGCTGAACGACTGCACGGCGCCTGAGCCGGCTTCCTCGACCATGTCAAACACACATGAGCCGACGGCGCCTCCGGCCTACGTCACGAGCTCCCTGCAGGGCCCTCGGCCGGCGAGCACGGGGTACGGCGTGTTCGAGGAGTTCGAGCCGTCGTTCTCGGATCCCGTGCTCCTGACGCCGGTGGAGCCCACCCCCTCCGCGGATGAGCCCGCGACCACCGAGGAACACCCGCACGACGGCCTCTCGATGGGGTGGCTCTTCCTCGGGCTGGCGGGCAGCCTCGGCGCGGTCGGGAACTCGCTGCGGCTGCGGCGGCGTACGCGGGAGTAGGGGACTGCCTCGACGGTCAGCCCGAGCGTTACCGCTCGAAGACGGCCGTGTGGCGCGCCGCCATCGTCTCCTCGCGGAACTCCTGCTGGGCGCGTCGCTGGGCGCGGAGGCCCATCTCGCGACAGCGTTCCGGATCGCGGCGGAGCTGTTCGAGGGCAGCGCGGAGCGCCTCGACGTCCGCGGGAGGCACCAGGAGTCCTGTCTCGCCTTCGAGGATGGCGTGGCGCACGCCCCCGACATCGGAGCCGATCGCCGGGACCCCGTAATGCGCGGCCTCCACGTAGACCAGGCCGAAGCCTTCCTCGTTCGAGGGCAGCGCGAAGACGTCGGCGGCGGCGTACACGTCGGCGAGGTCAGGGACGAAGCCGAGGATGTGCCCGCGCTCGCCGAGGCGCTCGGCGGCCAGCGAACGCACATGCTCCAGCGTTTCGCCCGTGCCGGCCACGACCACGTGCGCCGGCGGCCCGTCCGAGGACAACCCCGCGACCGCGTTCACGACTGTGTCGACGTTCTTCCCCGCGTCGAGCCTCGCCACACTGGCCACGACGAACGCGTCATGAGGCACGCCCAGTCGCGTCCTCGCGTCGGCTCGGTCGGGCAGTGCCGGCGGAGCGGGAACGGCGAGGGGGATGACCTCGATCTTTGATGGCTTGACCCCGGCGCCGACGAGCAACTGCTCCATGGCCGGAGTCGTGACGATCACGCGATGTGTCAGTCGGGATGCCCACACGGTCATCCTCGCCAGCCGTGCGTTCACCAGCGGGGCGGCGTGATGCACCATGACATAACACTCACGGCCTGAGAGTCGAGCGGCCACCACGTCTTTCAGTGAGATGTAGCTGTTCCCGTAGTGCAGGTAGGCGATGTCCGCCCGACGGCGGATGAAGGCGGCGAACCGCAGGAGGTCCTTCGGGCTGCGAGCGCTGTACCACGCGGGGACCTCGGGATGGGCCTCGGCGGGGACGCCCTCGGCTTCGAACCATGCGAGGGTCTCCGCGGCCGCTTCCGGATCGATGGCCGGGATGACTGCCAGGGGACGGTACCCCTCGCCCGTGAGGCCTCGCACCTGCGATTGGACGACCCGTCCCGCTCCGCCGACGCCGGCCGACGTGAGGATCAGGAGGATCCGCCGACCTCGACCGGTGGGCTGCACCCCTCGGCGGGCGAGGGTGTCCCCGGTCTCGGTGGTCGGGACGGGCTTCGTCGCCGGCGCTTCTGGGGTCGGGTTGGGCATCGCGATACCTCGCAGCTTCAGCGCGAGATGCTACGCCAACCGAACCGCCCCGAAGTTGAGCCTCTGTGCGGTGGATCGAGCGTCGTTCGCGCATTCGTCAGGCGACATTTCCGAGCGAGGAGGACGTTTCGCTGGCGTGGACACCCACCGTGGCGTTTACCGACCCAGTAATCACCGCCCGTTAGCGCAGGTTGCCGGTCTGACACGTATCTCGGGCGGCCACTTTTGGGGCACCCCCTCAACGTTCCGTGGACGGCGCGAATCTACCGTCTGCATCGGGGCGGCGGGTGATTTGTTCTGGGATGTGCTCGCTCGCCGATAGACGGCACGTCGAAAGAGATCACCGTGATTCGTACTCGTTGCGTCCTCCTGGGTTCCGGTTCGTTGCCTGTGGAGTGCGCCGGCATCCTTGAGGCTGCCGGGCACGAGGTCGCCGCGATGATCACGCGGGACGACCAGCTGGCGCGGTGGGCGCAGGAGCGCGGGCTGGGTGTCCACGACCCGCACGAGGCCGGCCTGGCAGAGCACCTGCAGGCGCTCGCCCCGGACTACCTCTTCAGCGTCGTCAACCTGGAGCTGACGCCGTCCGAGGTGCTCGCAACCGCGCGGCGGGCGGCGATCAACTTCCACGACGGTCCGTTGCCGGAGTACGCGGGGATCAACACCCCGGCCTGGGCGATCATGGACGGCGCCCGCGAGTACGGCGTCACGTGGCACCTCATGACCGCCGAGGTCGACCAGGGCGACATCCTGCAGCAGCGTCGGTTCCCGATCGCTGACGACGAGACCTCGCTCTCGCTGAACGCCCGCTGCTACCAGCAGGCGATCGCGAGCTTTAAGGACCTCGTCGACCAGATCTCGACGGACTCCCTGGCGCCGAGGGCACAGGGCGACGGCAAGCGCGCCTACTTCGGGAAGTTCAAGCGCCCACCGGCTGCCGGGCTCCTGCGCTGGAACGAGAGCGCCGAGACCCTGTCTGCGCTGGTCCGCGCGCTGTCCTTTGGCGAGTATCCCAACCCGCTCGGGATCGCGAAGGTGCGGACCGCCGCGGGCACGTGGTGCGTGCGCTCGGTCTCGGTCGGCCAACCCTCGACCGCCGCGCCGGGCACCGTGACCGCGATGACCGAGGATCACGTCGCCGTGGCGACGGCAACCTCCGACCTCCTCGTCGGGGACTTCGCCGCGCTCGATGGAACGCCCATTCCGGTTGCGGCTCTCGCCGAGAGCGGTGCGTTCGAGGTCGGCGCGGTGCTGCCGGTCCTGACCGATGATGAAGTCGCGGCGGCGGACTCCGCTGTCGCTGCCGTTGCGCGACGGGAAGCGCGGAACGTCGAGCACCTCGCGTCCCTGCGACCGCTGGCCCTTCCCGGTGCGCGGGTGCCCTCTGGCGAGCACGCCACCGTCGAGGTCGAGGGCAACGAGGCTCGCGACGCCGAGCAGGCACTCGCCGAGGCGTTGATGGTCCTCGGTCGGTACGCGCGGCAGGCGACGTTCGACGTGCGCCTGCGCGAGTCCACCGGGACGCAGCCCTCGGACGTCGTCGTCGAGGATGCCGTCCTCCGTGTCGACCTCACGGATGCCGCGCTGGACCTCGGCGCGCTGCGCGATAGTGTCGAGCGGGCGGTCAAGCTCGCCCGCCGCCAGGGTCGCTTCGCGGCGGACCTGGGTGCTCGCTACCCGAGCCTGCGCTCCGCCGCCGGGCTGAACGCGCTCCGCGTGCTGGTCGATCCGAGCGGCGCACCCCTCGAGGGTGACCGCCTGGCGGGGTATGACCTCGTCGTCTCCGTGCTGCCCGCCGGCGCGGTCCGGTGGACCTACGACCAGGGTGTGGTGCAGGACGGCGTCGCGGAGGAGCTCCGCGAGGACCTCGTTGCGCTCCGTCGCCTCGCGCGGTCGGAGGCGGCGACGCCGTGGGGCACCGTCGAGCTGCCGAGCGAATCCGTCCGCCTCCAGGCCCGCGAGTCGCTGAACGACACCGACACCGAGTATGAGCGCGACGCGCGGGTCCACGAGCTGATCGAGCGCCAGGCGCGCACCACGCCGGACGCCGAGGCCGTGGTCTGCGGCAGTGTCCGCCTCACCTACCGCGAACTCGACGAGCGCTCGAACCGCCTCGCGCGGCACCTGCTCTCCGTCGGCATGGCGCCCGGCGGCCTCGTGGGGGTCCACCTCCAGCGGTCGGCCGAGATGCTGGTGAGCCTGGTCGCGATCCACAAGGCCGGCGGCGCCTACGTCCCGCTGGACCCCGAGTACCCCGCCGAGCGCATCGCCTACATGCTGAACCACTCCGGCGCCCGCTTCGTGGTCACGGAGTCCGCCCTCCAGTCGCAGATCCCTGCCGGCGTGACCACGGTCAGCGTGGACAGCGACGCCGAGGCGATCGCGCAGGCGGACGCCACCTCGCCCGCCGTCGCAGGTTCCTCTCGCGACCTCGCGTACGTCATGTACACCTCCGGGTCCACGGGGCTCCCGAAGGGCGTCATGATCGAGCACCGCAACGTGGTGAACTTCTTCGTCGGCATGGACGAGCGCGTGGAGCACGCGACGCCCGGCGCATGGCTCGCCGTCACGAGCATGTCGTTCGACATCTCCGTCCTGGAGCTGTTCTGGACGCTGAGTCGAGGCTTCAAGGTCGTGGTCCACACCCAGGACGACGTCACTGCCGACGCCGACACCGAGGTCCCCGTGTCGGCCCTCGAGGCCGGCGGGACGCCGCTGGCGTTCAGCCTGTTCTACTTCGGCAGCGAGGCCGGCGAGAGCGAGGACCCCTACCGGCTGCTGATGGAGGGCGCCCGGTTCGCCGATGCCCATGGCTTCTCGGCCGTGTGGACCCCGGAGCGACACTTCCACGCCTTTGGCGGCATGTTCCCGAACCCCTCGGTGACCGCGGCAGCGGTCGCGAGCGTGACGAAGCACGTCGCGGTGCGGGCCGGCAGCGTGGTGCTGCCGCTGCACCATGTCGCGCGCGTCGCGGAGGAATGGGCCGTCGTCGACCGCCTCTCGAACGGGCGCGCGGGCATCGCCTGTGCCTCCGGCTGGCGGCCGGATGACTTCGTCCTGCAGCCGCAGAACTACGCGGGCGCCAGGACGAGCCTGGGCTCGACGATCGGGACGCTCCGCCGGCTCTGGAAGGGCGAGACGGTCTCGTTCCCGGGCCCGGACGGCGATGTCGCGGTCCAGACGCTCCCGCGCCCCGTTCAGTCCGACCTACCGATGTGGGTGACCT
>JALOAM010000139.1 GCA_023228765.1 Dehalococcoidia bacterium
CTTCGCCGAGGGTGGACGCCTCCGCGCGATGCCCGGCCAGCCGCCGGACCTCTCGACGCTTCCGCCGGAGTGCCCCTTCCTCCCGCGCTGCATCAAGGCGATCGCGCAGTGCCGGCTGGAGCCGGCGCCCTCGCTGATGGACATGGGCGACGCGCCCGACCACTACGCAGCCTGCTATAACCCGATGGTCGTGGGGCTGCGCGACTGACGTCGGATGTCCCTTGACCCGTTCGAGGCGGTCGACTGGTCCTCGGTGTTTCGGACGCTGACGAGGCCCCAACCCACCGTGGTGCCCCCTCCCGCCCCCAGCACCCTCCGGCTCCGACCCCCTCTCCCGGTTCCGGGAGAGGGTTGGGGTGAGGGCCTGCTCCGGCCACGCGCTGAGGAGCCCCCTCGCCGCCCCCTCGCCCGGGGTCGTTACCGGCGGCGGGCGTGGCGCGGGGCGAGGGAGGCGAGCTGGACGACGAGGAGCTCGATGGCGAGTTCGTCGCTGAGCTTGCCGGTCTTGATCGAGTGGTCGGTGGCCTCGACGGCGCGGAGCGCGGCCTCGACGGCGCCTCGGTGGGTGGCGCGCGCCTGCCGCATGAGCTTCGTGAGCGGGAAGCCGCGGACGCTCAGCGTGGAGGCGACGTCGTCCTGGGTCCCCCGGCCTTCGAGGATCTCGGTGGCGCGGACGAGCTGGCGGAGCTGGCGGGCGACGAGCAACTGCACGTGGCCGGGCGTCTCGGATCCGTCGTCCAGCATCCGGCGCAGGATCTTGAGGGCGTTCGAGGCGTGCCCCTCCACGATCGCGTCGACGAGGTCGAAGACGCGCTCCTCGCGGACGACCGGGGTGAGGACGCGTACATCCTCGGCGGTGACCGTGCGGCCGTTGGCGTAGGTCGCGAGCTTCTCGAGCTCGGCGGCGAGGGCGCGGAGGTTGGCGCCGACCGTGTCGGCGAGCGCCTCGATCGCGCGGGGTTCGATCGAGATGCCGCGCCGGACGGCGCGGTCCTGCAGCCACTGCGCGACCTCCGAGGGGCCGCCGCGGGCCCAGGTCTTCAGCTCCTGGAACTCCGTGACGGTGACGTTCGGGCGCTGCTTGAGGGCGCTGAGCAGCGAGGAACGCCCGACGGGGCTGTCACGGTCGTCGCGCTTGCGGGGCGACTCCAGCAGGACGACATGGTTGCTCTCCGGCATCGAGGGGAGGAAGTCCAGGAAGGGCTGCCAGGCGTCCACGAGCCCTCGGCGGTTGCCGAGCGACGTGAGCAGGTTCTCCACGATCACCACGCGCGCGGGGGCGAGGAACGGCAGCGCCGAGGCATGCTGGATCAGCTCGTTCGGGGAGAGGTTGCGCCCCGGGATCGTCGTGGTGTTCGAGGCGAGCGAGCCGTCCGTGTCCAGCGAGGCGCGCAGCGCGCGCAGCGCCTCGGAGGCGCGGAACTCGTCTGGGCCGTAGAGGACGTGGAGCACGGTCTCCCCCACCAACTCATCATGCGCCGCGCCGTCCGAGGCGGATCCGCCGCAGCGGGCCCACCCGCGAGGGTGCGCGGGCTAGTCGATCTCCAGTTGCCAGCCCAGCCACGTGGCGAGCGTGGTGCCGGCGAAGATCGCGCCGCTGATGCCGAGCGTGGGGAGGAACCCGGCGTCGCCGGCGATGGCCTGGTAGCCCGCCCAGCCGAGGCCGAGCAACACGCCGGGGATGGGCAGCCAGCGCGGGAAGCGCGGGTCTTCGTCGTCCACGAGCGCGTGTCGGAGCAGCTGCCGAGGCGTTACCGGCCCGTCCGAGGGCGTCCCGTCCTCGTGGGCGTCATCTCCCGGGTCCTGACCCATGTCTTGGACCAGGTCCTCGGGCGGATCCTCGGGCTCGTCGTCGACATCGTCGCGTTCATCGTGGCTGACCATCACCTCGATGGTACCGGGGCGGCCTCGGGTGCGTCGATGACGAGGCGTCCTCCGGGGTCCTGGCCCGGCTCGGACGGGCCGCTGCCGTCGATCTCGCCGGGGTCGGGCGAGCGCGCCCACGCGAGGAACGCGACGGCTGCGGTCGAGGTGAGCACGGCGGCGAGGATGAGCACGGTGGTCCGGAACCCGAGGCGGTCCACGCCGAGGCCCGTCAGCGGCACGATCGCGATCGCGGCCAGCCCTCCCACGATGTTCGCGATCGACATCACGCTCGCCCTCAGCGAGTCCGTCACGCGCCTCGCGAGGTACTCGGCAAAGTGCGGGAAGAGCACGTTCCAGCCGAGCGCCGGGAACAGGAACAGCGGGTAGAGCGCGAGGTGTCCCGGTGCGGCCGCTGCGAGGGCGATCGTGCTGCCGAGCGGCATGATCCACATCGTGCGCCGGAACCCGAGCCAGTTCCCGAGTGGCGAGGAGATCCACGAGCCGACCGCCGCCACGAGCATCTGCCCCGCCACGAACATCCCGACACCCCACACGGGGATGCCCGCGGCGCGCAGGAAGTGTTGCTGGAACACCGACACCGAGGCGATCGCGATCGTGGTCACGCTCATCAGCACCATCGCCGCGAGCATCGCCGGGTTCCGCCGCACGAACGTGATCGCGTGCCGCCCCGTGTCGAGGTAGGTGTGACGCTCGTCGGTCCTCGGGGGCTCGGTCATGAGCCAGGCGAGGAGGATGGCGGGGGCGCTGAGGGCGGCCGAGAGCAGGATCGGCGCCCAGAGCGGCCACCAGTGCACCATGAGCGATCCGGCGACCGTGAACCCGCCGATGGCGAGCGCGATGAGGGCGTTCAGCCTGCCGTGCCACACGGTGAAGTCACGGTCGCGCCCGACAGCCCTCAGCGAGTCGTAGAGGATCGCGGTGTCCGCGCCGGAGAAGGAGGTCTCGGCGAGCGCGAAGAACGCATACGCCACCAGCAGTACGAGGAACGACGATCCCACCCCGAACGCGAAGAACGCGATGACGACCGCCGTCGTCCCCACCACGAGGCTCACCCGCCGCCCGAAGCGGTCCGCGATCATCCCGGTCGGCAGCTCCGAGACGATCACCACGGCGGAGAACACCGCCTCGAACAGCAACGCCTCGCCGAGGGTGAGTCCTCGCTCGTCGGTCAGGTAGAGAACCCAGATGCCCTCGCCCAGCCACACCCAGCGCAGCACCCACCACCACGGCAGGAGCCGCAGGTTGCGCTGCATCAGCGGGTGCTCAGAGGGGATCGGGCGCGCGGTCATGATCGGTCAACGCCCTCCATCGGGCGGGGGTTGCTCCTCGTCGCGAGGAGGTCCGGCGCCTTCTCGGAAGCTCCGGCTGCGAAGCGCAGGGGAGGGAGAGCCTAGAACCCGTCCATCACGTGCGGGCGATACGCGGTGGCGAAGAGGCGATCTGCCGTCCTGAGGGCGGTGACGGAGCCCTCGACGCGGTCCGCGCGGGCGAGGGCGGTCGCACTGCGGAAGCCGGAGTAGAGCGAGCCGAGGGCGCCGACCGGGAGCGTGAGCTGCGGCTTGCTGCGCACCCGCTTCACCGATGCGTAACCGCCCTCCACGCGCACGCGGTATGCACCCTCGTTCCAGGGGCAGAGGTCATCTCGCACGCCGAGGACCACCTCGCCCGTGGCGTCCGGCTCGTAGCCGCGGGCCTCGAGGGCACTCGGGACGTCCACAACGCGGAGCCACATCGCGTCGCCGGTACGGCGCCGGAGGGCTCGCGGTTCCAGGAGGAGGTCCTGCGCGGGGTCATCCTCGGCAGCCCACCGGAACTGCACGGTCTTCACGAGGTCATGCGCGCGGATGTAATTCCACAGCGCCCGCCACGCGTCGAGGTCGAGCGCGACGAAGTCACCGGTCTCGAGCTCCTGGTTGGGACCGGGTTCGTAGGGCAGCTCGAGTTCCTTCGTCCTGTATGCGACATAACCACGAGGGCGTCCGCGAGGATCGCGCGCGACTGCGAGGTAGACTCGGCGCTCCTCCTTCTGCTCGAACTCCCAGGGCCAGACGTGCGTCCTCCACCACTCCTCGGAGCGGTCGATCGCCAGGTTTCTCGGCGCGGCGTACTCGCGGTAGACGCGCTCCACCGTCGCGCGCACCTCGGCATCCCGCCAGTCGACGAGGGTGACCGCGAGGTCGCTCTCGAACGGATCGCGCAGCGCCGCCATCGAGGGCTCCCAGGTGTACGAGGTATGCGCGGAGGCGAGCCCGTAGCCGTACCGCTGATAGATCGCCCCGAACGACGCCCACAGCATCGCGAACGTCTGCCCGGAGTCGCGGTGCCACTCCAGCGCCTTCGTCATCACCCGCCGTTGCAGGCCCTGGCGACGGAACCCCGGCGCCGTGCCCACGGTGGTGACCGCTGCCGCCGGCACCGCTCGCCCGTTCACGCGCACCTCCACGGGGTACGCGCCCAGTGAGGAGACCGGTTGCCCCTCGTGCATCGCCGCGAGGACCCACTCCGGCTTCAGGAAGGAGTCATCGTTGAGCAGGCCGGCCTGCAACTGTTCGTGGTGCTCGCGGCTGTTGGCGAAGACGTACGAGATGAGGTCTCCGAACGCCGGGAGCTCTTCCGCGCGGAGGTGTCGGATCTCGATATCCACGTGCGGGCTCCTATTCCGCACCGGCCTCTGTTCAGCGGGCGCGTAGGGTGACAACGCGAGGAAGGGGAACCGGGTTGCCAACCGCTGGGTCAGGAGTGACGCATGCGCCGGATGGCCTCACCCCAGCCCTCTCCCGGAACCGGGAGAGGGGCCAGAATCGGAGAGGCCAGAATCGGAGTGAGAGGTCGGAACGAGCGAGGCAGACACGGCCATCCACGACCTGGGGCTTGGGACAACTCTCATTCCATGCACGCGGGACCCGCTGGTAGGATGGATCGTCAATGACCACCGACAGCGCAGACCTGTACTCCGTCCTCGGGATCGAGCGGAACGCCACACCTGATGAGGTGAAGCGGGCGTTCCGCCGCCTTGCGATGGAGTACCACCCGGACCGCAACAAGGCGGACGACGCCGAGGCGAAGTTCAAGCAGGTCAACGCGGCCTACGAGGTGCTCTCCGACCCGGAGAAGCGTGCGCGGTACGACCGCTACGGCGCGGCGGGCGTCGGGCAGGGCGGCGCGCAGGGTTTCGCCGGGCACGAGGGCTTCGGTGGCTTCGGCGACATCTTCGACGCGTTCTTCCGCGGCACGGCCGGCCGGCGTGCGGGACCGCAGCCCGGCGCGGACCTCCACGCCACCGTGCAGGTCGACCTGGAGGACGCCGTCCGAGGCGTCGAGCACGAGATCTCCTACGAGCGCGTCGAGCGCTGCCCGGACTGCCGCGCCACGGGCCAGGAGAACGGCGCCCCGAAGCCCTCCTGCCCCGAGTGCGAGGGCCGAGGCGAACTGCGGCGCGTGCAGCAGTCGCTGTTCGGGCAGTTCGTGAACGTGACCACCTGCCCGCGCTGCCGCGGGGAGGGTTCCATCGTCGACAACCCGTGCAAGAACTGCCGGGGACAGGGGCAGACGCGGGTGAAGGTCACGCGCGTCGTGAAGATCCCCGCGGGCATCGACACGGGCTCCCAGATCCGCCTCTCCGGCGAGGGCGACCATGGCCCTCGCGGCGGGCCGGCCGGCCACCTGTACGTCGAACTGAACGTGCGCCCGCACGAGGTGTTCAAGCGGGTCGAGACGGAGTTGATCTACGACCTGCCGCTGAACATCGCACAGGCGGCGCTGGGTACCGACGCGAAGATCCCGACCATCGATGGTGATGATGTCGACCTGAAACTGAAGCCCGGTACGCAGAGCGGCGAGGTCCACGTCATCCGCAACAAGGGTGTGCCGCACCTCCGCGGTAATGGACGCGGTGACCTACTGGTGCGCACGCACGTGGTGACGCCCACCAAGTTGACCAAGGCGCAGAAGGACCTGCTTGCAAAGCTTGCGGATACCCTCGGGACACCTGACATTCCCGACCACGAAGCGTCGGTCTTCGACCGCATCCGCAGTGCCTTCTCCTAGCTAGAATCCCCACCGTGATGCCCGCCCCCACCCCACCGCGGTGGTTCGAGGTCACTGCGCGCATCGACGCGCGCGACGCCGATCTCGTCGCGGACGCCCTCACCATCGCCGGAGCGCAGGGCGTGGTGATCGAGCCCGCCATCCACATCAGCGACTCCGCCGACTTCGCCTACGACGAACTTGCCGATGAGCCCTGGACCGTGCGCGCCACCTTCCTCGCACCGTTCGAGGACGAGGAGCAGGCAGTGGTACGCGCGGCCATCGAGTCCCTCCCGCTGCAGGGCGAGGTCATCGCGCTGTCGGTCGCAGAGGCGGAGCCCGTGGACTGGGCGGAGGAGTGGAAGAAGTTCTACCGCCGCCAGCGCATCGGCGAGCGTCTCGTCATCGTCCCGTCGTGGGAGGAGTACCAGCCCGCCGAGGGCGAAGTCACCGTCCTCCTCGATCCCGGCGCCGCCTTCGGCACGGGCGAGCACGAGACCACACGCCTCTGCCTCGCCGCCCTGGAGGCCAACCTCCCGCCGCTCCCCACGGACGGGGCGTCCTCGGCGAGCCCACGCGTCCTCGACGTCGGCGCGGGCTCGGGGATCCTCGCCATCGCCGCGCGGCTCCTCGGCGCCGGGGAGGTGCACGCGGTGGATATCGACGCGGACACCGTCGCGGTCGCTCGCAAGAATGCGGAGACGAACGGCGTGGCCGACCAGATCGACTTCGCCGCGGGCTCCCTCGGCGGGAACTGGCCCTGGACGGACCGAGCGCCCGAGGGCTACGACCTGGTCCTCGCGAACATCTCCTCGACGGTGATCGGCTACCTCGCCTCGGAGCTTGCCGCCGCCGTCCGCCCCGGCGGTCGCCTCATCGCGAGTGGTTTCATCCTCCGCGACGCGGACGAGGTCCGCGACCAGCTCCTCGCCGCCGGCCTCGCGGTGACCGACTACCGCACCGAGGGCAACTGGGGCTGCATCGTGGCTGCTGCGGGGTAGTACAGCGGCGATCGGACGGCCCTCAACACGGCCCGCCTGAGCCGAACTGCTGCCCGATCGCCGCGTACCGGTAGTCAGGGCTCCACGCCACACGGTACGCGTCCGCCGGCGCGACGAACTCGTACTCGAACGTGTCGAGGTTGAAGAGCGCGTCCGGCCCGAACACCCCGCGGCCCAGTCGACCATCGGGCGTCAGCGTGACCCACCACGGCTCGCCGATCTCGAGGATCGTGCGGTCTGCCCGGTCGAAGACCCGTGTGGCCACCTGGCTCTGGTCGGGCGCAGCGCAGAAGCCCTCCATCCACGCGACATACTCGGATGACGCGTCGAACGACCAGTTGGGTGCGGAGGCGACCGCGCTCGCAAGATAGGTCGCGCGGCCGGTCTCGGGCTCGACCGCGAAGATGTTCGTCGTCCCGTACTCGATGTCTGGTCCGGACGCCGGGGGGCCGCTCGCGTCCTCGGGCGGTGTTGCGATGAACAGCGTCCCGTCCGACGTCAGCCCGGCGACGTGTGCTTCGAGCTCCAGCGGCCGGAACTCACCTCGGAGGTCGGTCAGGCGGAACGTGTGCCGCCAGCCGGGGTACTCGTCCTCGACCGTCCGTTCGAGGAGCCATCGGCCCGCCTCGGCGGTGTAGGGATCCAGCGGCGGGCCGCTCCCCGGTGAGCGCGCGCCCGTGGCGAGGTCCACGAGGACCTCGTCATCCTTGCGGTCGTAGGTCCGGATGGCGAGCGTGTCCTCGTCGAGCCAGCCGCTGCCGATCCGCGCCTCGCCGAGGTCGCGTTGTTCTCCGGTCGCGAGGTCGAGCACTTGAAGCGACTTCGGGAAGTCTTGCGGCTCCCCCGCGACCCAGGACAGGTGTGTCCCGTCCGGGCTGAACGAGGGGACGAGACCCGGCCCGAGGTTCGTCGTGGTGTCCGCTTCCAGGTCGAACAGCACGACATCCTCGCGGTTCCACTCGAACGCCGAGGTCGGGCGGGGAGGCGCGGCGCGCACCTCGTCGGCGGGTGCGATCGGGCGGGGCTCGGTGAAGAGGCCCTCGATCGAGCGCACCTCGTCCGTCGCGACCGGCGAGGCCGCCGGCGTCACGGTGCTGAGTGGCTGGGTCGCGGCGACCTCGGCGCTCGTATCGGACGCGCGACCACCGTCGAGGGCGGCCCACAGCGCGAGGCCAAGCACGAGCAGTCCGGCTGCCGCACCCGCGATCTTCAGGGGCGCGAGCCACAACGGCGCACGCCTCGGAGTCGTGGGGAGAGCCTCCCCGGGCTGTCCCTCCCACCGCGCGAGGGCGGTGCGGTCGCTGACCTCGAGCTTCGCGAACATGCTGGAGAGGTGGGACTTCACCGTGTGGACCGAGACGCCGAGGCTCTCCGCGATCTCGGCATTCGAGGCGCCCTCGCGGAGAGCGGCGAGCACGCGCCACTCCGCGGGCGTGAGGACATCAGGGTGGGGCGGACGG
>JALOAM010000140.1 GCA_023228765.1 Dehalococcoidia bacterium
CTCGCGCTGCGAGGCCACCTCGTCGATCTCCTCGTACAGGAGCTCCAGGGCGTGCTTGCGGGCCTCCTCGTTGACCTCCGTCACCACGTACTGGGCGAAGTAGACCACGCGCTCGAGGGTCCTCGGCGCGATGTCCAGCAGCAGGCCGAGCCGGCTGGGGACGCCCTTCGCGAACCAGATGTGGGTGACGGGCGCGGCCAGGGAGATGTGCCCCATGCGCTCGCGGCGCACCTTGGAGCGGGCGACCTCCACGCCGCACTTGTCACAGATGATGCCCTTGTACCGGACGCGCTTGTACTTGCCGCAGTGGCATTCGAAGTCGCGCACGGGGCCGAAGATGCGCTCGCAGAAGAGCCCGTCCTTCTCCGGCTTCAGGGTGCGGTAGTTGATGGTCTCCGGCTTGGTGACCTCGCCGTAGGACCACGAACGGATCTGGGACGGCGACGCCAGCGAGAGCCGGATCGCGTTGAAGTCGTTGACCTCGAGCATTTAGTCCTCCCGGGTTTCGCGGCCGGACAGGTTGATGCCAAGACGCGGCATCGCCTCGCCCCCGTCGTCGCCGAACCCGACATCCTCCTCGGCGTCGTTGAGGATCTCCACGCTCAGGCCGAGCGACTGGAGCTCCTTGACGAGGACCTTGAAGGACTCCGGCACGCCGGGTTCCATGGTGTTCTCGCCCTTGACGATCGCCTCGTAGGTCTTCACCCGGCCCACGATGTCGTCCGACTTCACGGTCAGCATCTCCTGCAGCACGTGAGCGGCGCCGTAGGCCTCCAGCGCCCACACCTCCATCTCGCCGAAGCGCTGGCCACCGAACTGCGCCTTACCGCCCAGCGGCTGCTGGGTGATGAGGGAGTAGGGGCCCGTGGAGCGGGCGTGGATCTTGTCGTCCACCAGGTGGATGAGCTTGAGCATGTACATGTAGCCAACCGTCACCGGCTGGTCGATCCGCTCGCCGGTGCGGCCGTCGTACAGGACCTGCTTGCCCCACACGGGCGGGGCGGCGTTGGTGCGGTCCGCCACTTCGCGGACGCGCTCCTGCAGGTTCTCCGGGGTCAGCCGGCGCACGTTCTTCTCACCCAGGCCTTCGAGCCACAGTTCGAGGGAGGCGCGGGTGACCGTGCCGGGCACGCCGTTGCGCAGCGTCTCCGCCGGGTCGTAGCCCGCCTCCGAGAGGTAGGCCTCCAGCGCCTGCGCGTCCACGCGCTGGCCGTACGCACCGTCCGAGGACGCGAGCGCGCCGGCGGTCTCCACGGCATTCGACTGGATCGCGAGCCAGGAGAGGCAGAGCGCGTCCGTGATGTCGTCGTCCGTGGCCCCGTCGAACACGGGGGTGACGGCGCGCCAGCCGAGGGTGGAGGCGGCCCACCCGAGGTGGGTCTCCAGCACCTGGCCGACGTTCATGCGGGACGGCACACCGATCGGGTTCAGGATGGTCTCGACGTGCCGGCCATCCTCCAGGTACGGCATGTCCTCGACCGCCATGATCTTGGACACGACGCCCTTGTTGCCGTGGCGGCCGGCCATCTTGTCGCCCTCGGTGATCTTCCGCTTCTGGGCGATGGAGACGCGGACCATCATGTTGACGTCCGCGGGCAGCTCATCGTCGTTCTCGCGGCGGAACACCTTGACGTCGATCACCTTGCCGCGCTCGCCGTGCGGGACGCGGAGGCTGGTGTCCTTCACCTCGCGGGCCTTCTCGCCAAAGATGGCGCGGAGGAGCTTCTCCTCCGGCGTCAGCTCAGTCTCGCCCTTCGGGGTGATCTTGCCGACCAGGATGTCGCCCTCGCGGACCTCCGCGCCGACGCGGATGATGCCCTCGTCGTCCAGGTCACGCAGGGCCTCGTCGCCCACGTTCGGGATGTCCCGGGTGATCTCCTCCGGCCCCAGCTTCGTGTCGCGCGCTTCGACCTCGTACTTCTCGATGTGGATCGAGGTGAACTTGTCGTCGCGGACCACGGTCTCGGACAGGATGATCGCGTCCTCGAAGTTCAGGCCCTCCCAGGACATGAACGCCACGAGCATGGACTGCCCGAGGGCGAGCTCACCCGCGTCCGTGGACGAGGAGTCCACCAGCGGCTGGCCCTTCCGGACGCGGTCGCCCTTCGAGACGACCGGGCGCTGGTTGATGCACGTCCCCTGGTTGGAGCGGACGAACTTCAGCAGCGGGTAGGTCTCCTCGCGGCCGGAGGCGTACTTCAGCTTGAGGAACTCCGAGGAGGCCGAGATGACCTCGCCGTCTTCCTCCGCCTTGATCACCTGGCCGGAGTCCTGCGCCGCCGCCGTCTCGATGCCCGTGGAGACCAGCGGGGCCTCCGGGCGCAGAAGCGGCACGGCCTGGCGCTGCATATTGGCGCCCATCAGGGCGCGGTTCGCGTCGTCGTGCTCCAGGAACGGGATCATCGCCGCGGCGACCGAGACGATCTGGCGCGGCGAGATGTCGATGTAGTCGACATCGATCGGGTTGGAGACGAAGTACTTCTCGCCGTGCCGGACCTCGATGCGGCTCTCGTAGAGGTTCCCGTGCTCGTCGGCCTTGGAGTTGGCCTGGGCGATGCGGTACTTCTCTTCCTCGTGCGCGTCCAGGAGCCGGACCTCGTCGGTGATGAACGGCATCACCGGGACGGTGTCGTCCTTCGCGTCGGACAGCGCCTTCGCGGTCGCCTCGTCGATCAGCTCGCCGGCCTTCGCCAGGACCTTCCCGGTGGCGGACTTCACGTCCTCCGTGGGAATGCGGTTCTCCAGCTGGCGGTTGAAGCCCTTCGCGATCTCGTGCTGCACCACGCGGTACGGCGTCTCGATGAACCCGAAGTCGTTCACCACGCCGAACGTGGCGAGCGAGCCGATGAGGCCGATGTTCGGACCCTCAGGCGTCTCGATCGGGCAGATGCGGCCGTAGTGGCTGTGGTGCACGTCGCGGACGTCGAACCCCGCGCGGTCACGCGAGAGGCCGCCCGGGCCGAGGGCGCTCAGCTTGCGCTTGTGCGCGATCTCGGACAGCGGGTTCACCTGGTCCATGAACTGGGACAGCTGCGACCCGCCGAAGAACTCCTTCATCGCCGCCACCACGGGGCGGATGTTGATGAGGGCGGACGGGGTGGCCTCGTCCGGGTCGGTGATCGTCATGCGCTCGCGCACCACGCGCTCCATGCGGAGCAGGCCGACGCGGAACTGGTTCTGCATCAGCTCGCCCACGGAACGCACGCGGCGGTTGCCCAGGTGGTCGATGTCGTCCGCGGTGCCGCGGCCGTTGTTGATGTCCAGGATGCGGCGAATGATCGCCACGATGTCCTCGCGGCGCAGCGTGCGCTGCTCCGGCGCGTCCACCAGCGCGAGACGCTTGTTCAGCTTGTAGCGCCCCACGACGCCGAGGTCGTAACGGCGGTCCTCGAAGAACAGCGTCTCCACCAGCGCGAGCGCGTTCTCGCGCGTCGGCGGGTCGCCCGGGCGCAGACGCCGGTAGAACTCCTCCAGCGCCTCTGCCTTGTTGGTGGTGGTGTCCTTCGCGAGGGTGGACGGGAGGTAGTGGTGCTCCTCGTGGTCGTCCACGGCCTGCAGCAGCTTCACGATGCGCTCGTCGGTGCCGAGTTCGTCCTCCGACAGGCCGTCCTCGACGTCGATGGCGCGGAGGAGGACGGTCACGGGAATGCGGCGCTTGCGGTCCACCTTCACGGAGACCACGTCACGGGCGGACGTCTCGAACTCCAGCCAGGCGCCGCGGTTCGGGATCAGCTTCGCACCGGTCAGCTTGCGACCGGTGGCCGGGTCGATCTCCGCGGTGAAGTACGCGCCCGGCGAGCGGACGAGCTGGGAGACCACGACGCGCTCGGCGCCGTTGATGATGAAGGTGCCGTGCTTAGTCATCATGGGCACGTCGCCCATGAAGATCTCCTGCTCCTTGACCTCGCCGGACTCCTTCACCAGGAGCTCGACGCGGACGCGCAGGGGCGCGGCGTAGGTGCGTTCACGGTCGCGACACTCGGCCTCGGTGTACTTCGGCTCCTCGAACCGGTACTCCCCGAAGGTCAGTTCCATGCGGCCGCCGGTGAAGTCCTCGATCGGCGAGACCTCGTCGAACAGCTCGCGCAGTCCCTCGTGGAGGAACCGCTCGTAGGAACGACGCGGCATGTCGATGAGGTTCGGCATCTCCATCTCTGGAGCCATGGTGCCGAACTTCTTGCGGGTCGTCGGGACCCGGCGGTTAGCGACTACGAGACGGCGATTAGTAGCCAAACAGGTGCTCCCCTTGCCCTGTTCCGGCGCACCTCGCGTGGAGGTGAGAGGCGCGCTCGGAGGTGCTCCGTTTCGCGTCCTGTACGCAGGGTTCGCTCCGGGGTATTCCCCCACGGCCAGTCAGATGGTGCAGCGTTGGCCCTCTGGGAAGGAGGGGACAACCCTGGAGACGTTGGACACACTGAAATCCCGACCCGGCTTACCCGCCGTCGGGATCCCTTACGCCTCGTTACCTATGTTCTGACAGCGCCCCACGCGATCCACAGTCTACCCCCTGAAAGGGCAGATTGACAACGGTACGGCGGGCATCGGGCCGAGTCAACGCACAGAAGGTGAGCGAAGGTTCAGACAGACTCCAGGTTCCCCGGCATCCCTCCCCACATTCCCCGCTGCCGTCACATCTAGCGGCTACCTCGCGTAGGCTGGCGCACCTGTCGAGGAATGCTGCACCGCTGGAGAGACCTGCATGGAATTCGCCCCGTCCGAGGCCCACACCCTGATCCGAGACTCCGCAAAGCGCGTCGCCCGCGAGGTGATCGCCCCGCGCGCCGCCGAGGTGGACCGGACGGCCCAGTACCCGGAGGACTACTTCCAGGCGCTCCGGCAGGCCGACCTCCTCGGCATCACGCTGCCTCGCGAGGTGGGCGGGGCGGACGCCGGCACGCTCGCGATGGGTGTCGCCATCGAGGAGGTCGCGAAGGTCGACTGCTCGGCGGGGCTCATGGTGATGCTGGGCGCGCTGTCCACGCACACGATCAAGTTCTTCGGAACACCCGACCAGGTGGAACGCTTCGTCGGCCCGGTCGCCCGAGGCGAGAAGAAGGCCGCGTTCTGCCTCACGGAGCCGGACGCCGGCTCGGACGTCGCGGGCCTCCAGGCGCGCGCGGAGCGCGACGGCGACGAGTGGGTGATCACGGCGCAGAAGCAGTACATCTCCGGCGGCCCCGTGGCGGACCAGGTGATCGTCTTCGCTAAGACCGAGCCAGGGAACCCGCGCTCCCTCGCCGCGTTCGTCGTCGACACGACGAGCCCGGGGTTCGAGGTCACCTCCGTCGACCGCAAGATGGGCGTCCGAGGCCTCCCGACCGGCGTCCTCACCTTCGACCGCGTGCGCGTGCCGCACGACCAGATGGTGGGCGGCGAGGCGGGCGGCATGAAGATGGCCCTCGCCACCCTCAACTCGCTCCGACCGTGCGTCGGCGCGAGGGGCGTCGGCCTCGCGATGGGCGCGACGGAGTACGCCCTCAACTACGCGCGGGAGCGGCGCGCCTTTGGTGGCACTCTGACCGACCTGCAGGCGATCCAGTTCAAGCTCGCGAACATGGCGATCGAGATCGAGGCGGCGAAGCTGCTCGTCTACCAGGGCTGCTGGCTCGTGGACGAGGGCAAGTACGGCCCGTCGGACGGCCACATGCTCTCGGTGGCGAAGGCGTTCGCGACGGAGATGGCGAACCGCGTCGCCTCGGAGGCGATCCAGATCCTCGGCGGGCAGGGGTACATGGAGGATCACCCGCTGGAGCGCCACTACCGCGACGCGCGGCAACTGATGATCGTGGAGGGCACGTCCGAGATTCAGCGCACGATCATCGCGAAGGCGCTGATCGACCGGAACCTGAGCTACGCCTAACGCATCGAGAAACACCCGAGGCGCCCCCAGGCGAGTCCTCGGGCGGATGTGACGCGGCTCTCCCCACCCCACTCAACCATCCCCCCATCGAGCGGGGACAGAGGCAGACGGGGTAGAGGGCGGCACCTAGTGACGCTGCCTCGTAGGATGCGGGGCACGATGCCGACCGAACACGCGAACGTCCTCCGTCTCCTCGTGCAGTGCCCGGACCGTCCGGGCATCGTGGCGGCCGTGTCGCAGTTCCTGTTCGCGCACGGCGCGAACATCATGCAGGCGGACCAGTTCTCCACCGCGGACGGCGCCGGGCGCTTCTTCCTCCGCGTCGAGTTCCAGATCGAGGGCCTGGACGTGACGCGCGAGGACCTCGAGACGCGGTTCGCCGCGGAGATCGCGGAGCGGTTCGAGATGGACTGGCGGATCGCGGGGCAGCGGCGGAAGCGCGCCGCGCTCCTCGCGTCCAGGTTCGATCACTGCCTCCTCGACCTCCTGTGGCGCTGGCGGCGCGGCGAGCTGGCCGTGGACATCCCCCTGGTCATCTCGAACCATGACGACCTGCGCGAGGATGTCGCGACGTTCGGCATCCCGTACCACTACCTCCCCGTCGAGAAGGGGAAGCGCCCCGAGCAGGAGGCCGCGATCCGCGCCCTCCTCCGCGAACACGACGTCGACCTCGTCGTCCTCGCGCGGTACATGCAGATCCTGAGCGGGGACTTCATCGCGGAGTACCCGGACCGCATCATCAACATCCACCACTCGTTCCTGCCGGCGTTCGCGGGCGCGGACCCGTACGGGCGCGCCTTCGACCGAGGGGTGAAGATCATCGGCGCCACCGCGCACTACGCTACGGAAGACCTCGACGAGGGGCCGATCATCGAGCAGGACGTGCAGCGGGTAACCCACCGCGAGGACCGCGAGGACCTGGTTCACGTGGGCCGCGAGGTGGAGCGCTCCGTCCTGGCGCGGGCGGTGCAGTGGCACCTGGAGGACCGCGTCTTCGTCTACGGGAACCGCACCGTCGTCTTCCGCTAAAGCCCTCCCGGAGCCATCCCCGCGGGCACCCCTACCACGGGAGCGGGCAGGCGCGCTATGATGGGTGCAATGAACCTCTTCTCCCGCGACTTCATTGGCGCGGAAACGACCCCCACCAGGAATCCTGCATGACAGTCCGCGACACCACGGGGGGCGCCCAGTGACGCCTCTACGTGGAATCCTTCGCCTCCTCAAAGGCGACCAGCACAACGTTTCGAACCCCTCGTCCGATGAGCCCTCCACTGCCTCTCGGACCCGGCGCAACAGCGCCAGCCCCGCACCCGGCGGGGGCCCCATCCTGACCGACGAGCCGACGAAGCGACGCCGAGGGCGCCGCGGTGGCCGTGGCCGCAACGGCAGCACCACGACCGCGGTCGCCGAGTCCGGTGCGGAGGCCGCCCCTTCCTCCTCGAAGGAGTCCGGCTCCACCCGGGAATCCGGGAACGGGCGCTCCGGTAGCCGCACGACCACCGCCCGGGCCAACGGCACTCCGGCGAACGGCCGCTCTCGCGGCGGTGGCTCCTCGAATGGCTCCTCGAATGGCAATGGTTCCAGCTCGCGGTCGCGCTCCCGCAACGGACGCGCCGAGGGCTCGACGAGCGAGAAGCCGCAGGCGAGCCGCGACCGCTACGAGTGGGGCCGCCGCGTCGACTCCGACGAGGCGGACCAGCGCTCCCGCCAGGCCAACCGCCGACGACGAGGCGTGCGTCGCGCCGACCTCGACGCGCCGCTGCCGGAGGACATCGCGTTCCGCCCGGGTGACGAGGGCGGCGACTCCACGATCCTGCCGACGCGACGGAAGCGGCCCGTCGGCTTCCACGACACCGCCCGCACGCTCGTCGGCGGCGCCCGCACCATCGGGACGTGGGTGAAGCGCGACGCGCGCCACGGCCACGAGCACGACCACATCGACGAAGTCGAGACCGCCACCGTCGAGCCGACCGAGGAAGCCGCCGACCGCAACGTCGCCCGCGCCGCGCGCCAGCTCGTCGTCGCCCCGAAGGCACCGAAGGCCCCGGAGACGGAGCCCTCCGAGCAAGCGGCTCTGGAGGCCGTGACCGCCCCTACCGAGGACGCTGACACCGAGACGGCCGAGGACGACGCGACCGAGCGCCCTCGCCGCCGCCGGGGCACCCGAGGTGGCCGTGGCCGCCGTCGCACGACCGCGGACGCGGAGTCGACGGAGACCCTCGAGGCAGACCACGACGTCACGCCAACGGTCGCGACCGACCTCGATGAGGTCGCGGACGTCGCCGCCGACACCGACGACGACACGACCGACGAGGACGAGGAAGCGCCTGCCGTCCGCCGCCGTCCGGCGACCCGGAAGCGCGCGACCCTCGAACCGGTTGCGGAGGATGCCCTGCCTGCCGCCTTCGCGGCGCTCGGCGTA
>JALOAM010000141.1 GCA_023228765.1 Dehalococcoidia bacterium
GGGTACGAGGACGACCTTCAGCCGGCCGCGGACGCCGGATCCGACTCCGATCCCGATGGCGACGAGTACGACGATGCTGACGCCGACTTCGAGGACGCTGGCTTCGAGGACGGGGACCTCGGCGAGGGCGACTACGACGAGGGCGAGTACGACGAGGAGTACGAGGACGAGCCGTTCGAAAGCACCCCGGCCCGTTCGGCACCGAACCCCGTGCGCCCCGACCCGCCGGTCTTCGCCCCCGTGGTCTTCGACGATGAAGAAGAGGAGCGCCGTCCGTTCCTGCCCCGTGGCAGAGGTGGCGACGACGGCTCCGAGGGCGGACGACGCGGACGTGGTGATGACGGAGGACGTGGCGGCCGAGGACGAAGCGCCCTCGGCGGTCGCTACGAGAGCGACGCCGGGCTCATCCGCATCCTCGCGATCATCGGCGTGCTCGGCGTGGTCATCCTCGCGCTCGTGCTGCCGTTCTCGCCGATCTCGGTCATTGGTGGGGACGACGGAGGCGCCGAGGGCCCTCGAGGCATCAGTGCGCGCGTCGTGGATGACGTGCCGCCCGTGCCTGAGGGCCTGGTCGCGCTGAGCAAGCTCTACGAGATCACCGTCGAGGAAGGCGTCCCCGGTCCCCTCAAGGTCGAGGTTGAGCTGGTCGACGACAGCCAGGATTCCTCGAACCTCGCGTACTACCAGTGGGACGGCTCGTCCTGGTCGCGCGTGAACGCGGTGGAGCTCACCACGGGTGGCGGTTCTGTCACGGGCTCGATCCCGGCGGAGTCGGCCTCGATCGTGGTGATGCGACGCACGGCGCTCGCGCACTCGATGGCGATGATCGTCGGGCCCGCGGAGACGCCGGACCCGGCGGGGCTCTCCTCCGCCTCGCTCGTGGTGGTCACGGCCGGGACGCTCGATGAGGACGGCGGGCTCGTGCTGGAGCCGGCGACGCTGCGCTCCGCGCAGCAGGTGGCGGGCGAGCGCCCGGTCTACCTCGGCATCTCCGGCGACGCCGGCACCGTGCTGGAGTCGCCCGACGCGAGCACGGACCACGCCGCCGCGCTGGTCGAGGCCGCCGAGGCACAGGAGGCAGCCGGCATCTACCTCGAGTACACGGGTGTCTCAGACGCCGCGGCGTTCACCACGTTCGTCTCCGCCCTCGCGGAGCAGCTGCACGCGGCCCAGCGTCAGCTGATCGTCGGCGTGCCGGTGGAGGGCACGGGCTACGACTGGCCAGCGCTCGTCGGGGTCGTGGACGGCCTCTGGGTGCAGGCGCCGATCGATCCCGCGCAGTACCACGGCACGATTCCGACGCTCCTCGCCGAGCGCGGCCTCTCGGACACTTCGAAGGTGTCCGTGATCCTCGACCGGCAGTCGGCGATGCAGACCGGCGACGAGCCGGTGCAGCCGATCTCGCTGATCGACGGGCTGACGATCGCGAGCACGGTGGACTTCAACGTGGACGCCATCGGCCCCAACAGTCCGGTCACGCTGCGCACCGCCTACCTCGGCGGGGGCGGGGCCGGCCAGCTCCACTGGGACGACGACGCGAACGCCGTCACGTTCACCTTCACCCGCGAGGATGCCGAGTCCACGGTGTGGTTCCAGAACTCGTACTCGTTCGGCTTCGCGCTGCGCGCCGCGAGCCAGGGTGGGTTCGCCGGCGTCGCCGTGCGGAGCGCGGCGGCCGGTGGCGCTCAGCCTGACGTCTGGGGCGCGGTCGCCCAGTTCGTCGAAGAGGGCACGGTGGACCTCCTGCGGCCGTTCGGGCCGTACCTGACCCCGTGCTGGGCTTCGCCGGACGGCAGGATCGAGGGCCAGCCGGAGTGCTGGACAGAAGAGACCGACACGAGCGCCGTCGTCTGGCGCGCACCGGACGAGACCGGCGCCTACACCGTCCGCCTCGTTGTCTCGGAGGGCACGACCTTCGTCGGCCAGGAGGTGGTCCTCCGGGTCGGCGAGGAGGCGCCCGACGAGGAAGAGGAGCCCACGGAGACGGCGACGCCGGAGCCGACCGAGACCGCGACCGAAGAACCCACCGAGGTCCCGACCGAGACGCCGACGGAGACCGCCACGGAAGAACCGACCGAGACCGCCACCGAGGAGCCGACCGAGACCGCGACGCCGACCGAGTCGCCCGCCGCCGGACAGCCGGCGGGGCCCGGTGGCAACGAGGTCGGCTAGCGGCCCTCGGTCAGGCGACAGGCGATCTGGTGGCGGAGCGCGGTCCTCGCGTGATCGGTGGGTCGGTCGGCGGCATCGAGCTGCGCTGGCCGAAGACCGGCGCGACACGCCCGACCACCGGAAAGATGCGCGAGGCGCTGTTCTCCATGCTCGAAGCGGCCCGCATCGACTTCGACGAGGTGCTGGACCTGTACGCCGGCAGCGGCGCGCTGGGCATCGAGGCCCTCTCGCGCGGTGATGGTCGCGCCACCTTCGTCGAGTCCGACCGCCGCGCGGCCGCGGTGATCCGCGAGAACCTCGCACGGGTGAAATTCACCGAGCGCGGCACCGTCATCGTGAGCAACGTGGGGCGCTGGACGCCCTCCGCGGGCACGAGGTACACGCTGGTGCTGGCCGATCCCCCGTACGAGCGTGGCACATATGATGACGGCGGCGCCTGGGGTGCAATCGAGAGCACCGTGCGCGGATCGCTGGCAGAGGATGCCGCCCTCGTCGTAGAGCACGACGCGAAGCAGACGCCTCCGCCGGCCCTCGCGGGTCTCTCCCTCTGGCGCGACCGCCGACACGGGGCGGGCGCCGTCGCCATCTATCGTGCGACAGTCGTCCCGACGGAACCGTCCGAGACTGCAACACCCGAGGATGAAGGGGACGACGAATGACGGTGGCGCTGTACGCAGGCCGCTTCGATCCGGTGACCAATGGGCACCTCGACATTGTCGAGCGCGCTGCCACGATCTTTGACCAGGTGGTGATCGGTGTGGCGGCCAGCCGCAGCGCACTCTTTTCGCTGGAAGAGCGGATCTCGATGTTCGAGCAGGCGGTCGCCGAGGTGGGCTTGACGAACGTCCGCACCACCGCGATCTCCGGCCTGACCGTGGACGAGGCGAAGGCGCAGGGCGCGCAGGTGCTCGTCCGCGGCCTCCGCGCCGGCGACTTCGCGTACGAGTTCGACATGGCGCTGATGAACCGGAACATGGCCCCGGACATCGAGTCCGTGTACCTGATGACGGCGCTGGAGCACCTGTTCGTCAGCGGCACCCGCATCCGGGAGCTTGCCTCCTTCGGGCGAGATGTCAGCGAGTTCGTGCCGCCGAACGTGGCGGGTGCCATCATCAAGAAGTTCGAGTAGCGGGCGCTTCGCCGAGGCGGAAGCCGGTACGCGCCCGCTCGCTCCCCTCGTGTGACAGCCACATGAGGCTGCACATCTGAGACTGGAGGCCGAGATGGACCTGCTCCACCTGGTCGATCGACTCGAGGAGCTGGTCGCGGGCGCGCAGAAGATGCCGATCGGCAACCGCGCGATCGTGGACCGGCGCCGCATGCTGGACCTCATCGACCAGATGCGTATCGCTGTACCTCGGGAGGTACGGGAGGCCCAGGACATCGTCGCGCAGCGCGACGCCATCCGCCGCGAGGCGGAGGAGGAAGGCCGCATCATCGTGGCCCAGGCGGAGGAGCGCGCCGCCGACCTGGTGGAGGAGCACGCGATCACCGACGGCGCGAAGCGACGCGCCGAGGAGATCGCCGTCGAGGCGGAACGACGCCTGGAGGTCCAGATCGACGCCGCGAACCGCGACATGCAGGCCCGCCTGCAGGAGTCGCGTCGGGTGGCGCGGGAGCAGATGGCGGCCGCGGACGACTACGCGCGCGAGCTGCTGCTCCGGTTGGAGCGCCAGCTGGCGGCGTTCCAGAACTCCGTCCGCGCCGGGGTGGAGCAGCTGGAGCCCTCGCCGGCCGCGTACGATCCCGGCATCCCGCTGGACGACCGTGACGAGGACTACGCGCGTTCGGCCGGCCTCGCCTCGTCGCGCCCGGTCTACCCGCCGCCCACGCCGACGGCACCCGAGCCGTACGAGTCGCGTACCCCACAGTTCGAGGGCGCGCAGTACGAGGGCATGCAGTACGGCCAGGCGTCCGAGTACGAGCCGGCCTCCCTCGATGAGCTCGAGGACCTCCTCGGTCAGCAGCGTTTGATGAGCGCGGGCGAGCGGTCGGACCGCGGTCGCTTCGAGCCCGCACCGATCGAGGATGCCGAGCCGGGCGTCATCGACGACTTCGAGAACCAGCCGCTGGATGACGACCCAATGCTGCGTCCTCCGCGCGGGGAACGCGAGCGTCCAGACCTCGATTGGGACGATCGGACCTAGCCGAGGGCTCTTGGTCGACGGTCAGTCGGCTGGCGGTACCCAGAACTCATCGAGGAGTTCCTGGAACCGGACTCGGATCTCCGTGCCCGTGCGCCCCTGTAGCACGTCGACGCCGTGCTCTGTGCCGGGGTAGAGGCGCGCCTGCGTCGAGTCGATGTTCCCGAGGGCGCGGAACTTGTGCAGGGAGTCCGCCGCGGACACGTCGTCCCGTGTCGCGATCAGCTGCACGCGGTCGTCGAGGAGTTCCACGACCGCGACCGTGTCGAGGGCGTCGAAGTCCGCCGGCGTGGAGAAGCCGACGACCGTGACGTCGGGTACCTCCACCGCCGTGACGAGGGCGACCGCGGCGCCCATCCCCGCGCCGACCAGCATCACGTGCCGGTACCCCTGCTCACGTGCGAAGGCGACCGCGGCCTCCGCGTCGAGCACCATCCCCTCGATGTCGTCGAGTTCGCCCTCGGAGGTGCCGTGCCCACGGAAGTCGAAGGTGAGGGCGGAGACGCCGGCGGGGTGCTCCTGCTCGATGAAGGACCACCAGGACGACTGGTCTTCCCGGAACTCGTGGAGGTAGATCGCGATCCGCTCCGTGCCGCGGTCCCAGAGGCGGGCTTCCAGCGTCGCGCCATCCTCGGAGGCGAACTGGGCCTCGGTCGCACCGTCCGCCTCCCGGTGCTCCTCCGCGGGCGTGTCCGTGCAAGCAGAGGCGAGGACGGCGGCGCCGAGGAGGAGGGCGAGGCCCACCAGGGAGGCGAGCCGCGCCGGCATCGCCCTACTTCACCACTACGTTGAGGAGACGGCCCGGAACGTAGATGACCCGGACGACCTGCTTGCCCTGGACCTGCCCCGCGACGTTCGCGTCCGCGAACGCCACCTCGCGCGCGGCGTCCTCGGAGGCGTCGGGCGCCAGCTCGACGCGGGCGCGGACCTTCCCGTTGACCTGCACCGCGATCTCCACCGTGTCACGCACGGTGAGGGCGGGGTCAAAGGCGGGCCAGTCCTGCTGGTGCACGGAGTAGCCGCCGCCGATGCGCTCCCACAGCTCTTCCGCGAGGTGCGGACAGGCCGGCGCAAGCATCAGCGCGAGCAGCCGCACGGATTCCTCCCACGCTGCGCGGTCGGCCTCGCCGGTGTCGCGTGCCTTCTGGAGGGCGTTCGTCAGCTCCATCATCCCGGCGATGGCGGTGTTGAAGTGCTTCGCCTCGTAGTGCTCGCCCACCTTCTTCAGCGTCGAGTGCGCGTCGATGAGGAGCGATCGGCCTGCCTCGGGCGCGTCGACCAGCGTGGGCGGGTCGGTGACGGCGGCCCAGACGCGGGAGAGCCACCGGGAGACCCCGACGATGCCGTCGACGTCGTACGGGCCGCCCTGGTCCCACGGGCCCAGGAACATGAGATATGCGCGGAAGCAGTCCGCGCCCCACTTCGCCACCTGTCCGTCGGGCGCGACCACGTTGCCGCGCGACTTCGACATCCTCCGGCCGTCCGGCCCGAGGATCTGGCCCTGCGCGTAGTACCGCGTGAACGGCTCATCGCCGGGGACGAGGCCCATGTCCCGCGCGACCTTGTAGAAGAAGCGCGCGTACAGCAGGTGCATCGTCGCGTGCTCGGAGCCGCCCGTGTACTGGTCGACCGGCAGCCACGCCTCGATGGCCTCCGGGCTCGCGGGGGCGTCCGCGTTCCGGGCATCCGGGTAGCGCATGTAGTACCAGGAGGAGCACACGAAGGTGTCCATGGTGTCGGTCTCGCGCCGCGCCGCGCCGCCGCACTGCGGGCAGGCGACGTTCACGAACGCCTCGGACAGCGCGAGGGGCGACTGGCCCGTGGGGAGGAACTCGATGTCCTGCGGGAGCAGGACGGGGAGCTGGTCCTCCGGCACCGGCACGATGCCGCACTGCTCACAGTGGATCGCGGGGATGGGAGCGCCCCAGTAGCGCTGGCGGGAGATCAGCCAGTCGCGTAGCCGGTAGTTCACCTTGCGCTCGCCGATGTCGCGCTCCTCCAGCCAGGCGATCGCCTTCTGGATCGCCTCGGTCTTCAGGAGCCCGTCCAGCCACTGCGAGTTCATCGCGGGGCCGTCCCCCGTGTACGCCTCGTCGCCCCAGCCCTCGGGCGGGGTGACCGTGCGCACGATCGGCAGGTCGTACGCCTTCGCGAAGTCCCAGTCGCGCTGGTCCTGCCCCGGCACGGCCATGATCGCGCCCGTGCCGTAGGAGGTGAGCACGTAGTCCGCGAGGTAGATCGGGACGGGCTGCTCGTTGAACGGGTTGATGGCGTAGGCGCCCGTGAACACGCCACGCTTGTCCAGCGCGGCCTCCGTGGAGAGGCGGTCGATCTCGTTCGTGCGGCGCACCCGCTCCACGAACTCCTCGACGGCGGAGCGCTGCTCGGGCGTCGTGATCTGGTCGACCAGCTCGTGCTCGGGGGCGAGGACGGCGAAGGTCATGCCGAAGGCCGTGTCCGGCCGCGTGGTGAACACGCGGATGCCGAGGTCGGGCTGACCCTGGACCTGCATCGTGAACTCGGCGCCCTCGGAGCGGCCGATCCAGTTCCGCTGCATCAGCTTCACATGCTCGGGCCAGTCCAGGCCCTCGTGGCTCAGGAGCTCCTCGGCGTACTCCGTGATGCGGAAGAACCACTGCTCCATCTCGCGCTGCACGACGATTGTGTCGGAGCGCTCGCAGCGGCCGTCGATCACCTGCTCGTTCGCCAGCGTCGTGTTGCAGTCCGGGCACCAGTTGGCGGTCGCCTTCTTCTGGTAGGCGAGCCCGCGCTTGAAGAGCTGCGTGAACCACCACTGGGTCCAGTGGTAGTAGTCCGGCGCGCTGCTGTTCACCTCGCGATCCCAGTCGAACATCGTGCCCATGGCCTTCATCTGGCCACGCATGCGCTCGATGTTGGCGCTGGTCCACTCCTGGGGGTGCTTGCCGCCCTTGATCGCCGCGTTCTCGGCGGGGAGCCCGAAGGCGTCGAACCCCATGGGGAACAGCACGTTCCACCCGCGCATCTGGAAGTACCGCGCGAGGGCGTCCGAGGGTGTCATCGCGAACCAGTGCCCCACGTGCAGATCGCCGGAGGGGTACGGGAACATCGTGAGGTGGTAGCGATTCTCGCGCCCCGGGACGTGGTCTGGCGTCCGGTACAGGCCGTCGCGCTCCCACCGCTCCTGCCAGCGCGCCTCGATCGGGCCGGGCTGGTAGCGGGTCGCGCCGCTGGTGGCGCCGTGACTGGCAGCGCTGGCCGGAGCGTCGGTCGTCGGATCGGTGGTCATGAGGGCGTCCTGTACGTCTGCGGGTGCCATGCCGCGCGGGGCGGCCGTGTTGGGGCGGCGGGCGTCAGCCCAGGCGGCGTCTCCTCGCTCGAGGCGGCGCCGCCTACGTAAGGACGAGGATCGGCACGGACCGCCGAGTAGTGCGCAGACGGGTACGCATAGTGCGACCAGTATCCAGAGCCCCGTCAGAGAGCGTCAACTGTTGCCTGCGGACGGTGGGCGCGCCGAAGGTTCCGTGCTCAACGCATCGGGCCTTCCTCGTCCTCGCGGGGGAGAGTGGGAGTGGGGGAGTGCGGTCCTCCTGCGGAGCAGTGATCGGCGTGGTGCAGACCCTCACCGCAACCCTCTCCCGCCGAGCCGGGCGAGGGGGTCAGAGGCGGAAGCGGGGGTGGGGCAGGGGACGGTGGTGGGGCGCGCCCGCGGTCAGATCGCGAAGATGAAGGCCACCAGCAACGGCACGCCAAGGAATGACAGCCACAGCAGCTTCTTCGCCTCGTTGAGCCGCACTGCGGGATCCTGCGAGCGGATGGCTCGGCGCATCTGCCACGCCGTGAGGACGACGTACAGCGCGAACAGGACGATCAGGCCGGGGATCATGCGCGGTGCCTTCCTCGGGTGGGTGAGCCCTCGGGTGGGTGAGTCCTCGGGTGGGTGAGTCCTCGGGTGGGTGAGTCCTCGGGTG
>JALOAM010000142.1 GCA_023228765.1 Dehalococcoidia bacterium
CGGGTCCGAGACGTGTTCAAGGAGAGCGCGAGCGACTACGACAAGGACTCACAGGCGGCCCGCTCGTTCTTCGCTATGGCGCAGGACAAGTTCCACTACGCGATCACAGGGCAGACCGCCGCGCAGATCCTTCTGAGTCGAGCTTCCAGCGCTCAGCCCAACTTGGGCATGACTGATGGCTCGCTGAGCGTGAATGTCGCGAACGCCAAGGTCGCGAAGAATTACCTCAGCGAGGACGAGTTGCAGGCCTTGGAGAACATCAGCGAGCAATTCCTGCTGTTCGCTGAGTCCAAGGCGTTTCGTGGTCAGCCGATGACGATGGAAGAGTTGTCATTCCGCCTCAACACGCTGCTGACGGCAAACGACTACCCCGTGCTGTTCCAGTACGAGGCGCATCAGCGAGAACAGGCCGACCAGCATGTGAAGCGCGAGGTCGAGACCTATCGGGCCCTCCCTTCAGGGCGCTAGGCCACCTTTCGCGCGATCTCCCTGATCCGTTCTACATCACCGGATTGCGCTCTCACCACGGCGACCGCCTGCATCGACAGGACGGACATCAGCGCATGGATCGTCACCTTCCGCAGTCCTCGGCGGCAGTGAGAGTCCAGCGCTCGGTGCTGCTTCAACCGTGAGAAGCACCGCTCCACCCCCTGCCGGGTGGCGTAAAGCGCCTTCCATTCAGCCGAACCGCGAGCGATGGGCGGGAAGTGGCGCTTGTCCTCAGGGTCCGGGGCGTGCTTCCTCGGGAGGTTCCGGATCGGGATTATCGGCGCGACGTTCATGAACCGAACCAGCGTCTCCGAGATCGCCACCGTGTCGTAGCCCGCGTCAGCGGTCACGTACTCGGGCGCGAACCACGCGTGGCGCCGGTAGGCACCGTGGATGAGCGGCAACAGTTCCTGAGAGTCGGCGCGTGAGGCCGTAGTCACGCTCGCGATGATCGGGATCTCGTACTTCGCGTCAGCCGCGACGTGGAGCTTGTAGCCGTAGAACCACTGCTCCCTGCCCTGGCTGTTCTTCTTTCGGGTGAAGGAGGCCTCCGCGTCCGAGTCGTGGTTCGGGTTAGACCACGAGCGATACACGGACGCGTCTACCGCCACGCCCTTACCGAAGTCAGGCAGCGCCTGCGCGAGTCGGTCTGACAGGCCAGCGATTGCCTGTTCCACCAACTCGGGGTGATGCGAGAGCCGAGACACGAAGCGGTTGAACGTCCACCGCGACGGCAACGCATCGAAGCCACACAGGTCGCGCAACTCCGCGTCGTCCTGAAGCCTACGGATGAGGTCGTTCGTGGTGCCGTGGTTCAGGACAAACGACGCGACGTAGGAACGCCATAGCGCCCGCACGCTCCACCCCGGCCTGCCCGTCCAGCGGTAGGCCGAGAGCGCCGCCAATAGCGGCTCGTCGTTGATGGTGTCGAAGGCAGCGGAAAGTTCCGCCACCAGTGGGGAGCCCTGCCCACGGTGCAACGTGGTAGGTATACTGAGTGATGCCGGCACGGGATCTGATCCATCCTGTGTTTGGAAGGCATCGCTCGGGGGTGCAACCCTGGGCGATGCCGCTTAGATGCTGGTGGAGGTGGGGGGACTCGAACCCCCCGGACTGCTTCTCAAGGGCCATCCGGGGCACCTGCCCCACCCCCATTAGTGGCGAGCGGTTGAGCCGGTCTGACGCGACCACGTGGACGGCTCAACCGCTTTTCTGTGCCCTACAGGTCGTCTTCATCGTCCTCCTCGCCCAACGCCTCCTCGTAGTCGTCGAACATCTGGACCAACTCCAAGACCCACTTGCGATCCTCTGCGGAGAACGCAAGTAGGTTGCCCGTGACCGTGATGGTCACACCCCCGTTCCCTGTCAGGCTCACGGTGCGCTCTAGGGTTGCGGTAGTGGGCGGCTTCGGCGGGGGCTGGTCATTGTTCTGACCCTGCGTACCCTGATTTGTCTTGCCCGCACCGTTGCGCCTCGCGGCAGTCCGTCGCGGTGCCCGAGGTGCAGTGAAGTGCGGGCTCAACTCGATCCCGGCGTACTTGGCGGCGTGCATGAAGAAGGTCACAGCCTTCCGCGCCGTACTGCCGCCGACCCCGTGCTCTCGGAAGGCTTCTTCCAACTCGGACTGCGTGCCGTTCGCCTTCGAGATGTCCAGCGCCCACTGGTAGTAGTCCCGCAGCAACTGCCGGATGAGCTCGCGCTTCCCATCAGTATCGGCGGCGACCAGATCCCGCAAGCGATCCTTCACCACGCCCGTGTTTGGCTCGATCATGTCGAACGCTTCGAGTGCCCCCAACAGTTCTGCCTGCTGAGTCCCGGAGTAGTTCCGGACGATAGAACGATCGATGCGACGCGGGAGCGTCTCGGGGGTGAACCGCTCCGCGAAGTTGGTCAGGGTGCGGAAGGGCGCATAGGGAGCCTTCCACACCTCGGACTGCGTTTCGTTTTCCACAAGTTCCTCCAAACTCTCTACACGGGTGAGCGTTGCCCTGCGTGGTCGGAGTGTACGCCACAACGTTTTCCGTAGTCAACTCCACAGGTGAGGAAATTTTGTGGCAAGGGGTAAGTTGGGTTCAGGCGGGAGAAGGGACTCAACATGATTACCCCGAACATGCCCGTGCTGGTCACCACCGCAGGTGGTCAGTTCTCTGGCAGGGCGCTCTCAGGTGTTGAAGACGGCTTCAACTTCCCGGTCGTCTACGTCTGCACGGAAGAAGAATGGGCGCGCGCCGAGGCCGAGCATCGTGAGCCCGAGGGGAACCCGTACCCAGCCGAGGATGTGATGGCCCTGCTTCCAGGGAGCGGCGATCCGGAGTTGCTCGGAGCCGGAAGGTCCGTCTGGGCGAGAAGCCCTCTAGGCGATGTTCGTCTCACGTGAGTCATTAGGTGGGGAACTGCTCATGCGCTTACGCATCGCTCGTGAGCGTTTTGCACTTCCCTCCCCTGAGGGAGAGGGGGCCGGATTCGGAAGGGTGGAGGCCTACCCCTCCGCCGACTCCAGGGTCAGGGGCCGGGAGACCTGGAGGCGGAAGCGGCCTCGCGCGGTCTTCTCGATGCGCAGGTAGTCGCACCGCTCTTCGAGGCGCTTCCGCAGCAGGATCAGGCGCGCCTCCAGGTTGTCCTTGATATCGGGCAGCGCCAGGGATGAGTCCAGCCGCAGCTCGCGGTTGCTGAACTCCTCGCGGCCCTCGTCCACGTAGTGGCGGAGCAGGCGCCAGAGGATGCCGCCCGCGACGCCCTTGATCAGGTACTCGTTGTCCAGGAACACGCTCTCGTCGTCCGGGTAGTACTTCACGAGGACGGCGGCGGTGCCGGGGGCCTCGGTGGGCGCGGAGGGTTCGAGGGCGCCCTCTGTGCCGTCCGCGCTGAGGAGGGTCATCGCCGTCGCCACCTGGTTGGCGATGATGCCGATGACGCACTCGTGGGCGGCCTGGAAGGCGCCCACGCGCTCGCTCTCCAGCACCACGACGCCGACGAGCTCGTGGCGGGAGAGCATCGGCGTGACGAGCTGGCTCTGCGTCGACGCGAGTGCAGGGAGCGGGATCTCGTCGTCCTCGGCGGAGGCCATTGCCGCGCGGGTGGCCTGCGCGTAGCGCAGCTCGCGCGCCATGTGCGTGACACGCACGGACTGGCGGCGCGCGGCCGCGAGACCGATGAGGCCCGCGCCGATCGGGATCTCGGAGCCGGTGCCGGCGTCGCCGTAGCCCGCGCTCGCCACGGTGTAGAGCCGCTCACCTCGCTCGTCCGTGAGCATGACGAAGGCGTGCTCGCACCCGAGGAAACGACGGCACGCGTCCAGGAAGATCTGCAACAGCTCTTCGAGGTCCTCGGCGCGGCTGATGCGCTGCGACACCGCCTCGAGGTCGGCGAAGCCGACGGTGCCGGCGACGGACGCGTTGTCCCAGGAGATCGGAGGGTTGCCGGGCACCAGCGAGCACTGCGTGACCTCGCAGATGTCCACGCCCTTCAGCGTGAAGACGTTGGCCATGCCGCTCTCGAGGGCGATCGCGTCCAGGTGCGTGCGCATCCGCTCGAACAGCGGCCCGGTGGTCTCCGTCCGCTCGTACCTCAGGTCGAGGTTGAACATGCGGCCGGTCGCCACGTCCACCACGTTGACCTGGGCGAGCGGGTTGCCGCGCGTGTTCTCGTCGGTCTTCTTGAAGAACTGCCGCGAGAGCGCCACGTGGCGTTCGTCGACCTGGTGGACGATCGAGAGATAGGTCACGTTCGGCGAGCCATCCGCCCCCACGGTGCAGATCGCCGCCGGGATCACCCCCTCGAAGGCCGAGGGGATGCTTTCCAACGTCACCTCCAGCGGGGCCGAGGTGGTCATCTGACCACCTCGCCAGCACGAGCCTCGGAGCTCACGAGGGGCTGCCCGGCGTTGGGGCCCGGGGTCTGGTCGAAGGCGCGCTCCACGGTGAGGTCGATGCGGATGGTGTCGTCCATCCAGAGGTTGCGGATCATGTGCGGCGGGTCGCCGATGAGGGCGCACGAGACGGTCATGGCGTCCCGCTGGCGGGCGATCCAGGTCTCTTCGGCCTCGTTCGGCTCGCCCAGTTCGAGCATCTGTCCCTTCACCTGGACGGATCGGACGGAGACCGGGTCGGTGAAGGTGACGGCGATCTGGCGCAGACCAGCGGAGAGCAGTTGCGGGCTGCGGGCACGCTCGATGTAGACGGAGAGCCGGTCGCCTCCCGCGTGGACGCGCGGCCCCCAGCCGTAGGCCACCCTCGGGTGGCCCTCGGCGTCCACGGCGCCGAGGAGGATGGCGACACCCGACTCGATGAACTCCTTGAGTTCATCGTCGATGCGGAACGGGGCAACGGGAGGGGCGGACTCGGGCATGTTCGGCGCTCGGCCAGTCTGCTCAGGTTCGCTGTGAGCACAGGACTGCCTGCGGCGGGCACTCGCGCCGGGGCGCGTGCCCGATCAGGCTCTCGCGGGTCGGTTAGGAATCTTATCGGATGGACTTAAGGAACAGTGAGGAAGCGTTAGGAAGTCCGTAGGAACGCGGAACCTCGTCGCGCGGAATGCTGCTCATGTACCGACTCACGCAGCCACAGGAGGGCTCACATGACCAGCATCGCTTCTCGTATCAACCAGCTTGACGGCGCCGACCTCGAGGCGCTCCGTGCCGGGGTCTCCGGCACCGTCGTCACCCCGGACCACCCGGACTACGACACCGCCCGTCAGATCCTCAGCCTCGCCTTCGACCGCCGACCAGCGGCCATCGTGCGGTGCGAGGGCACCCGCGATGTCGCATTCTCGGTCCGCTTCGCCCGCGATCGAGGCATCCCGTTCGCGCCGAGGTCAGGCGGACACAGCGGCATGGGCTTCTCGTCCGTCGACGACGCCATCGTCATCGACCTCGGGGGGATGAAGCAGGTGACCATCGACCCCGTCGAGCGCGTCGCGGTCGTCCAGGCCGGCACCACGTCCGATGACCTCGCCGGGCCCGCCTCGCAGTACGGACTGGCACTGAGCACGGGCGACACGGGCTCGGTCGGCATCGGCGGCCTCACGGTCGGCGGCGGCATCGGGTGGATGGTGCGCAAGTACGGCCTCACCATCGACAACCTGCTCGCGGCCACGGTCGTGACCGCCACGGGCGAGGTCGTCCGTGCCTCCGAGTACGAGCACCCGGACCTGTTCTGGGCGATCCGTGGCGGCGGCAGCAACTTCGGCATCGTCACGGACTTCACGTTCCGCCTCGCTCCGTCCGGGATGGTGCACGGCGGCGCGATCGTCCTGCCCGCCACGCGGGAGGTCCTGCGCGGCTACATCGACTACGCCCCGAGGGCCGTGGACGACCTCACCACGATGGCGTTCCTGATGGCGGCGCCGCCCGCGCCGTTCATCCCGGAGTCAGTGGTCGGCCAGCCGGTGCTCCTCGTCGGTGCCGTGTGGACCGGCGCCCTCGACGACATCGAGGGCCGCGACGCCGCCCTCGCGCCGCTGCGCGCGCTGGCGACCCCGATCGCCGACACGGTGGAGGCCATCCCCTATCCGGTGATGTTCGCCTACACCGCGGAGGGCACTCAGCGCCACGGCGCCGCCCTGCGGATGCTGTTCGCGGACGATCTGACGGATGCCCAGCTGGATGCCTCGATCGACGCGATCACGCACTCGACCTCGCCGATGAGCATGATCCAGTTCCGAGGCATGGGCGGCGCCGTGAGCCGGGTCCCCTCGGACGCCACGGCGTTCCCCCACCGGGACGTCCCGCTGTTTGTCGCGGCCATCGGCATCTGGGTGGACCCGGAGGACGACGGCGAGGCGCACCGCGCCTGGGTGAAGGACCTCTGGACCCACCTCGCGCCCGCCTCCCGGGGCGCGTACGTGAACTTCCTGCAGGACGACGGCGAGCAGCGCCTCCCGGAGGCCTACCTCGACCGCATGGAGCGCCTGCGGCAGGTGAAGGCGAAGTACGACCCGGAGAACGTGTTCCACTTCAACGCGAACATCCGCCCCGAGTAGTCCTCGGTCGCGTCCGGTGTCGAGAGAAGTCGGCACTCACCTCGCGTGGGTGCCGATTTCTCGTACCCGCCGAGGCGTGTCCCCCGCCGGCTGGGCCTTTCGTCGCTGCACCGCCGTCGTATGGTCGAAGGGTGGGTCGCGCTCGCGAAGCGACCTGCGAAGGGATGGACCGATGGAACCCGCGATCGGCGACTGGGTCCTCACGGCGGACGGGCAGCACCTCGGCCGGGTGAAGCGCGTGAGCGACGGCGCCTTCCAGCTCGACGTCACCGGCGAGCCCGACTACTGGCTCCGCCTGGACGAGGTGGGCGGCGTGGGCGAGGAAGTGCTGCGCACCGTGCGCATGTCCTTCCCCTCCGAGACGCTGGAGGATCACCGCATCAAGTACGGGTGATCCTCGGCGTCCCTCTGACAACGCCGCCGGTCCCATCCGGACTCCGACCCCCTCTCCCGGTTTCGGGAGAGGGTTGGGGTGAGGGGCCCTGCCGCTATCCGCATCGGAGCGTCCGAGGACGTGCGGAGCGACCTCGCCGGAGGGCCCTCACCCCCGGCCCCTCTCCCGAAACCGGGAGAGGGGAGTCGGAGTCCGGATGGACGGGTGGGTCGTGCCGCCGCCCGTTCTGTTACAATTCTTGGTGCCCCAACTCGACAAGGGACATTCGGACGAGCCGCAGGCCGCGGCTCGTGTTTCGTTGTCTTCGCACCCGTCGAGGTTCAGACGCTCAGCATCGCTGCGTGGGGGCGAGGAGTAAGAGATATGGCATTCAACGACCGCGAGCTGACCTGTCGCGACTGCGGCGGCCCGTTCATCTTCACCAGCGGCGAGCAGGAGTTCTACGCGACCAAGGGCCTGCAGCACGACCCAGTGCGCTGCCCCTCCTGCCGCTCGCAGCGCAAGGCGATGCGCCCGGAGGACCGGGACGAGACCCCTCGGTTCGGGGTGTATTCCTCGTGGGGTGGCCGCACGCCGCGCCAGCTCCACGTCGCGTCCTGCAACCAGTGCGCGCGCATGACCGAGGTGCCGTTCGTGCCTCGAGGTGACCGCCCGGTGTACTGCTCCGACTGCTACAACGACATCCGTCGGAAGCAGGAGGCCCAGCAGCAGGCCGAGGAAGAGGCGGCGCTGGCGCGGATGTCCGCGGCGGCCGGCCGCACGTCCGACCCGCTGGAGAGCGAAGCCGCGGTCGCCGTCGCGGAACCAGAGCCCGCTCGACCGGTGGTGGCGGACCCGGACGCGGGCCGCATCTAGGACGGCCTCCGCAAGGCCGCTCCCCCGAGGAAATCGAGGGCAGACGGTCGCTCATAGACGCTGCGGATGCAGCGCCATATGGTGATCGTCCGTCTTCACGAGGAGTAACGATCGATGGCGAACAGCCCCCAGGCGCGCAAGCGCGTGCGCCAGACCATCAAGCGCACCGAGCAGAACAAGCCCTTCCGCACCCGCGCGCTGCGCGCCGTGCGTGATGCCCGCGTCGCCATCGCGAACGGCGACGACGACGCGCAGGCGCTCGTCCGCCTCGCGCAGCAGGAGCTGGACCGCGCCGCGCGCCGCAACATCATCCACCCGAACGCGGCCTCCCGCCGCGTCTCGCGCCTGAACCAGCAGTTGAAGGCCTCCGCCACCGCGTAGACCGCCACGGGCGCCCTCCTCGGAGGTGTCGCCCTCGGACGCTGGTTCGGACGACAACCCCTCGCGCAAGCGAGGGGTTTGTGTTTGTGCGCTACGGGACGGGCTGGAGGCTCGCCTCCA
>JALOAM010000143.1 GCA_023228765.1 Dehalococcoidia bacterium
CGTGGTCCGGCGAGGGGTGAACGACCACACGCTGTTCGACCTTGCGCGCCACTTCCGCGGTACCGACCACATCGTGCGGTTCATCGAGTTCATGGACGTGGGCACGACGAACGGCTGGCGGCTCGACGAGGTGGTCCCGAGCGCCGAGCTGGTCGAGCGCCTCGACGCGGAGTTCGGCCTCGAACCGCTGGAGGCGAACTACGCCGGCGAGGTCGCCCGCCGCTACGCCTACCGCGACGGCTCAGGCGAGGTGGGCTTCATCACCTCGGTCACGCAGCCGTTCTGCGGCAGCTGTACCCGTGCCCGCCTCTCCGCCGACGGCAGCATCTACACGTGCCTGTTCGCCTCGGGCGGCACGGACTTCCGCGCCCCCCTCCGCGCGCACGCCACCGACGAGGAGCTCGGCGCCCTCATCGACGCACTCTGGCACGCCCGCACGGACCGCTACTCCGAGGCGCGCACCAGCGCCACGGGCGACCTCCAGCGGGTGGAGATGTCCTTCATCGGCGGGTAGGCGGCGGGCTCCGAACGAACCTACGCCTCCGGCCCCTCCCCCCTCGCGGGGGAGTTGGGCAGAGGGAGGACGATTACTTGAACAGCTTGCCGACGATGCGGCGGCCGGTCGCGCCACCCGGCGCGTGCTTCGTGGCGACCTGGCGGCCGCGGCGCTTGGCGACCTGTTCGCCGCGCCCCTCCGTGATCGCCTGGGCGTCGCGGCCGTTCTGACCGAACAGGCCAAAGACCTTCTTGAGCATCGACATACCGACCCCTCTGCCCACGGCGTATCGCCGAGGGACTTGCTGCGTATCGCGCAGCGTACTCCGCCAGGACACCCGCGCGGACTATCCTCGCATCATGGCGAACCCGAATTCGGACGAACTCCGGCTGTCCCACCTCGACGAGCACGGTCACGCTCGGATGGTGGATGTCTCAGCCAAGGACGTGACATCGAGGCAGGCAACGGCCCGCGGGCGCGTGGCGATGCAGCCCGCGACGCTCGCGATGATCCTCGAAGGACGCGCGCCGAAGGGCGACGTGCTGGCGACGGCCCGCATCGCGGGGATCATGGCGGCGAAGCGCACCCACGAGCTGATCCCGCTCTGCCATCCCCTCCCCGTGAGCGGCATCTCCGTTGACCTCGGACCCTCCGAGGACGGCGCCGGCGTCGAGATCGAGGCGACGGTGCGCGTGAGCGGCCAGACCGGGGTGGAGATGGAGGCGCTGACCGCCGTGAGCATCGCCGCCCTCACCGTGTACGACATGTGCAAGGCCGTGGAGCGCTCGATGCAGATCGAGGCCGTGCGCCTGGTGGAGAAGTCAGGCGGGAAGTCCGGCGACTACGTCGCCGAGTAGGGCATCAGACTCTGCCTCCCCTCTCCCGGTTTCGGGAGAGGGGCCGGGGGTGAGGGCCCCGTCCGACTCTGACCTCGGACGGTATGAGCGCAGAAGAGCCAGAAGAGAGAGCCCGCCGAAAGGCGGGCTCTCGTGCTGGTGCGTAGCGCGTGGCTACGCGGCGACCGTGGGTCGTTCGGACTCGGTCGGGACCATCTGGCCCAGCATCAGCTCCAGGGCCATCGTGTGGGCGCAAGCGCGCTGGCGCTCGAAGAACTCGCACCCGCAACTCCAGCGGGCGCCGTCATAGGAGACCTCGTGGTCACCGTTGTTCCCGCGCACGGTGACGCTCAGCGTCTGCACCGCGAAGCGGGAGGGGTCCTCCGCGTAGCGGCGTGCCTTCTCGATCTTGCCGATCATTCCTGAGTGCATCGGTCCTCCTCGAACCTTGCAGCCGTCCGGGCAACCGGACGCCGAGGGTGGCGTCCGGAGATCGCCCAGAAAACACAATCGCCGCGGGCCAAGCCGCGGCGTGTTCTCAGGGGAGTGCATGACGACCCGTCCGGGTCATGTCCTTCGATCCCGTGCATCTCGCTCCTCCTTCGTGGTGCGGATGACGCGTTCTCCGGGTTGAGCTGCACGCTACGCCGTTTGGGGGAAGGGTTTCAAGCCCCAACCGGCCACGAACCGGCCAAGCCGTTGAGAGTTCCGGCAGAGGTGGTCGAATTGCCGTCCTTGGCGGCTATCGGTACGTGGCCAGCGTCTCGTAGCGCGGACGGCCGTCGCCGAGATGGGAGCGCACGAGGATCGCCTCGCGGGCCTGGAACGGCTCCGGTGGCACCTGGATCCCCCGTGCGAGGTCGGCGATGGCGCGGCGTTCCTCGGCGGTGACGCGGTTGCGGACGCGCGCGAGCGTGAGGTGGGGCGTGTACGACTCCTCCGCGATCAGCCCGAGCGCCTCGCCCACCGCGTCATCCGTGCGGCGGTGGAGGGCTCCCAGTCCGTCGAGGTCGCCCTCGATCCCGAGCCACATCACGGAGGTGCGCGCCGGCCCGCCAAACGTCCCCACCCGCCCGAGGCGGAGCTCGATGTCCACCGGCGGCAGGTGCTGCGCGAGGGCGTCCCGGAGCGCAGGCACCTCGGCGTCCTCGACCTCGCCGATGAAGCGCAGGGTGATGTGCATCTCGTCGGGATGCACGAAGCGCAGCGTCCGCCTCCGCCGTTCAGGAAGGGCCTGCTGGATGCCCTCGCCGTGGTCACGCCAGGACGGCGGTGCGGCGATCGCGACGAAGAGGCGCATGGGCTGACCTCCCCACTTGTCCCGTGGGGAAGGTTAGTCCTCGACGTCGTCGGGTTCGGGCCCCTCGTCGGCGTCGTCCTCCGCCTCGGTGCGGTCGCGGGAGGCGATGAAGGCGTGCTCCGCGGCGGCAGAGAGCACCGCGATGTCCGAGGAGATCTCGATACCCGCCGCCTCGGAGGCGGCTACCGCCTGCACGATCTCGTCGAGGGCCTCGTCCTCCGGCGTAGGAGTGTCGTCGGCTGCCTCGGTGTCGCCTTCGATGGAGGCGTCCTCCGCCGGCTCCGGGTCGCGCGGACGGAGCGCCTCCGCGATCGTCGCCTCGTCGAGGCCGAGGGTGGCCTGGATCTCGGAGGGCGGGAGGTCGATGTCCTCGGGCAGCGGCGGGAGCTGGCCCGGCCGCTCGAGGCCGAAGTGCTCCAGGAAGCGCGCAGTGGTGCGGAACAGCGTCGGGCGGCCGGGGCCGGTGGCGTGGCCCGCCGACTCGATGAGGTCGCGCGCGCGGAGGGTGGCGACGGCACCGTCGCTGGACACGCCTCGGATGGTGTCGATCTGGCCGCGGGTGATGGGCTGCCGGTAGGCGATGATCGCGAGGGTCTCGAGCGCGGCCGTCGAGAGCCGCCGGCTGGCCTCGAGGCCGAGGAACCGCTCGACGAACGCGGCCGCCTCGGGCGCGCTGGTGAGCTGCACGCCGGCGGGGCCGCGCTGCAGGCGGATGCCCCGTCCGGCGTCGCGGAGGGCGTCCGCGAGCTGGTCGAGGGCGCGCTCCACCCGGGCCTGCGACACGTCCACGGCGCGCGAGAGGTACGGCACGTCGATCGGGTGGTCGGCTACGAAGAGGAGCGCCTCCAGCAGCGACGGCAGCTGATCGAGGTCCTCGAACGCCTCGGCTGCGTCTGGCTCGACACCCTCCGCGACCACCTCGGGCTCCGGCTCGGACTCGGCAGCGTCCTCGGCGGTGGTGTCGTCCTCGGTGGGCGCGGGCTCGGCCTCGTCATCGAACGCGCGAGGGGGCTCCATGCGCGTCGCCTGCGGCTCCGGCTCCCCGGCTGGTTCGGGCGCTAGCTCGGCCTGCGGCTCCACCGTCGGTCCTGGCTGCTCGGCCGCGACCTCGGTGCTGTCAGTGCCGTCAGCACCGTCGGTGCCGTCCTCGGGCGTGCGTTCCTGCTCGTCCGTCATGCGTCCTCATCGTCCGGCTGCATTGCTCGGCCCGTGCGATGGCGCTCCACGTGGGGGCGCGTCGTCCGCAGGTCGAGTTCGTCGTACTTCACGTCCGCCAGCGGGGGCTCGGAGAGCCGCAGGCCCAGGCGGTGGCGCACCAGCCACTCCGTCGCGTCGTCGACCTCGTCGAGGACGTCGTCGATGCGTGCTTCGGCGGAGACCCGGATCCGCGTGTGGACGCGCACCCGGCTTCGTCCGCCGCGCCGGCCCCGGTTCTCGACGCGTACCTCGGCGTCGCGGACCTCGTCGATCTCCAGGAACGAGGCGCGCAACTGGCCTGCGATCGCGTCGACGGCCATCGTCCCACGGTCGTCAGACAGGCGCACCGCTCGCCGAGGGTGCGTGCCACGCCACCAGGCGACCACGAACCCGAGGACGGCGGCCGCCCCGAACGCGACCGTCGCGGTGACCTGCGTCTGCCCGTCGCCCTCGCGTCCCGCGAGCGTGGTGGCGCCCTCCGCGACGGCGTCGAGCACGGGCGTCCAGGCGAGCCAGGTGACGGCAATCAGTCCGAGGCAGATCGGCGCGAGCAGCAGCGGCCCGCGCAGCATCCGCCACCGCGAGGTCCTCGGCGGTGCGTAGCCCTCAATGCTCTCGACGTCATCGTCGTCGCGGCGTGCGTCAGCAGCGCCGCGACGCGGGGCGCGGGGGGGCGCGTCGAAGCCCTCGGCCGCCACGGAGGAGTAGGAAGTGTACGAATCGCGAGGGAGTTGAGCCATGAGGCAAACCCGAAGGTCGAGCCCGGCCCTCGCCGCGCTCGCCTGGATGCCCCCGCCGCCGCTACCGATGACGCCACTGTACGATCCCGGCCATGATTGTGGATATCCACACCCACATCTTCCCGCCCGCCTTCATCCGCGACCGTGCCCGCCTCGCCGCCCACGATCCGCAGTTCGGCGTCATGTACGCGGACGACCGCGCGAGGATGGCGACCGCCGAGGACCTCCGCGCCTCGATGCGAGACGCGGGTGTGGACGTGTCGGTCGCGTGCGGCTTCTGGTGGGCTGACCCCGCGCTCGCCGAGGAGCACGCCGACTACCTCGGGCGTGTCGCGGCGGAGTCGGACGGCGCGATCGTCGCCTTCGGCCCCACGTTCGAGGCGTCTCCCGGTTGTGCCGGCATCGGCGAGGTGCGACTCGGTGATCCCTCGGCGTTCCCGCTCGTCGACCGCCCGCTGCTCGTGCACTGCTCGGAGGACACGGGCCACGAGTACCCCGGGAAGACCGGTGGGCTGACCGCCGGCGGCGTCCTCCGCGTGCTCGAGGCATCCTCGGAGGCGCGCGTGATCGCCGCGCACTGGGGTGCCGGCCTCCCGTTCTTCGCGCTCATGCCGGAGGTCGCGCGTCTCCTGCAGGAGGACCGCCTGCTCGTGGACACCGCAGCCAGCGCCTACCTCTACGCGCCCGCCGTCTTCGCCACCGCCATCGACCTCATCGGTGCGGAGTGCATCGCCTGGGGCTCGGACTACCCCCTCCGCCCGCAGGCCCTCGATCTCGCCGAGGCCCGCGCCGCGCTGCCCTCGCGTCACGGGGACGCCGCGCGCGACGCCATCCTCGGCACGAACGCCGCGAGGTTCCTCGGCCTGCGCGTGGACTGAGGGAGACCCGGGGGCGACCTGCTATCCCAGCATCACTTCGTCCTCGACGGCGTCGATCACCTCACCACGTCCGAGGAGGTGGTCGTCGATGAAGCGCTGGCACGCCTCGACCACCGATCGCGCCGCCGCGAGGTCTCCCGAGACCACCGCGAACCCCACCTGCGCCCGGCTCACGTAGTTCTGGTCGCCCACCTCGGCGGCGCTCACGTGCATCCTCGACCGCAGCCGCTCGACCAGCGATCGGATGACCGCGCGCTTCTCCTTCAGCGAAGAGGCCTCGGGGATCGCGATCGTGACGAGGACGCTGATGGTGACCATGTTCTCGATGGTGGCATATCCGAGCGGAGGGCTCGCTACTGTCCTCGCCCGACTCCGCTTCCGACTCCCGTTCCCCTCCGGCTCGGACTCCCCTCTCCCGGTTTCGGGAGAGGGGCCGGGGGTGAGGGCCCACTCCGGCGCGGGCGTAAGTGTCCCCCTCCGGCGTTGTGGAGCAGATCCGGAAGGGGCACTCACCCCAACCCTCTCCCGAAACCGGGAGAGGGGGTCAGAGGTCAGAGGTCAGAGGACAGAGGTCGGAGGACAGAGACGAGAGACCAGGAGAAGGGCGAGGGTCGCCTACTGCCGCTGCGCTCGTCGCATTAGCCGCGCCACGCGCTCCTCGGTGGGGGGGTGCGTGGAGAGGAGCTTCGCGCCGCGGAGGCCGGCGAAGGGGTTGGCGATGAACAGGTGCGCCGTGGACTCGGGGACGTTCATCGGGATCCGGCGTGCGCCCATCTCGATCCGCTGGAGGGCGCTCGCGAGGGCCTCGGGGTCCCCGGAGATCTCGGCGCCGTCAGCGTCTGCCTGGAACTCGCGCGAGCGCGAGATGCCGAGCTGGATGAGGGTCGCCGCGATCGGGGCGACGATCACCGCGAGCAGGCCCGCGGCACCGTTCCGGCGGTCACCGCCGCCGAAGAACATCCCCATCCACGCGATCATCGAGATCGCCGACGCGATCGCCGCGACGATCGAGGAGGTGAGGACGTCCCGGTTCTTCACGTGCGCCAGCTCGTGGGCGAGCACGGCGCGGAGCTCACGCTCGGAAAGCAGCTGGCGGATGCCGGCGGTCACGGCGACGGCGGCCTTCTCCGGGCTGCGGCCCGTGGCGAAGGCGTTTGGCTGCATCGACTCCATCGCGTAGACGCGGGGCATCGGCATGCCGGCAGCCTGCGAGATCTCCTCGACCATCGCGAACAGCTGCGGGTCCTGGTCGCGCTGGAGCTCCTTCGAGCCGGTCGTCTTCAGGACGATGTCCGCGGAGAACCAGTACGAACCGAAGTTCATCGCCAGGGCGATGACGAAGAAGATCGCCGCCCCGCTCGTCCCGCCGAAGATGCCGCCGAGCGCGATCAGGAGCCCGCTCAGGGTGGTGAGGAGCACGGCGGTCTTGAGGTTGTTCATTCGTTCGTTCACTCCGTGGTGGGTTCTGATCGAAAGTCTATCCCGCTCAAGCGTCCATCCTGTGAAGCAGGTGCTAACGCCATGCTCCCACCACGAAGTGATCACGAACGCGGCATCCTCAACTGGTGGGAGCGCCCACCTCGAACCCCGCTTTGCGCCGCGGCTCGGCGAGGGCGGAGCCAGCGAGGACCTCGTCCACGAGGCCGTACTCCTTCGCCTCGTACGCGTCCATGAAGCGATCGCGGTCGAAGTCCCGCGCGATCTCCTCGACGGTCCTGCCGGTGCGCTCGGCGAGGAGTTCGCGGAGGCGCTGGTTCATCCTCAGGAGTTCGTTCGTGTGGATCTCCACGTCGCGGGTCTGGCCCTGCGCGCCGCCCAGGGCCTGGTGCTGGTGGATGGTGGCGCTCGGCAGCGCGTATCGCTTGCCCTTCGCGCCGGCCGCGAGGATCGCCGTGCCCATGGAGGCGCTGAAGCCCACCGCGATCGTGGACACGTCCGCGCGGATCAGGTTCATCGTGTCGATGATCGCCATCCCGGCGTACACCTCCCCGCCCGGGGAGTTCACATACAGCGAGATGTCCCGCTCGGAGTCCTCGCGGTCGAGCCAGAGCAGCTGCGCCACGATCGAGTTCGCGATCTGGGACTCCACGGGCTGTCCGAGGTAGACGACGCGCTCTTTCAGCAGCAGCGAGTAGATGTCGTACGCCCGCTCTCCTCGCGGGCCGTTCTCGACGACCATCGGGACGATGGCGTGTGGCGGCGTGGCGTACGGGGTGAGGATCGATGGGTCCATGTGGTGCTCCTGACATGCGTCCAATACATGCGTTACGATTTATATAAGCACAGACGCATGTGACCGCGCTACACTCTCCTCATGACGACCGACGCCTCCAGAGCCCCCAGCGTCATGGCCGCCTTCGCCGAGCCCACGCGCCGCGCGATCCTCGACCGGCTCGTCGAGGGCGAACGCGCGGTCTCGGACCTCGTCGCGTCGCTGCGGCTGCCGCAGCCGTCGGTGTCGCAGCACCTGCGGGTGCTGCTGGACGCGGGCCTCGTCACGGTGCGCGCGGAGGGCCGCCGCCGGATCTACCGCGTCTCGCCGGAGGGCCTCGCCCGCGTCCGCGCGGAGGTGGACCGCTACTGGCAGGCGGCGGTGGCGCAGATGAAAGACGACCTCGAACAGCCCTCCACCCAGCGGGGCGCGCGGAAGGGGAAGCGAGCATGAGCGACCGACTCGAGCGCGGTCAGAGCGAGCACACCGAGCGCGTCGAGGTCGACGAGCACA
>JALOAM010000005.1 GCA_023228765.1 Dehalococcoidia bacterium
CGACCTCCGTGCCGAGCGCCAGGCGATCCTCGATGAGCTCCGGGAGGTGGAGGAGGACGCCCTCGCCGGCCGCATCACCGCGGACGACCGCGTAGAGGCGCGCCGCGCGCTGGGCCAGCGCCTCCGCGCCGTGACGGACGCCCTCCGCGACCTCGGCGAATCGGCGGACGGCCGATGAAGCGCGCCGGCTCACTCCTCGCCCTCCTCGCGGTGGCCCTCGGCGTCCTCGTGCTGAACACGAGTGCGGCAGCCGCGCAGTCCCCCGGCGAGGCGCAGGGGGTGATCACGGGCACGATCGAGCTCGGCACAGCGGGTGCGACGCTCTCGGACGACCTCCGCGTCCAGTTCATCGTCCTCGTCGCCTCGGAGGTGGAGGGCACGCAGGACGCCACCGTCGAAGGCGACACGGTCCGCCTCGACGTGCCGATCGATCCCGAGCGCCGCTACCTGCCGACCGTCACGTACGAGGGCGTCCAGTACCTCGGCGAGGTCCCGGTCGCCGTCACCGCGGAGCAGCCAGAGGTCGAAGCCACCCTCCCCACCGTCTACGCCAGCACCGACTCGCCCGAGGGCGTCCGCATCGCGGGCGTGAGCGCCTCGGTCACCCGCGTCGACTGGACGAACGGCGAGATCGTCCTCCAGCGCACCGACACGCTGCTGACCGACGCCGACCGCACCTACGTCGGCAGCTCCTCGGGCGCGACGATCCGCATCCCCGTGCCGGAGGGCACGACCAGCGCCGAGGGCGAGACGCTGCGCGGGCCGGTGACGCAGGAGGAGAGCCTCCTGGTCGCGAACACACCGATCCCGCCGGGCGAGAGCACGATCCTCGGGAGCGCCTACCAGATCGGCTACGACCCCACGGAGGACGAGTACGTCCTCCGTGTCACCGTCCCATTCGCCGCCGACGTCATCCGTGTCCAGATTCCCGAGGACTGGGTCGACACGGTGGAGGTGCAGGGCGCGGGCCGCGAGGGAGACCACGCTTCCGGCACGCTGGAGGACGGCACGGAGGTCACCCTCCACACCTTTGTCCTCGAGGACGCCGCGCCCGGCGACAGCCTCGTCCTGCGGATGAGCGGCCTCGCGCCGTCGCTGAACCGCAACCCGCTCACGGAGCCGCCCGGCAGCCTCATCGCGGGCGCGGTCGCCCTCGCAGTGGTGGGCGCGGCCGGCGCGTACGCGGTCACGCGAGGACGGCAGGCTGCGGCGTGACCGCGTCTCCTCCCGACGTGCCGATCGCCCTCGAGGCCACCGCACTGACGAGGAAGTACGGGGGCGTCACCGTCGTGCGGGACGTGGACCTCGCGCTGCCGGCCGGGTCGAAGACCGCACTGCTCGGATCGAACGGGGCAGGCAAGACCACGCTGCTCAAGATGCTGTCCCGGCTGCTCACGCCGACCTCCGGGTCGTTCCGCATCGACGGTCACCCGGGGCCCTCCCCCGAGGCCGCGCGCGCCGTCGGGGTCCTCGGACACAGCCCGATGCTGTACGAGGACTTCACACCGCTGGAGAACCTGCGCTTCTTCGCGCGCATCTACGACGTGGCGGACGCCGACGCGCGGATCGAGGAGATCCTGCGGCAGGTGGGCCTCTGGCTGCGCCGCCACGAGCCGACGGCGATCTTCTCGCGCGGCTACCACCAGCGCCTCGCGCTCGCCCGTGCGCTGATCCACGACCCGGCGGTCCTGCTCGCGGACGAGCCCGAGACGGGACTGGACCCGGAGGGCGTCGCACTCCTCGACGAGATCGCCCTCGCGCGGCCCGCCCTCACCGTCCTCGCCGCCACCCACCGCATCGACCACATCGGCGCGTGGGCCTCGGGCATCGTGCGGCTGGAGCGCGGACGGCTCGTCGAGGACACCTCGAGCGTGGGCCTGGCCACCGAGGGAACGCCGGCATGAGCGCCCTCCCGTGACCTCGTTGACCGCCGTCGTGGCGAAGGATCTGCGGCTTGCGTGGCGCAACCGGGCGGCGTGGCTCTCCGCGATGGCGTTCTCGACGATCGCGGTACTCACCTACTCGTTCGCGTTCGACCTCGCCACGGGGGACGTGCGTCCGCTGCTGCCGGGCGTGCTGTGGACCACGTTCCTGTTCGCCGGCGTCTTCGCGGCCGGCCAGTCGTTCCAGGAGGAGGTCGACGACGGCACATTCGACGCCCTGCTGTTCTCGCCGGTGGGCGCCACGACCATCTTCCTCGGCAAACTCACGGCGAACCTCATCGCCCTGCTCATCATCGAGTGTTCCCAACTCGTCCTCGCGACTATCCTCTTTGATGTGGGGTTGCTTACCCCTGAGTTGCTTGGCATCGTTGTCATCGGGACCGTTGGTTATGTCTCGTTGACCACGCTCCTTGCCACGATGGGTGGTCACGTGCGCGGTCGTTCAGTCCTGCTGCCGGTCCTCTCCCTGCCCTTGCTGGTCCCCTTGCTGATCGGCGCGGTCCGCGCCACGGGCGCGTCCCTCGGGCTCGAGGCCGGGACCGCACCGTGGATGCTGCTGCTGCTCGTCTTCGCGATCTGGTCGACGCTGGCCGCCGTCCTGCTGTTCCCGATTGCGGCAGAACAATGAGGGCCGAGCAGTGAGCACGCTCCTCCTGCGCGTCTACGACTGGCGCTGGAGCGTCCTGCCGCCCGTCACCGGCATCGCGATGATGGCGATGATCGTGGGCGCGCTCGTCGCTGCTCCCCGCGAGATCATCGAGGGCGAGGTGCAGCGCCTCATGTACCTGCACGTCCCGTCCGCCGTGATCATGTACCTGGCGTTCTCCGTCACGGCGTTCGCGTCCGTGATGTTCCTCTGGAAGCGCGACATCCGCTGGGACGCCCTCGCGCGGGGCGCCGCGGTGGTCGGCGTGTTCCTCTGCGGGATGGCCCTGGCCACGGGCGCGATCTGGGGGAAGCCCATCTGGGGCGTCTACTGGACCTGGGACGCGAGGCTGACCGCCACCCTCGTGCTGTTCTTGATCTACTCCGCCTACCTCCTCGCGCGGTCCGTGGCCGGGCCGCTGGACGAGCAGGCCGCGCGGTACACAGCGATCTTCGCGATCATCGGGGTGGCGGACATCCCGATCATCCAGATGTCCGTGCGCTGGTGGCGCACCCTGCACCCGCAGCCGATCGTGTTCCAGCCGACCCCCGCGCTGCCCACGGAAATGCTCGCCGTCCTCGCCCTCGGGTTTATCGCCATCGCCGCCCTGGCCGCGTGGCTGATCGTCTTGCAAACGGAGACGGAGCGCGCTGCCCAACGCACGAGCGCCCTCCGCGCCGAGATCGACCACCGGGAGATCGCCTGATGGACAACATCGAGTACCTGTTCGCCGGCTTCGCCGTGTTCTGGGCCGCGCTCTTCATCTACCTGCTCACCCTGCAGGCGCGCATCCGCTCCCTCCACCGCGAGATCGAGCACCTCGAGGAGCGCCTCGCGGCGTCCGAGGGCGTCACGGCCCCGGCGTCGCGCGACCTCCGCGGTGCGCCCGGCGCCTCGGGCGGTGCTCCCGCTCGTGGCACGACGAACTCGTAGGATGACCAACCCGCAGGCCCCGATGCCGGGCAGCCTGCTGTAGGACGAAAAGTGACCACCGTGGACGCCCCGCACTCGCTCCCCAACCTCCCCACCAGCACGGGCGGAGCGATCGCGTCGAGGCCGTATCCCTCCTTCGGACGGTTGCTCCGCGACTACTTCATCCTCACGAAGCCCTCGATCATGCTCCTGCTGCTGGTCACCACCGCCCCGGCGATGGTGCTCGCCGAGCGGGGCTGGCCCGGCTGGGGCCCCGTGCTCGCGACACTCCTCGGCGGGGTGTTCGCCGCCGGCGGCGCGGGCGCCCTGAACATGTACATCGACCGCGACATCGACGGGCTGATGCGCCGCACGAGGAACCGCCCGATCCCCTCGGGACGCGTCCCGGAGCGTCACGTGCTGATCTTCGGCCTCGCGATGGGCCTCGCGTCCGGGCCGTGGCTGTGGCTCACGATGAACGGCACGTCGGCGCTGCTGGCCGTCGGCGCGTTCTTCTTCTACGTCGTGCCGTACAGCATGTACCTGAAGCGCCGGACCGTGCACAACACGGTGGTGGGCGGCGTCGCGGGCGCCCTCCCACCCCTGATCGGCTGGGCCGCCATCACTGACTCCGTGACGATCGAGGGGCTGCTGCTCTGGGCGATCGTGTTCTTCTGGCAGCCCCCGCACTTCTGGGCGCTGGCGATCCGGCTGGAGCCGGACTATCGCAACGCTCGGATCCCGATGATGCCGGTGGTCCTGGGCGAGCATGAGACACGCCGCCAGACGCTGCTCTACGCGGTGGCCACCGTGATGCTCACGCTCATCTTCGGCGCCGTCGCAGAGCTCGCGTGGATCTACTTCGCCGCCGCCGTTGTCGGCGGCGTGGCGTTCATCGCGGCGTCGCTCAAGATGTACCGCGGCCGAGGGCTGGAGGGGACGAAGGCAATGTTCCGCACGTCCACGCTCTACCTCGCCGCCCTCTTCTTCGCGATGGTCGGCGACACGCTGATCCTGTAACCGCACCTCGAGGTTGCTCGGGCTCCGTCGCGCTCGTCCCCTTGTCTTGAGCTGATGCCGCGTTGCTTACGCGGCGCTTCACCCGCACCCCCGCCCTCCCCCCTCAAGGGGGACGGGCCGATCCCGGGGTCGGGTCGGGGTGAGCATCCGTATCCGAGGATCGTCGGCCCGCCGAGACCCTCGGGACTGGCTATCGGTTGTCGAAGCGGAAGGTGAGGCGCGCGACGACGAAGGTGCCGGCAATCCAGGCCGCGAGGACGAGGAGGTGCACCCACTGCGTGGCGATGGACTCGCCCTCGACGAGCGCACGCATCGCGGTCAGGAGGTGCGTGAGCGGGAGGATCTGGACGGCGACCTGCACCGGCTCCGGGAGCTGGCTCACGGGGAAGAACGTACCCGAGAGGAACATCATCGGCAGGGTGATCGCGTTCGCGGCGCCCTCCACGGCCCCGCGGCCGTGCACCGTGCCCGCCACGATCACCCCGAGGTTCAGGAAGATCACCGTGCCGAGGACGGCAAGGATCAGGAACATCGGGCCGCCTCGGAGGACGTTGGCGCCGAGGAGCTCCGCGACTACGGACAGGATCAGCACCTGGATCGCGGCGAGCGCGAGGTGGGCCAGCACGACCGAGGCGAAGAACTTCCACGGCTCCAGCGGCGTGGCCCGGATGCGGCGGAGGACGCCCTCCTCCCGGTAGCGCGAGAGGGAGCCGGCGAGGCTGATGGTGGCGAAGTTCATCAGGCCCATGCCGATGATGCCGGGGCCGAGGAACTCGAAGAACGTGGTCTCGTCCTCGTCGCCGACACGGGCGGTCGCGAACTCGATCGGTGGGTTGCCGCCGAGCAGCTCGAGGTTCACGCCCGTGACGACCGAGGAGACCGTGGCCTCGGTGGTGGACGCGCCGATGGGGTCGTTGATGTCGTGGACGAGCGTGGCCTGCACGGCCTGATCCGGCGTCATGCCCGGCGAGACCACCAGCACCGCGTCCGCGTCGTCGTCCTCGATCAGTGCTTCGGCGCCCGGGAGATCGAGGGGCGCGTCCGCGACCTCCAGCTCGATGAAGTCGACGCTTCCGAGGGCATCGAGGAGGGTCGCCTGAGCGGGATCCTGGGCGTCCTCGATCGAGACGAGGAGGTCCGTCGTCCCGAAGGAGTCGAATGAGAAGAGGCGAAACACGCCGAGGAAGAGGATGGGGAAGATCAGCGCCCAGAACAGGGCCTGCTTGTCCCGCAGCAGCATCTTCAGGCTGGCGCCGAAGAGTGGCCGCATCAGCCGCTCAGTCCTCGTCCGGTGACGGAGAGGAACACGTCCTCCAGCGTCGCCGGCAGCACGACGAGGTCGACGACCTCGGTGGACACGCCCTCCGCGAGACGGGTGAGCGCCGCCACCGTCCGAGGCGCGTCCTCCGCACGGAGCTGCGTCACGTGCAGGCCGCCCTCGGCGGCAGGTTCAACCTCGGAGGTGCCGGGAATTGCCCGAGCTGCCGCGAGGTCGAGGGGATCACGGGTGGTCATGCGGATGCGGTACGGGGCGTTCATGGAGCGGACGAGGCCGGGCGGCGTGTCCAGCGCGGCGATCTGGCCCGCGTTCATCAGCATGACGCGGTCACACAGCGTCTCCGCTTCCTCCATGTAGTGCGTGGTCAGCACGACCGTGGCACCGGCCTCGCGCACCTCGCGGACGATCTGCCAGAGGTCCTGTCGCGCGTCCGGGTCGAGGCCCGCCGTCGGCTCGTCGAAGAAGACGAGGTCCGGCTCGTTCACCAGCGCCGCGACGATCGAGAAGCGCTGCTGCATGCCGCCGGAGAGGTGCGAGATCCTCGCGTCCGCGCGGTCCTCCAGATGGACGCGCGCCAGCAGTTCCCCCGCCCCCGCCGACCTCGGGTAGAACGACCCGAAGAGGTCGAGGATCTCGCGGAGCGTGAGGTACTGGTGGTAGGAGGAGGCCTGGAGCTGCACGCCCACGCGGCGCTTCACCTCCACGGTCTGGGTGCGGAGGTCGTAGCCGAGCACAGTCGCGTCACCCGCCGAGGGCTTCGTGAGGCCTTCGAGGATCTCGACGAGCGTGGTCTTGCCGGCACCGTTGGGGCCGAGGATGCCGAAGATCTCGCCGGGCTGGACCGCGAAGGAGACGCCGCCCAGCGCGGTCAGGTCGCCGTACTGCTTCGCGAGCCCCCGTGCATCGATCACGGGGGCTCCAGCGGTGCCAGCGGGCGGCGGTGCGGTCAGACGGCTATCCCTTGACGTCCACGATCTTGAAGCGGATCGGCCCGGAGGGGGCGTTCACGGTGACTTCCTCGCCGGGGCCATGGTTGATCACCGCCATGCCGACGGGCGAGTCGATCGAGATGCGCCCAGACTTCGGGTCCACCTCGTTCTGCGGGACCAGGGTGAACTCCTGCTCGCCGTTGGTCTTAAGGTTCATCAGCTTCACCACGGAACCCACGTTCGCGCGACCGGCCTTCGCTTCCTCGTCGATGATCACCGCGCTCCGGAGCTTGCTCTCCAAATCGCGAATGCGCATCTCCAGGTGGGCCTGCTCATCACGTGCGGCATCGAGGGGGGCGTTCTCCCGGAAGTCCTTGTCGGCCATCGCCTCGCGCAGCTTCTGCGCGATGTCGGGGCGCTTCCCCTTCTCCTCCTCGAGCTGCGCCTCCAGGCGACGCAGGCCATCGAGGGTGACGTAGAACGCCTTGCCGCCGAGCTCGGCGGCCGCCCCGCCCGCGCGAGCGCCACCGGCGGTGGGCCCGAGCTGCAGGTACGGCACGAGGTTGTTGGAGGTGAACGCGAGGCGCGAGCAGTACGCGAGGAACGCGCGCAGGCCCTCGAGGTCGCTCGGGTTCTCCGGCGAGACCTCGCGCACGTAGGACGTCACGAACTCACCGTCGAGGTCGGCGAGCGGCTGATCGAGGCCGTACGCCTCCAGGAACTCCCGGATCACCGGCAGCTCCTCGCGCAGCTTCTCCGGCTCGGTAGCCATGAAGCCCTCGAAGTGGGCGAGCGCCTCGCTCGCGGTTACAGGCTCCGCCACCGGGGGCCTCCTGCCTCGGTTCCGTCGTACCTATCCTGTGACAGGTGCTGGCGCTGTCGACGTCGGGATACGCGCCGAATTCAGTCTACGTTGCACACCGCGCGAGGTGTCAACGCCAGCGGGTCGCTGCTCGAATTTCAGATCCTGGCGGCGCGTGCACGACCGTGAAAGAGGACGCGTGACCGAACCCGCTCCGACCTCCGTGCTCGCCCCCCTCATCGAGGACCTCGACCGCCTCGGGCTGTCGCTCGACGACGACGCGCTCGCGACGTTCGAGCGCTACCTCGCGCTGGTCTTCGAGTGGAACGAGCGCGCCGGCCTCACCTCGATCGCCGACCCCGTCGAGGCCCAGCACCGCCACTTCGGGGAGTCGCTCGCGCTGCTCCAGGCGCTCCGCGGTGCCGGCGTGCTGGCCGAGGGCATCCCCGCGCGGATCGCGGACCTCGGACCCGGGGGAGGCTTCCCGGGACTGCCGATGCGGATCGCGGAGCCGGCCCTATCCCTCGTCCTCGTGGAGTCGAACCAGAAGCGCGCCGAGTTCCTCCGCGTTGCCGTCGACGCCCTCGGACTGACGGGGGTCGAGGTGGTCGCGGAGCGCGTCGAGGACGCCGGGCGGAACCCCGCGCTGCGCGCCTCGTGCGACCTCGTCGTGGCGCGCGCCCTCGCCGCGATGCCGGTACTGGTGGAGTACGCCCTGCCGCTGCTGCGGGACGGTGGCGTCCTGGCCGCGCCGAAGGGGAGCCGTGCGCTGGACGAACTCACCGAGGCGCACGCCGCGATCGAGGCGCTCGGTGGGGTCGCCCTCGAGCCCGTCGCGCTTCCGGTGGCGCCCGGGGCGCCGCCACAGACGGTGCTCCTCGTGCGGCGCGAGGGGGCCCTCGACGACCGCTACCCCCGGCGGGCGGGGATGCCCAGCAAGCGTCCCCTCACGTAAGCTGTCGCGACTCCCCGGCACGACCTACCAGCACGCCTCAGCCGAGGAGCCTTCATGCCACCCCTGCTCACCGACACGCTCTCCCGCCTCCGCCGTCTCGCGATGCTGGACGACCGCGTCTACGACGAACTCCGCTATGAGTCCTCGGCGACACTTCCCGCCGTCGGCGTCACGGTCGTGGGGCTGTTGGCCCTCGGGCTGGGTGGGTGGCTGTGGTGGTTCGTCTCCGACCTGGGGGACACCGGCTCCGTCTTCCTGAAGACCGTGCTCCTGGGGACGATCTTCGGGTTCGTGGGCTGGCTGGTGTGGCTGCTGATCGTCTACCTCGCGCTGCGCCAGCTCGCCGGGATCACGGTGCAGGTGGAGCAGCTCATCCGGACCGCCGGGTTCGCCTCCGGCGTCCTCGTCATCGGCCTCGCGATGGTGATCACCCCCATCGGGTTCGGCATCGGCGTCCTCGCACTCGTCGCGTGGGCGGGAGCCACCCACATCGCTATCGAGCGGACGGTCGGCCGAGGTGGCTCCGTTGTGATGGCGGCGAACCTCCTGGGCTTCGCCGCGTGGCTCGTGGTGATGTCGCTGCTCTCCACCGGGACGAACCAGATCGGGCCGGGCCCCTTCCTCGCCGAGGCCGTGTGGGACGCGATCAACGGCATCAGCGTGACCCTCAGCGGCATCAGCTAGCGCGCCAAGCGACCGAGGGCGCTCGCCTCGCCGGCGGTGACACCACGCCAGTGGCGCGTGGACGGCGCTTCGTGTCTAATCCGCCAGCGTCCTTCCCCACCACGAACCGGAGACCCCATGCGTCGTCCCCTGTTGCTTGCCGGCGCAGCCCTCGCTGCGCTGTTCGCCCTCGCCTGCTCGGACAGCGCGGACGAGCCGCTCACCGCCGAGCAGGCCGCCGCGATCGTCGAGGCCGGACTCCTCACCGAAGAGGACCTGCCCTCCAGCACCTGGACCGTCACCGATAGTGCCGCCGACGACGACACCGCGGGCGACACCGCGGACAGCGCGCCGGACGCGGACGACATGTTCGGCGACACGGCGGCGTGCCAGGAGCTCGAGGCCGCGATCGAGGACCTCGTCGGGGATGAGAATGCGGCGGACACGCCCGCCCTTGCCGAGGGCGAACGCACCTTCGAGGCGGGCGGCGGCGACTCGCTCGTCGTGCGCTCGGTGCAGTCCAGCGTGTCGGTGCCCGCGGACTCCACCGACGTCGAAGCCGGGTTCGAGGCCCTCCGCAAGGTCTTCAACGCCGAGACGCTGCGCCCCTGCTTCGAGGAAGGCTTCATGGCGAGCTTCACCGAGGGATCGGAAGGCACCGAGGGCATCACCGTCACCGAGTTGGAAGTCACCGAGCCCGCGACGATCGCCAGGGACGGCGTCGGCGTCGCCCTCGACTTCACGGCGATCGCCTTCATCATCCCGATCGAGCTGCACCTCGAGATGCACTTCTGGCCGCAGGGCGACGCGGTCGGCAGCCTGATGATCATGGAGATGAACTCGGAGCTGCTTCGCGACGGCGCCGCCGACCTCCTTACCGCGGCAGAGGCGCGCCTCGCCGAGGCCGTGGAGGCCAATCGCTAGCGTCGAGGCGGTCACGGACCTCAGAACTCGTGGAGGCCCGGCTCACCGGGCCTCCACCGCGTTCCTGCTAACCTCGCGCGAGAGAGAGGGAGACCACGATGCCGGACGCCGACGGAGACACGCAGATCCACCGAGGACTGCAGGGCGTCTACTTCGATCGCTCCGCCGTGTGCGACATCGATGGGCGCGCGGGCGAACTCTGGTACCGCGGCTACTCCATCCATGACCTCGCGGAGCACTCCTCGTTCGAGGAGGCTTCCTACCTGCTCTTCCACGGCGACCTCCCCACCTCCGAGGAACTCGGGCGCTGGCGGCGCGAGCTCGTGGGGGCGCGCACCCTGCCCGGCGCAGCCCTCGACGTCGTGCGGGCCGTGCGGGACGCCCACCCGATGGAGGTGCTCCGCACCGCTGTCTCCGCCCTCGGCGCATCAGACCCCGAGGTGGGCGACAACTCGCCGGAGGCCACCCTCCGGAAGTCCGTACGCCTCACCAGCCAGGTGCCGCTCCTCGTCGCCGCGCACCACCGGCTCCGCAACGGCCTCGACCCCGTGGAGTCCGACCCTGACCTCGGCCACGCCGCCAACTTCCTCTGGGCGCTGGAGGGCGAACGCCCCTCCGAGGATGCGGCGCGCCTGATGGACCTCGACCTGATCCTCCACGCCGAGCACGGCTCGAACGCCTCGGCGTTCACGGCGCGCGTGGTCGCCGGGACCGACGCGAATCTCCACGCCGCGGTCACCGCCGCCGTCGCCGCCCTCAGCGGCCCCGCGCACGGCGGCGCAGCCGAGAACGTGATGCGCATGGCCCAGGAGATCGGCGCGCCCGAGAACGCCGCAGCGTACGTGAAGGCGCTCCGCGACGAGCGCAAGCCGGTCATGGGCTTCGGCCACCGCGTCTACCGCACGGAGGACCCCCGCGCCCGCCACATGCGCGAGGGCGTGAAGCGCCTCTCCGAGGAAAAAGGCCAGCCCCAGTGGTACGCCATCCTCGAAGCGGTCGTTGACGCGATGAGGCCGTACGCGCGCCTGGGCGTGAACGTGAACGTCGACTTCTACGCGGGCGTCGTCTACTACCTCCACGGCATCCCGGAGGACCTCTTCGTCCCCATCTTCGCCGTGGGCCGCACGCCCGGATGGTGCGTCCAGGTCCTCGAGCAGTACGAGCACAACATCCTCATCCGCCCGCTGACGGTGTACTCCGGCCCCGCTCCGAGAGAGTACGTCCCCATCGAGGACAGGTAGTGCGCTGCCAGGAGTGCGACCAGGGCGAGACCCGTACGGGGATGACCACCGTGCCCATCCAACTGCTGAACGCCATCATCCTCGTGAAGGGCGTCCCCTCCGACATCTGCGACGCGTGCGGCAAGTTCTTCGTGGACGTCACCACGAGTCACGAGCTGCTCCGCATCGCCCAGGAAGCCGCCGACCGCGGCGACGACGTCACCGACTACCGCACGGAGGCGGAGGAATGACCCTCACACCCGTCACCTTCCCTACGCTGCGCGCGACGCCCTCGACGGTGCGGGCGATGGTGGAGGGCGTCCGGAGGAGGTGCGGCAGGCGTCCCCGGCACCCGAGGCGAATGCGGGCGACTGGAGCATCTCGACGGTGGTGGCGCACCTGATCGACGGGCACCGGCGGCAGATCGGGCGCATCCGGCTGATGCTGGAGCAGGAGAACCCCGATCCTCCAGAACGTGGACGAGTGGGCGTCGATGCAGGCGTCCGGGCTCCTCGGGCGGCCGACGGAGGAGCTGCTCGCGACATTCGCGGAGCTCCGGGCCTCGGACGTGCCGTGGTACGAGGGGCTGGGCGAGGCCGAACTCGCCCGCACGGGTGTGCACTCCGTAGGCGGCGACGTGACCGTCGCAAGTATCCTCAACCACGCTGCCTACCACGACGCGCAGCACCTCGGGCAGCTCGCGCGACTGATCGAGGTGGCGGCGCACGCCGGGCGCGGCAACATGGGGCTGGTCGACATCTAGCAGTTCCAGGCTCCTCTCCGTCCCCGTCTGCCTCCCTGTCCGTTCCGCTCCGACCCCCTCTCCCGGTTCCGGGCGAGGGTTGGGGTGAGGATCTCCGCCCTCGGGCCTAGACTCGATCCATGCGGCAATGGGTGTTGGTCCGCGCGCAGCGGATCCCGTTCCTGCGCGTACTCGCCGAGGTCTCGGAGCACCTCTTCGCTCCAAGGCAGTCGATCGGCGTGCTCGCGGTGATCGTGAACGCGGACGGGCACGTCCTCCTCGCCGAGCATGCGACGCGGCCGCAGGAGCCGTGGGGCCTCCCCGGCGGCTGGCTCGGCAAACGCGAACTGCCCGAGGACGGCGTCCTCCGCGAGGTCACCGAGGAACTCGACCTGCCGGTCGCCCTCGACGGTTATGTCGGGAGCCACGTCCACGACTACGGGCGGCGGATGCCTCGTGGACTGACGCTCGTCTACCGCCTCGCGACGCCGCTCTCGGACGATGATCCGGTCGCGCCGCTCACGTGGGAGGTGGTCCGCACGAGGTGGGCGACGGTCGACGAAGCGTGCGCGATCGTCCATCCTCGGACGGCGCGGCAGATCCGACTGGCGGTCGCCGAGCGCACGACTCCGGAGGTCGCCCGATGACGCTGCTCCCCACCCTGCGCGAAGAAGCCACCCGCCGAGGACTCCTCGACGAGGGCGCACGCATCGACGCCGCGACCGCGTTCCGCCTCGTGCGAGACATGCCCTACCGCCGTGCGAGCAACCGTGAGCCCGAGACGCTGCTATGCGAGTGGCGCGGCACCTGCTCCGGCAAGCACTACCTACTCCGCGACCTGTTCGAGGAGATCGGCCTCGCCTCCAGCGTCATCCTCGCGACGCACGAGTTCACCGCGGAGAACTCGCCATGGCTGCCACCCCACCTGGCGACAGAGGTCCGCCTCGCGCCGGTGCCGGACGTCCACACCTTCCTCCGCGTGGAGCACGACCCCGTGATGCACGAATGGATGACCGTGGACGCAACCTGGCCCGCGGAGGCGCGCCGCCTCGGGCTGCCCTCGAACCCCGCGTTCGAGCCGGGTCGCGACCAGCAGATCGCCTGCGACCCCATCGAGGTCTTCCACGTGCCCGAGGACACCGACCCGCAGGAGCTGAAGGACCGGATGGTCGCCGACCACGTCGGCGCAGAGGCCGCGCGACGCGACGCGTTCATCAATGCGCTCTCGGACTGGCTGGCACAGGAGCTCCGCTGAGGGCTACCCGTCAGCGCCTCCCTTGGCGCGCTCTGACCCCCTCGCCCGCGCAGCGGGCGAGGGGGTCAGCGCGGGCGACTGCTCCGACCAACCTCATCAGAGGCCGCTCCGGTGCGCAGCGGGTAGCATCGACGGTGCGAGCGATCGAGGAGGATCCGAAGACGTGAACACCCTGCGCGGCACCATCATCTACACCGTCTTCGCGACCGTGGTGTTCCTCGGGATCCAGTGGTGGGATGGCGTGCGGGACGTGCCGCTGCTGGCCGTCAGCGGCGCGATGTTCCTCGGCTTCACGTTCTTCATGCTGCGGCTGATCCAGCGGCTGATGCCGATCATCTTCAAGCCCCGCGAGCCCAAGGGCCGCCAGCGCAACGCAGAGCCCGGGCCGGCGACCTTCGAGTCGACCACGGACCGCCCCGAACATGCCCGCCGCCGCCGCGAGGCGCGCCGTCCGCGCGGACGTCGCCGGTAGCCACCGCGACCACCCCGACCACCCCGACCGTCGAGGGCTGCCTCAGGCGCAGGCCTCGCGGACGGCCCAGACCATCTCCTCCGTTCGCACCTGCACGACGTAGGGGTCCTGCATGCCGTTCGTAAGGTAGGCGACACCGAGGCCGAGAGCGGGCTCCGCCCAGGAGACGGCGCACTGCTGCCCGGTGTGGCCGAAGGCGCCAGGGCGGTCGAACGGCGCGAAGAGTCCGTCCACGATGAACCCGAGGCCGAACGAGGACGGGAGGCCGCTCGTGCGGTCCTCGTCGGTGTGGACGTGGACGCGGGTGGCCTCGGCGACGGTCTCGGGCGAGAGCAGGCGGACGCCATCCAGCTCGCCCCCGTTCGCCAGCATCGCGTAGAACCGCGCGAGGGCGTCCGCAGTGCCGATACCGTTCGCCGCGGGCATCTGCGCGGCCAGCGTCTCCGGCATCCGGAAGCGCGCGGCGATCGTGCTCGTGCGATGCTCCGTGCCCTCCGGGTCCTGGAACGTGGCCTCGCTCATCGCCTCGGGCAGCGCGACCTCCTCGGGGTGCGCGGTGCCGAGCGAGGCGTCCATGCCGAGCGGTCCGAAGATCTCGTCGCGGAAGAAGTCGCGCGGCTCGCGGCCGTCCACGCGGCGGATAACCTCGCCGAGCGCGAAACCGTAGGTCACCGGGTGGTAGCCGACCGCCGTGCCCGGCTCCCACATCGCGGGGAGCGATGCGGTGATGGAGGTCAGGAGCGACCAGTCACCGGCGCGCGTCATGTCGAAGTCGAGGGGGAAGACCGGGAAGCCGCCCTGGTGCGTGAGGACGTGGCGGACGGTGCACGCACCCTTCCCGCCCTGCACGAACTCCGGCCAGAGGTCAGCGATCGGTGTATCGAGGTCAAGCGCACCGCGCTCCACGAGCATGAGGATGGCGACCGCCGTGATCGGCTTCGTCGCCGAGAACCACAGCATCCGCTTCCCGAGGCCGCCCCCGAGCTCCAGGTCCACCTCGAGCGTGCCGTGGCGGTAGACCGCGACCTGGGACGCCGAGTGCCACCCCCGCGCGAGGTGCTCGCGCGCGACTTCCTCGATGCGCGCGCGACCGGCCTCGGTCAGTCCCGGGCCCGAGGCAGCGGCCATCCTCAGTCGTCGATCTTGAGGACGATCTTGCCGAAGTTGGCGTTCGTCTCCATGTAGGCGTGAGCGGCCCCCGCCTGGTCGAGGGGGAACACGCGGTCAATGATCGGCCGGATGGTCTCGTCCGCGAACAGCGGGACGACGCGGTTGTTGAATGCCTGGATCAGCGTCGCCTTCTCCTCCAGCGGGCGCCCTCGGAGGAGGGTGCCGCGGACGGTAGCGCGCTTCTGCGAGAGGGCGCTCGTGGTCATGTCGGGCACCGTCGCACCGCCGAGGGAGCCGACGATGATCATCCGGCCCTTCACGGCGATCGACTTCAGGTTCTGGTGCCAGTACGGCCCGCCGATGACGTCGAGGATGACGTCCACGCCCTGCCCGCCGGTCTCCTCCGTGATGACCTCGGCGAAGTCCTGCTCGTTGTAGTTGATGCCGATGTCCAGCCCGAGGTCGGTCGCGGCGTCGAGCTTCTCTTGCGAGCCGGCAGTGCCGAAGATGCGGCAGGACTGCGCCGCCGCCATCTGCACCGCCGCCGTCCCGACACCGGAGCCGACGGCGTGGATCAGCACGGACTCGCCCATCTTCAGATCGCACTGCATGAAGATCGCGTCGTATGCCGTCAGGAAGACCTCCGGGATGCTTGCGGCCTCCTCGAAGCTCAGGTTCGGCGGCACCGGCATCGCCATCCGCTCGTGCACCGCCACCTTCGAGGCGTATCCCATCCCGCCGAGGAGGGCCATGACGCGGTCGCCCGGCTTCCAGGCGGTCACCCGCTCGCCGATCGCCTCGACGATGCCGGCAGCCTCCAGCCCGGCGATGTCGTTCCGCGTCCCCGGCGGGCCGTTGTAGCGCCCGCGGCGCTGGAGGAGGTCGGCGCGGTTGAGCGCGGACGCCTTCACGGCGACCAGGACATCCTCCGGCCCGACGACGGGATCGGGCACCTCCTGGACGGCGAACGCCTCCTCCGCCGCTCCTCCGGGGTTGGTGATGACGGCGGCGCGCATGAGGTCCTCCGAGCGAGTGCAGACGACGAGTGCAGATGAGGGTGACGGCGACCGATGCTACCGCCTCGGAGACTCGTGCGCCCTCGGAGGAGACTCGGACGAGGCGACCTGCTTAACGTCGTTAACGCAGCGGGTCGGATCACATGGCATGATTCCGCACACATCGCCATCCTCTGTCCTCGATGCACTCAGCCGCGGGAAGGTCGTCAATGACGAATGCCACCGACCCCGTCGAGGAAGCTCGCTCACCTGGGGTCCTGTTCCTTTGCATCCACAACGCCGGCCGATCGCAGATGGCGGCCGGGTGGACGCGCACCCTCGGCGGGCCCGCCGTGCGGGTCTACTCGGCGGGCTCCGAGCCCGCGTCCGCCCTCAACGCTCGCGCGGTCGAGGTAATGCGCGAGGCTGGCATCGAGCTCGGAACCGAGCGGCCGAAGCGCTGGACCGAGGAGATGCTGGAGGCGGTCGATGTCGTCGTGACGATGGGCTGCGGCGACTCCTGTCCGTTCGTCCCCGGCGTCCGATACGTCGACTGGGAGCTGGACGACCCCGCCGGCCTCGACCTGGATGGCGTGCGTCGCGTCCGCGACGAGATCGAGGCGCGCGTGCGGGCACTCCTGACCGAGCTGGGAGTGCCCGCCGACACCCAGCGCGTCTCATGAACCTCGGTCCTCGCGCCTATGCCGCCGAGGTGGCCGGCACATTCCTCCTCGTGCTCTTCGGCACAGGATCGGTGGCCGCTGCCGTCCTGACGGGCGCACAGACCGGCCTCTGGCAAGTCGCGGTCGTGTGGGGCTTCGGCGTCACGATCGCGATCTACGCGACCGCATCAGTCTCCGGAGCCCACCTCAACCCCGCGGTAACGCTCGCATTCGCGCTGTTCCGGCCGGACACCTTCCCGAGGCGTCACCTGCTCCCCTACTGGGGCGCGCAGCTCGCGGGTGCCGTCCTCGCCGGACTCGTGATCCTCTTCGTGTTCGGCTCCTTCATCGACCGGTTCAACGAGGAGCACGGCTTTGAGCGTGGTGGCGAGGGCAGCGAGGCTTCGGCGATGGTGTTCGGCCAGTACTTCCCGAACCCCGACATGTTCGGCACGGACGAAGCCGCCCGGGACCTCGTCTCGCCCTTCGGCGCATTCGCGGTCGAGGCATTCGGGACCGGAGTGCTCGTCTTCGTGATCTTCGCTCTGGTCGAGCAGCGTAACGAAGCGAGCCCGGGCGTCCTGGCACCGTTCTTCATCGGGTTCACGGTCGCGGTGCTGATCAGCCTGTTTGCGCCGCTCACACAGGCCGGGTGGAATCCGGCGCGCGACGTTGGGCCGCGCCTCGTGGCATTCGCGGCGGGTTGGGGAGAGATCGCGATCCCCGCACCGCGCTCGGGCTTCTGGATCTACATCCTCGGACCGCTCGTAGGCGGCCCCCTTGGCGCGGCGCTGTACGACCTCGTGATCCGCCGAGGACTTCCGACTGCCGACCCGATCGAAGCGTAGACAAGAAGAGGCCGGCGGAATCCGCCGGCCTCTTCGTCTCACGTCCTAGCAGCAGCCATCACCGCAGCAACAGCGGTCACCGCTCAGGACAACAATCTCGGCAGTCTGGTCCACAAAGGACTCCTTCCGCTTCACTCAGCCCAAACGAGGTCGCCCCATCGCGGAGCTTCGACTCCAGGTCGCCGAGGCGTGCGTCGAGGTGATCGAGCTCGGCGCGGGTCTGGGCGATCTCCTGGCGGCGGGCCACGATCCGGGGCAGGAGGTCTTCCGCCATCTCGTCGCAGCGGCCGGCACTGCAGATCCCGGCCAGCCGCCCCGCCTCCCGCAGGTCCAGGCCCAGCGAGCGGAGCGAGACAAGCACGCGCAGCCGACAGAGATCTGCCTCCTCGTAGTCGCGATACCCGGAGGGCGCGCGCTTCGGGGGTGGCAGGAGACCCTCCGCCTCGTAGAAGCGGATGGCGCTGGCGGCGACGCCGGCACGACGAGCAAGTTCAGAGACCTTCATACGGCGAGCCTAGACATTCGAGTAGCTTGAAGGTCAATGGCTCTGACCTCCTTCGGTCTGCACGTGCCGGACCAGGGTCGTCCCCCTCCTCCCTCGCGGGCGAGGGGGACCGAAGGGGGCGAGAAGTCAGACCTCGGCGGGGGTGGGTGAACACGAGTGGACTGGTAGCATCGAACGATGCCCGCGGGGGCTGTTGGAGAGGCTCGTCCATGGCCGGACTGCGTGACGATCTGCAACTGTCCGTGGCGGAAGTGACCGCCACCATCCCGGAGGACTGGCTCCCGTTCGAGACGAGCGACGAGGTCCCGATCTTCGATGCGGTCTTCGGACAAGAGCGCGCGGTCCGTGCGATCGAGTTCGCGCTCGGGATGAACGCGCCGGGGTACAACCTCTTCGCCTCCGGGCCGGACGGCTTCGGCAAGTCCACCATCGTCCAGATGTTCCTGCGCCGCCGCGCGCAGGGGGCCGCGCCCCCGCTCGACTGGGTGTACGTCCACAACTTCGAGGACCCCGATCGCCCGCAGGCAATGTCGCTGCCGCCCGGACGGGCGCACGCCTTCGCCACCAGCGTCCGGCACACCGTGGACAGCGCTCGCCGCGAGCTCTCGACGTCCTTCGAGTCCGAGTCCTACGTGCGGATGCGCCAGGAGCTGATCGACCGGCTGGAGCGAGACCGTGCCGAGATCCTGGAGGGGTTGCAGCGCGAAGCGCAGGGCCTCGGCTTCGCGCTGAACATCGGACCGCAGGGCATCTCCACCTCCCCGCTGATCGAGGGCAAGCCCGCCACGGAGGAGCAGTTCGCGGCGCTGGATGAGGCGAAGCGCGAGGAGATCCAGCAGCAGGGGCAGAACCTGGAGAAGATCGTCCAGGACGCCCTGTTCAAGATGCGCGGACAAGAGCGGAACGCGCAGTCCCAGATGGAGCAGCTGGACCGGGACACGGCCGCGTTCGCCCTCAGCCACCTCCTCGACCCGCTGCTGGAGGAGTACGGGCACGACCAGGAGGTCCGCCAGTTCCTGGAGGCGGTGCGGGACGACCTTGCGGAGAACCGGGACGCCGTCCGGGGCGAGGGCCAGCGGCCCGCGATCCCCGGCCTCCCCATCCCCCAGGCGGAGCCGACCCGCAAGTACGAGGTCAACGTCTTCGTCTCGAACGATCCACAGGGCGGCGCGCCGGTCGTGGCCGAGTCCCACCCCACCTACTACAACCTCATGGGCCGCATCGAGTACCAGGGCGCCCTCGGCGGGGCGAGCACGGACCACACGTTCATCCGCTCCGGCTCCGTCGCGAGGGCGAACGGCGGCTACCTGGTCATCCGGCTCCGCGACCTACTGGTGCAGCCCGCCGCCTTCGACGCGCTGAAGCGCACCATGCTGGCCAGCCAGCTCCAGGTGGAGAACCTGTCCGAGAACCTGCAGCTCATCCCGACGACGGGGCTCCGGCCAGAACCGATCCCGCTGCAGCTGAAGGTCATCCTGGTCGGTGACCCGCTCCTCCACAGCCTCCTCTTCCGGCACGACCCGGACTTCCGTGAGCTGTTCCGCGTGAAGGCCGACTTCGAGACGGAGCTGGACCGCACGCGCGACAACGCCAACGGCCTCGCCTCGATCGTGCGGGGCGAGGTCGAGCGTCGAGGACTGCGGCCCTTCACGCGCGCGGCGATCTGCCGCATGGTCGAGCACTCCTCGCGCATGGTGGAGGACCGGCGACGCCTCTCGGCGAACATGTCCACGTTCCTGGACATCGTGCGGCAGGCGGACTACTGGGCCGGGCACGACGGCGACCAGGAAGTCCACGAGCGCCACGTCCTCCGCGCGCTGGAGGAGCGGACGTACCGTTCCTCGCTCGTCGCCGAGCGCATCCTGGAGGCGATGGAGGAAGGCACGATCACGGTCGCCACGGACGGCGAGCGGGTCGGGCAGATCAACGCGCTCTCCGTCTACGACCTCGGTGACATCTCGTTCGGCCGGCCCTCGCGTATCACCTGCGTCACCTCGGCGGGCCGAGGCAGCATCGTGATGGTGGAGCGCGAAAGCGACATGGCGGGGCGGATCCACAACAAGGGGTTCCTGATCCTCCGTGGCTTCCTCGCCTACCGCTTCGGGCAGGACAAGGCGTCGCTGTTCCACGCCAGCCTCACGTTCGAGCAGCTCTACGGGGACATCGACGGCGACTCGGCATCCTCGACGGAGCTCTATGTGCTCCTGTCCTCGCTCGCCGGCGTGCCGATCGACCAGCGCGTCGCGGTCACCGGCTCCGTGGACCAGATGGGGAACATTCAGCCCATCGGTGGCGCTGCCGCCAAGATCGAGGGCTTCTTCGAGGTCTGCCGTGCTCGAGGGCTCACGGGGGACCAGGGCGTCATGATCCCGCGGTCGAACATCCCCAACGTGGTCCTCCGCCGGGAGGTCGCCGAGGCGATCGAGGCGGGACAGTTCCACGTCTGGGCCGTCGACACGATCGAGCAGGGGCTGGAGGTCCTCACCGGCCACCCGGCCGGTGGCGAGCGTGACGCCGAGGGCCGCTTCGCCGAGGGCACGATCTACCGGATGGTGGAGGACCGCCTCGCACAGTTCCAGGCGCAACTCGAGCGGCGTCCTCCCGCCGGGCAGCAGGAGCCGCACATCCCGGTCCCCGCGCGCGCATCGTACCCAACGCCTCCGGGCATCCCGGACCGTCCGCCCCCGGAGCCGCCGATCATCGTGTAACCGCCCACGTCATGTAGCCGCGCCGTCCGCATCCGAGGCTCACCGCGCCTCCGAGGAGACCCTGTGACCCCACCGCCGGCCTCCAGCCCTCTGGACGAGGGCCATGACCGCCTGCCCGTGCTCACGCTCGACATGGACGGCGTCTTCTGCAGCCCGTTCTTCGGCTGGAACGCCGGCATCAGCAGCACGTTCCTGGACCCCGACGCCCCGCCGCGACCGGCAAGCGTCCCACCGGCGTGGCTCCGTCGCGTGGTGGACCCCGTTCGCTTCAACCCTCGGCGACCACTCCCGGACGCCCGAGGCGCGCTGGCCCGCCTGCACGAAGTGCGACAGCTCGTCGTCGTGACCGGGCGGCGTTCCTACCCACAGTGGTGGCTCCGCCGGCACGGCCTCCTCCCGTTCTTCGACCGCATCATGGTGAACGAGGGGCCGCTGCGCAGTCCCCACTACAAGCTCGAAGCGCTCGACCTCCTCGGCGCCGCGGAGCACATCGACGACGACCCGCGCACCGCGCAACTGCTCGCGCAACGTTCGAGGGCGCAGATCTACCTGCGGAACTGGCCGACGAACCGCAGGGCCGAGCTCGACCCGCGTGTGCAGCGCGTGGACGACCTCCACCAGCTCGCCGACATCCTCGGCGCGCCACGACTCGACGCGCCACGACTCGACGCGCCACGACTCGACGACCCGGGCCGGTAGGCCGGACGAGCGGCCGGCGCGGTACGCTGGAAGCATGAGCACGGAAGCTTCGTCGCTCCCCACCGGCCGAGGATCTCGCATCCCTCGCCCGAACATGAGGCGGCTCGCCCTCCTCGGAATGCTCGTGGCCGCGGTGGCATGGGCGTTCGCGTGGGGCGCGCACCGGCATGACGCGCCGGTCCTCGTGACCGACCTGTCGAAGGTGACGCCCGACGAGCGGTACGTGATCGACGCCTCGACCGGCGTCCTCGACCTCGCGGGCATCGAGGCGCCTCCGGGGTCGGTCGTGGAGTTCGTCCTCGATGGGTCCGCGGGAGCACCGCACTCGTTCGTCCTGACGGGAGCGATGCCGGGGTCGGAGATGGACCAGAGCGTCGCGGCGGACGGCGACACCGTGATCCGCTTGCGCGTGCCCAAGTTCGGCGCGCTCTCCTTCATCTGCACGATCCCGGGCCACGAGGGCCTCCACGGCAGTCTCGTCGTCGACGCCGGCGCATCCTCCTAGCGCGCCGTGACCCAGCCCCCGCTCCCGTCTCACTTCTTCCGCCGCCAGGACATGGCCGCGGACCGCTTCTTCTACGACGCGCCACGCCTCGTGAACCACATCGACGACGCCACGATCGAGGCCCTCACCGAGGTCTACCGCAGCCTCGTGCCGGCCGACTCGCGCGTGCTCGACCTCATGTCCTCGTGGGTGTCCCACCTTCCGCCCGAGCGTGCATACGCGGGCGTCACCGGCCTCGGCATGAACCTCGCGGAGCTGGAGGAGAACGCGGCCCTCACGGAGCGCGTGGTGCACGACCTGAACGTCGACCCGACGCTGCCCTTCGAGGACGCCTCGTTCGAGGTCGCCCTCTGCGCGGTCTCGGTGCAGTACCTCACCCAGCCCGTCGAGGTCTTCCGGGAGGTGGCGCGCTGCCTCGTGCCCGGCGGGACGTTCCTCGTGTCGTTCTCGCACCGGCTGTTCCCGACGAAGGCCGTGGAGATCTGGCAGCAGCTCGGCCCGCAGGACCGCGTCCGCCTGGTCGCCACCTACTTCGGCCTCGCCGGCCGCTTCGACGAGCCCGTCCTTATCGAGCGCCTGCCCGAGGCCGCTGACCCGCTCTGGTGCGTCGGCGCCCAGCGACTCGATGAAGGCCTCGCCGGGTAGTCCGAGGAGCGCGTCGCGCGGCCGGAAGAACGAGACGTCACGCCTCCCACGTACCGGCACGCGATCGCTCCACCTGGAGCGGGACTGTCACAGAAGCGAAGCGGTCAGCGATTCGGGCGCGAGGAGGGCCACCGTACCGTCGAGACAGCACTCAGGCGGCACGCAACAGTCCAGGAGGTCCTCATGCGCATTGCATTGCCCGGAGTCGTCACGATCATCCTCATCATCGTGATCCTCCTCATCCTGTTCTAGGACGCACCTCCATGGGACGGCGGACGCTCAAACACCCACTCCAGCATCACCGTGTCCGAGGGCGCCCCGGCTCCCGCCGCGCGGTACGCACGTAGGGCTGCCTCGTTGTCGGCGTCCGTGAGCACCCACATCCCGGCACAGCCGCGCTCCACCGTGAGGTCGCGCAGCGCGGCGACGAGGGCGCGCCCGATCCCCCGACCCCGCGAGGCCTCCCGCACCCCGAGCTCGTTGAGGAACATCTCGACAGGCTTGTCCGGGTGTGCGACCTCGACGCCGCTCACGAAGCCGGCCGGCTCATCGCCCTCGTACGCGACGAGGAGAACGTGCCCGGACTCGTCGAGGAAGTGGCCCGTGTACGCCTCGGTCGGCGCGTGGTCGAAGAGCTCGGTCGCCGCGAGGATGCGCGCCTCGTCCCCGCTCGCGAGCCGCTCAATGCGGACGGCCTTTCGGGGTGGCACCTCGGGCATCAGTCTTCGAGCGGTGCGCCCAGCTCGCGGAGGAGGGTGCGGCAGTCAGCCGGTGCGCCGGCGGCGTACGGCGGCACGGAGATCTCCTGCGGCGAGAGGTCGAGCGGCTGGCCGTTGATCATGATCAGCGCGCCGCCAACGCCCCGCAGCACGGCGGCACCGCCGGCGACGTCCCACACCGACCGAGGGCCGGTCGAGAAGTAGACCGTGCGGTCCTCGGTGGCCGCGTGGACGAGCTTGCAGACCGCGGAGCCGAGCGGATAGGTGTCCCACGGCAAGTGGTGGTGGATCTGCCGCCACTCGTAGTCGTGGCGCGAGACCACCACGCGGCGCACCTCACCGTCATCGGGCAGCATTGGGAGGGGGACGCCGTCCCGCCAGGCCTCACGGCGATCGCCCGCGCAGATGCCGAGGTACACCTCGTCCTGCACCGGCAGCCCCACCGCGCCGAGGGCGAGCGTGTCGTCCAGGAACAGCCCAACGGAGACGCCGAACTCGGGCAGCCCGCGGAGGAACTCGCGCGTCCCATCCAGCGGGTCGACCACCCACGTCGGCTCGCCGCGCACCATCGGCGTATCCGCCTCCGACTCCTCGGAGAGCCAGTGGGCGCCGGGGATGAGGGCGAGCAGGTGCCGCCGGAGGACATCGTCGGCGGCGTAGTCCGCCTCCGTCACCGGGCCCTCACCAGGCTTATGGCCCACCTTCACGGTCTGCTGGCGGAGGACCGCGCGGATCGCTTCGCTCGCCTCGCGCACCGCGGCCTCCACGCCCGCGCGTACGTGGTCGAGATCGATGGCCGGGTCATCAGTGGGCGGCTGGGAGTCGTTCGTGGGCAATGGGCCCTCCAACCTCCGATGCTACACTCGCCCACACGATGCTGCCGCCGAAGACCGTTCCGACCGAGCTCACCACGCTCATCCGCGATCTGCAGGAAGCCCTCGGCGCCGAGAACGTCCTCCACCTTCCCGAAGACCTCGCCGTCTACGAGTACGACGCGACGATCGAGCGCGCCCGCCCGGACGTGGTGGTGTTCCCCGCGACCTCCGAGGATGTCGCGGCGGCGGTGCGGATCGCCGTGCAGCACGACGTCCCCGTGGTGCCTCGCGGCTCCGGGACGGGGCTCTCCGGCGGAGCCGTGCCGATCCTCGGCGGCGTGCTCATCGTCCTCACGAGAATGAACCGCATCCTGGAGATCGACGCCGACAACCGCGTCGCCGTCGTGCAGCCGGGCGTGATCAACCTCCACCTGCAGGGCGCCCTCGAACCATTCGGGCTGCTGTATGCGCCGGACCCCTCGTCGCAGCGGGTCTGCACCATCGGCGGGAACATCGCGAACAACTCGGGCGGACCGCACACTCTCGCGCACGGCTCGACGGTGAACCACGTGCTTGCGATCGAGGTGGTGCTGCCGGACGGTCGCGTCGTGCGCCTCGGCAGCCGCGTGCCGGACGCCCCGGGCATCGACCTCCGCGGGCTCCTCGTGGGGTCCGAGGGCACCCTGGGGATCGTCACGGAGGCGACGCTCCGCCTCGTGCGGAAGTCCCCTGCGACGCGCACACTACTCGCGATCTTCGAGAGCGTCGCCGACGCATCCGAGGCCGTCTCCACCGTGATCCGTCGAGGCGTGATCCCCGTGGCGATGGAGATGCTGGACCAGGAGATCATCCGCATCGTTGAGCCGCGCATCAACGCCGGGTATCCCCTCGACGCCGGCGCCGTGCTCCTGATCGAGGTCGAGGGCGTCGCCGACGGCGTTGCCGCCGACTCGGCCGTCGTCGAGCAGGCGTGCCGCGACACGGGTGCGCGCGAGGTGCGCTCCGCCGACGAGGCCGCTGAGCGCGAACGCCTGTGGGAGGGCCGCAAGGCCGCCATCGGCGCGATCGGGGGAGCCGCGCCCGCGTTCTACCTCCTGGATGGCGTGGTGCCTCGGACCAAGCTGCCGCAGGTGATGACGCGCGTACAGGAGCTGTGCCGCGAGTACGGCTTCTCGTGCGCCAACGTGTTCCACGCGGGCGACGGCAACCTGCACCCCAACATCATGTTCGACCCCACGGTCCCGGGCGCGACCGAGCGCGTGCTGGAACTCGGCGGCGCGATCATGCGCGCCTGCGTGGACGCCGGAGGCTCCATCACGGGCGAGCATGGCATCGGCCTCGAGAAGCGCTCCTACATGGAGTGGGTGTTCTCCGAGGCGGACCTGGAGGCGATGCGCGCCGTGCGCGAGGCCTTCGGCCCCTCCGACCGCTTCAATCCCTGCAAGATGCTCCCGGGCGGCCACGGCTGTGCTTCCGGGCACGCCGCCGAACTCGACGCGCACCTCGCTGCGGGAGCGTACGTGTGACCACGACCTCCCCCGCCGACGTCGAGGCGATCCGCACCGCCCTCCTACCCGGCTCGGAGCGCCCGGTGGCGGACTACGTCATCGACGACACCACCCCGGCCGCTGCCTTCGAGCCCGCCACCCGCGAGGACCTCGCGACGGTGCTGCGGCTCGCGTCGGAACAGGGGCTCGTCGTGGTGCCGCAGGGCGGACGCACCGCACTCGCCCTCGGGCGGCCGCTCGAGGGGTACGACATCGCGCTGGACATCGGTGGCCTGCGCCAGACCGTCGAGTACGTCCCGGACGACCTGACCGTGACCGTGGAGGCAGGACGCCGCCTCGGCGCGCTCCAGGCAGAGCTCCGCGAGCAGGGCCAGTACCTCCCCATCGACACCCCGCCGAGCGACGACGTCACCATCGGCGGCCTGCTGGCGACGGCCCGGCCGGGCGCGTGGCGCGGTCACGTCCCCGCCGCGCGCGACCTCATCCTCGGCATCGAGGCAGCCCTCCCCGGGGGCGAGCGCATCCGCTCCGGCGGGCGCGTGGTGAAGAACGTCACGGGGTACGACATCCACCGCCTGCACACGGGCGCCCTCGGCGCGTTCGGCGTGCTCGTGGAGGCGACGTTCAAGGTCGCCCCCCTGCCCGAGGCCACCCGCACCCTGGTCGCCGCCGCGCCGAACGCGGACGCCGCGAGCGCCCTCGCGCTGCGGTTGTGGGACGCGAGCCCGGCACTGCGCGCCCTCGCCGTCCTCTCCCCGGCCGCCGCGACACTCCTCGGACTGCCCGAGACACCCGCGGTGATCCTCGAACTCGCCGGGACGCAGAGCACGGTCGAGCGCTCGACGAGCGACCTCGGCGCCGTCGTCGCGTTCGAGGAAGCACCCGAGGTTGCCTGGGAGACCCTCCGCGCCGCGCACGGCGACGCCGCTCGCACGGTGCTCCGCGCCGGCGTCCCGCCCACCTCGACGCGAGCGATGCTCGACGAGGTAGAGCGCGCGGGGGCGACCGGCTGGGCGTACGTCGCCGCAGGCGCCGTGCTCGCCACGTTCGCCGAAACACCCGAGGCGGCCACCGTGACCGGCCTCCGAGACACCGCGGAACGCCTTGGCGGGTTCGTGCAGGTGGAGTCGGCGCCGCCCTCGCTGCGGCACGATGTCTCCTCACCGCCGGGGGACGCCGCGCTCATCGAGGCGCTGCGCGACCGCTTCGACCCGGAACGGACGATCAACCGCGGACGCTGGGGGGCTGTGCTGTGACGACGATCCGCTTCACCGGGCCAGACATCCCCAGCGCGGAGGACCTCGCGAACTGCATCCACTGCGGGTTCTGCCTCCCCTCCTGCCCCACCTACGTCGCGACCGGGCAGGAGCTGGAGTCCCCTCGCGGGCGGCTGCACCTGATCAGTGGCATCCGCGACGGCCGCATCGAGGGCACCCCGCGCGCCCTCGAACACCTTGACCTGTGCCTCCAGTGCCGCGCGTGTGAGACCGCGTGCCCCTCCGCCGTGCCGTACGGCCGGATCATGGAGGACGCCCGCGCCGCGATCATGGCAAACGAGCCCGCCGAGCAGCCTCCCGCCTGGCGACTGCGCAGGCTCGCCCTCCGCCACGTCCTCGCGCGCCCTCGACGGCTGCGTCTCGCGATGGCCGGCGCACGGCTCTATCAGCGGTCCGGCCTCCAGCACTTCGTCCGAGGCCCGCTCGCGCCGCTGCTGCCCTCCGCCCTGCGGCGGCTCGAGGCCGCCGCCCCCGTCCTCCGAGGGCGGCCCTTCCGCCAGACCGGCACGCTCGCCTCGCCGCCCGCACCGAAGGCGCGCGTCGCCATGCTCCTGGGCTGCCTGCACGGCGAGATGTACCCGGACATGCACCGGGCGACCGTCACCGCCCTCGAACACGCGAGGTGCGAGGTCGTCGCGCCGCCGGCGCAGGTCTGCTGCGGCGCCCTGCACGCCCACGCCGGCGACGCCGAGACCGCGCGCGCCCTCGCCCGCCGCAACATCGACGCGTTCGAGCGCGCCGGCGTGGAGGCCGTCGTCGTGAACGCCGCCGGCTGCGGCGCGGCGATGAAGGAGTACAGCCGTCTCCTGCGTCATGATCCCAACTGGTCACAACGCGCCGAGGCGTTCTCGACGCGGGTGAAGGACGCCCTTGAGTTCGTCGCCGAGCAGGACTTCGCGCACGACCTCGGGCCGGTCGACCGCACCGTGACGCTGCAGGACGCCTGCCACCTCGCCCACGCTCAGGGCATCCGCACCGCGCCGAGGGCGATCCTCGGCGCGATCCCGGGCGTCACGCTCCGCGAGATGGCGAACTCGGACCGCTGCTGCGGCTCGGCGGGCCTCTACTCCGCCGTCCAGCCGCAGATGTCCGCGCATGTGCTGGAGCCCAAGATGGCGAGCATCGCCGCCACCGGCGCGACCACCGTCTGCACCGCCAACCCCGGCTGTACGCTCCAGCTCGAGACCGGCGCCCGCCGCCACGAAGTGGACGCCGAGGTCCGCCACGTCATCGAAGTCCTCGCCGAGTCCATCGAGGCTGGGCGATCGAGGTAGGTTCAGCCTCTCATCCGCCTGAGGTCTGACCCTCTCCCCGTTGAGGGGACCGATCCGCGAGGAAGCTCAGGGCTATCGCCCTACAGCCCGGCGTCCGCCACGGCGTCGTCATCACGACCCTGCCAGAACCGCGCGAGGATGCCCGCGTTGAACTCGTAGGCGTTGAACTCGTACCCGGAGACGTGTGCGCCGACCGACGCGAACTCGAGGGGGGCCGTCAGCGGGAGCATGGCGGGGACGTCCTCCAGCAGGAGACGCTGCGCTTCTCGCGAGGCGCGGGTGCGCTCCGCCGGGTCGATCTGGGAGAGGGCGTCCCGCACCTTCGCGTCGTAGACGGGGTTCGAGTAGCCCCAGGGGGAGCGGTTCCCCTCAAGCCCGCCGGTCGTGTGGAGACGCAGGCCGATGTCGGGGGAGCCGAGGCGGTCGAGCTCGAAGAAGGTGGCCTCGAAGTCACCGGCGAGGAAGGCGGTCTCGAACTCCTCCTGCGGGCGGCCGATGAGGCGCGCCCGGATACCCGCTGCGCCGAGCTGGTCCGCGACCTGCTGGACCAGAGCGAGCATCAGCGGCGAGTCCGAGTGCGAGAGACGCAGCTCCACGCTCGGGTAGCCCGCCGCGTCGAGGAGCTTGCGTGCCTCCTCCACGGAGTGCTGGTACAGCGGATGCGCCTCCAGCTCCACGGGCGGTAGCGCGTCGCCCGCGAAGGACGGCCCCACCGGGCCGCAGAGCAGCGACGGGTCCGTCTCGGTCAGCGCGTGCCGGTCGAGGGCGACCGAGATCGCCTGGCGCACGCGGGCGTCGCGGAACGCCTCCACGGTCTGGGCGGACGCCTGGTCGCGGGGAGCGAGGAGCGAGAGCGCGAGGCCGCGCATCCGCTGGCGCGCGCGCGACTGCTCCACGCGGTCCTCGCGTGCCGCGGCGATCTCACGGCTGCGTGCGTCCGGGTGCTCACGCACGTCGAGGTGCCCCTGCGCGAACATCGCGTCGAGGTCGCCCTGCTGCTCCACGCGGCGGATCCGCAACTGCGAGACGCGCGCCTCGGACCCTGCGGGCGCCAGCGGGCTGGGGCGGAGGATGAGGTCGTGGCCGTCCATACCGGACGGAAGGAACGCGCCGCTGCCGATCGCCGCCGGGAAGCCGCCGTAGTTGCCCGCCCCCCGGATCGAGGCGTCCGGCCGCGCGAGGTACTCGAAGAGCAGGCTGAACGGCGCCTTCAGGCGCAGCACCACGTCACGGACGCTGGGCGCCTCGATCGAGGAAACGACGTCGGTGAAGAGGAAGCTGCCCTCCTCGCGGCGTGCCTCGAAGTCCTGCCGGACGGTGTCCGCGGTGAGGGGCTGGGCGTTGCCGGCGATGTCCGGGTGGAAGTGGATGCCGTCCCGCAGCCTGAGGCGCACGACCAGCGGCTCGGGCAGTTCGACCTCCTCCGCGAGGTCGCCGTAGACGGAGGCGGTGCGCGGGTCGAACCCGACGAGGCGGGAGTAGGTCAGCGTCCGCGCGAGTGGATCGAGGCCGTCCGTGCCCGCCTCGCCGGCCAGCACGCCGAGCGCGAGCTCGCTGCGGGTCATCGGCGGTCGCGTGGGGCCGGCCGGGAGACGGACGCGGATCCGCGTCTCGGGTAACGCGCCCGGCGCTTCGGCCTCGGCGGTGCCGTCCGGCTCGTCGGAGGTGCAGCCGATCAGGGCCGCGGCCGACAGCCCGGCCGCGGCGCCGGCGCCCAACTGGAGGAAGCGCCGTCGCGAATACCGCTGGAACGCCCCCGTCACGCGCGCACAGACAGGCCCGAGGGTCCGGCGGGAATCAGTCCGAGTATGAGACGCAACACAGGTCGCGCGATCATGGACATCCTCGAGGGCTGGGACACTCGTGATGGCGTCGCGTGGTGGTTCTTGCATCGTAACGAGCGATTCTCGGCGAGCAACCTCGGCGCCGATAGCACGTCATCAATCGTGATAATCGGGACGGCAGCGGCCACGGTCCGGCGCGGGTAGGATCGAGGGCGTGAGCAACTCCGGCGTACCCAGCCGCAACCGGCCTGACGAACCCCCTCGGCGACGGAGCAGTGGCGACGCCCTCTCCGGCCCCGTCGACTCGTCGCGTCCCGCGAACCCGTGGCCACGGCTCCTCGCCTTCGGCGCGTTCGTCCTCGCGGTGGTGCTGGTGGGCGGGGTGTGCTTCGCCTCGTTCGCGAACACGCCCGACCGGGAGATCCGCGTACGACACTCCGAGTACGAGCGCGGCCTGCCCCGCTTCATCCCGGTCACCTCGCTCGGCTTCGACTCCGAGAACCGCACCTTCGGCGCGTTCCTCGCCGTCCCCGGCGACGGCTCCCCTATGACCTCGGCGGTGGCGTTGCTCTCACGCGACCCTGACTCCGGCTGCAACGTGCAGTGGGAGGCGCTCACTACCTCCGCGGAGGTCCGAGGCGTCTACGTGGACCCATGCTCGGAGGCGCGGTACGCCTTCGACGGTACCGCCCTGCACTCCGGGGCCACGAGCGACCTGCACCGCCTGGACGTGCGGCGCGAAGAGACGGGTTATGTCGTGAGCTTCGAGCAGGTGACGCTGGGACTCTGCCGGAACGGCGCGACCGAGGGCTGCTCACCCGAGGGTGCGCCCGTCCGCCGTGACATCCCCAAGACCGCCCTCCCCGCGGACTTCGGGGAGTAGTTCCTACCTCGCGAGGCGGATGAGCACGAGGCTGGCCGGAGCCGGAGGGCCCTCACCCCGGCCCTCTCCCGGAACCGGGAGAGGGGGGTCAGAGGTCGGAATCGGAATGGGATTCGGATCAGAGGCGAACCGGCCGAGCCGGACTCGCTACCAGATGCCGAGGGCGATCTTGATGTCGTCGGAGGCCATGGTGCGGGGGTCCCAGGGCGGGCTCCACACCAGGTTCACCTCGACGTCCTCCACGCCCTCCATCTGGGAGACCTTGTGGAAGATGAGGCCCTGCAGCATCGGGCCGACGGGACAGGCCGGGGACGTGAGCGTCATGTCCACGGTCACGCGGCGGTCCTCGTCGATCTCGACGCCGTAGACCAGGCCGAGGTCCACGATGCTCATGTGGAGCTCGGGGTCCATGACTTCGCGGAGCGCTTCGCGGAGCTCCTCGTCGGTGGGCGGGGTGATGGTCTCAGTCGCGTCAGTCATGGGATGCATCCTTCTCCGTGCTGGCGGTTCCGCCACCTTCGAGCGCCTGCTCCAGTGTCTTCCACGCAAGCGATGCGCACTTCACGCGCGCCGGGAACTTCGCGACACCCAGCAGGGCGTCGATATCGTCGAACCCCTCCAGCGACTGCGGTTCGCCGGAGGTCATCATGAGCTGAAACGCCTCGGCGCCGCGACGTGCGTCGTCGACGCTGCGGCCCTTTACGTACTCCGTCATCATGCTCGCCGAGGCCTGCGAGATGGAGCACCCCGAACCCGCGAACGCGATGTCCCCGATCGTACGACCGTCGAGGTCCACCTCCAGGTGGATGGTGTCCCCGCACAGCGGGTTCGCACCGTCGGCAGAGCACGTGGGGCTCTGCAGCGGGTCGTGGTTCCTCGGGCGGCGGTAGTGATCCAGGATGATCTCGCGATAGAGGTCGTCGAGGAGCCCGGAGCCGCTGGCCTTCAGCGGGTCGCTCGTCATCAGGCTCCCCCAAAGAAGCGCGACACCTCTTCGATGGCGACCGCCAGGCGATCGACTTCCTCCGTGGTGTTGTAGATGTAGAAGGAGGCGCGCGCCGTCGCCGGGACGGTGAGCGCGGCCATCACCGGCTGCGCGCAGTGGTGGCCCGTGCGCACCGCTACGCCGTGCGTGTCCAGCACCTGCCCCACGTCGTGCGGGTGGACATCCTCCAGTTCGAAGGAAATCACGCCACCACGGTCCTCGGCGTTCGGAGGGCCGAAGATGCTGACGCCGGGCACGTCGCCAAGGCGGCGGAGTGCGTAGTCGGTCAGTTCCAGCTCGTGCGCGCGGACGGCGTCCATCCCCAGGGCGCTGAGGTAGTCGACGGCTGCGCCGAAGCCGATCGCGCCGCCGACGTTGGGCGTGCCTGCCTCGAACTTCGCGGGGACGTCCGCCCAGGTGGAACGCTCCATGGTGACGGTGAGGATCATGTCGCCGCCGCCCATGAACGGGTCCATCGCATCCAGGTGCTCGTAGCGGGCCCAGAGGGCGCCCATGCCCGTCGGGCCGAGCATCTTGTGCGCGGAGAACGCGAGGAAGTCGATGTCCAGCGCCTGCACGTCCACGGGCAGGTGCGGCACGGACTGCGCGCCGTCCACCAGCACCTTCGCGCCGTGCTCCTTCGCCTGCGCGATGAGCACCTCCAGCGGCACGATCGTGCCGAGGGCGTTCGACATCGCGGTGATCGAAAGTAGGCGCGTCTTTGGGCCAATGAGCTGCCGCGCGGCCTCGAGGTCCAGCGTCCCGTCTGGGAGCATCGGGATGTACTTCAGGACGATGCCGCGCTCGTCGCGGAGCATCTGCCACGGGACGATGTTGGAGTGGTGCTCGATCTCGGAGATCACCACCTCGTCGCCGGCCTGCAGGAACTTCCGTCCCCACCCGTGCGCGACGAGGTTGATCGACTCGGTGGTGTTCCGGGTGAAGACGACCTCCTCCGGCCGCCGAGCGTTGACGAAGCGCGCGACCTTGCGCCGCGACTCCTCGTACAGGTCGGTAGCCTCCACCGAGAGCGTGTGTACGCCGCGATGGATGTTCGCGTTGTGGTCGCGGTAAAAGCGCGTCATCTCCGCCAGCACCTGCACGGGACGCTGGCTGGTGGCCGCGTTGTCCAGGTAGACCAGCGGCTTCGTCCCGATATCTCGCTTGAGGATCGGGAAGTCGCGCCGGATCCGCTCGATGTCGAACGGCAGGCGGGTCACTTCGTCGGGCGTGGTGATCGTCACGTCGATCCCGTCCCTACTCGTCGTCTTCGCCGGAGCACGCCACGTAGACCTCGTCGCCGTCGACGAACACGCGGTAGGCGTTCACGCTCTTCACGGCCGGCAGGGAGAGCACCTTGCCGGTCTTCGCATCAAAGGCCGCTCCGTGGCGAGGGCAGATGATCCGCCCTCGGCGAAGGGTGCCCTCGCCCAGCGGCCCACCGTCGTGGGTACAAATGTTGTCGATGGCGTAGAACTCGCCGTCGATGTTGCTGAGGGCGAGTGACCGCTCTCCACACTCCACCACGCGCACCTCGCCCTCGGGGACGTCGGCTGTCGTGGCAACTCGTTCGCGGCTCACTCGCACCTCATTGCTATCCATGCGGACCGAAGGAGGCCGCCCACTAGATGTGGGCGACCGCCAGCTTCTCTTCCACCTCGGTGGCGACTTCCTCGCGGAACGCCTCGTCGCCCACGTCCGCCAGGACGGAGTTGAAGAACCCGGCCACCAGCAGCTTCATCGCCTGCCGGCGGTCCAGCCCGCGGCTCTGGAGGTAGAAGAACGCCTCCTGGTCCACCGGGCCCACCGTGGCGCCGTGGCCACAGCGGATCACGTCGTTCGTGAGGATCTCCAGCACGGGGTCGGAGTCCGCCTTCGCGTGGCGGGAGAGCAGCAGGTTGCGGTTCTCCTGCTCGGCAGCCGCACCCAGGCCGGTCTCCTCCACGCGCGTGACGCCGTAGTAGATCGACCGCGAGGCGCCCGCGAGCGCCGTCTTGATCTGCACGTCGCTCTGCGTCTTGGGGCCCACGTGGTCCTGCAGCGTCACGAAGTCGAAGTGCTGGTCCCCGTCGCCGAGGGCGACGCCGCGGATGCGCGCCTGCGAGCCCTCACCTTCGAGGATGCCCTCCACGAACTGCTTCACCACCGCGCCGCCGATGGCGAGCGTCGCGATGCGGACGTCCGCGCCGCGCTCCGTCTTCGCGCGGATCGTGCTGAAGTCGCGGGTCGCGAGGCCCCAGTCCACGTCGAACACAAGGTTCACGTGCGAGTCAGCACCCGCGAACACCTCCACGACCTGGGAGGCGAGGAGGTCGGCCGCCGCACCCGAGAGCGAGCGCATCTGCACCGTGACCTCCGAGGCAGCCTCGGCGACCACGAGCATGCGCGGGAAGACCGCCCCCTGGTTCGCCTCGCCGTCCGGGACGTCGATCGTCACGCTCACGGCCTCGGCGAACGCCTGGCCGCGCGGGACGTAGACGAAGATGCCGCCGGCCCACTGTGCGGCGTTGGCGGCGACGAACTTGCCCTCCGTCGCCGGCACCAGCGAGCCGAGGTGCGCCTCCACGATCGGGCCGAGCGTGGCGTCGGCAGCGGCCTCGGCGAGCGGACCCGCGAAGCCGCCCTGCGGCGCGGCGCCGATGACGGACGGCACGGCCGAGGCCGGCGCGTAGCCGTCGATCACGAGCTTGGAGACGTCCGTGTACTTCCACGGGCGCAGCATGGTCGTCGGCATCGGCAGCGCCGCGAAGGCACGGGACGCCTCGGCCCGCTGTTCGGTGAGCCAGCCCGGCTCACCGCGGCCCTGCGAGGCGGCGACGACCGCGGCTTCGCCGTAGGCGGGAGACAGGGTTGCGTCGGCCATTAACCCACCGACCCTTCCATCTGGAGCTCGATCAGGCGGTTCAGCTCGATCGCGTACTCCATCGGGAGTTCCTTCACGATCGGCTCGACGAAGCCGTTGACCACCATCTTCGCCGCGGACTCCTCGTCGATGCCGCGCGACATCAGGTAGAAGAGCTGGTCCTCGCCGAGCTTGGAGACCGAGGCCTCGTGCCCGATGTTCACCCGCTCCTCGCCGATCTCCATCGTCGGGTAGGTGTCGGACCGCGACTTCTCGTCCAGCAGCAGCGCGTCACAGCGGACGGTGCTGGAGGAGCCCTCGGCGCCCTCGTGCACCTTCAGCAGGCCGCGGTAGGAGGTGCGGCCGTTGCCGCGGGAGACGGACTTGGACACCACGGCGGAGGTGGTGTTCGGGGCCACGTGGACCACCTTGCCACCCGCGTCCTGGTGCTGGCCGTCGCCCGCGAACGCCAGCGAGAGGATCTCGCCGTGCGCGCGCTCGCCCATCAGGTAGACGGACGGGTACTTCATCGTGAGCATCGAGCCGATGTTGCCGTCCACCCATTCCATGACGGCGTCCTCGTAGGCGTAGGCGCGCTTCGTCACCAGGTTGTAGACGTTGTTCGACCAGTTCTGGATCGTCGAGTAGCGGACGCGCGCGCCCTTCTTCACGATGATCTCCACCACGGCGGAGTGCAGCGAGGCGCTCGAGTAGATCGGCGCCGTGCAGCCCTCCACGTAGTGAACGTACGAACCCTCGTCAGCGATGATCAGGGTGCGCTCGAACTGGCCCATGTTCTCCGTGTTGATGCGGAAGTAGGCCTGTAGCGGGATGTCCACCTTCACGCCCTTCGGCACGTAGATGAACGACCCGCCGGACCACACGGCGGAGTTCAGCGCGGCGTACTTGTTGTCGCCGGCCGGCACCAGCGTGCCGAAGTACTCCTGGACGAGTTCGGGGTACTCCGCGAGTCCCTGGTCCATACCCAGGAACACCACGCCCTGCTCTTCCAGGTCCTTGCGGATGTTGTGGTAGACGACCTCGGAGTCGTACTGCGCGCCCGCGCCGGCGAGGAACTGCTTCTCCGCCTCCGGGATGCCCAGCTTGTCGAAGGTGTCCTTGATGTACTCCGGGACGTCATCCCAGTCCGTGGAGTTCTTGTCGGACGCCCGCACGTAGTAGTGGATGTCGTCGAAGTCGATCGCGTTGAGCTTCTCCGGCGAACCGGCCCACTGAGGGTTCTCGAGACGCAGGAACGTCTCGTATGCCTCGAGCCGCTGCTCCAGCATCCATTCCGGCTCGTCCTTCATGGCGGACATCTGCCGGATCTTCTCTTCGTTCAGGCCCTTCTCGGCGATGAACAGGGGCTGCTCCGTGTCGTGGAAGCCCCACTGGTAGTCGCCGACCAGGTTCTCTGGCTGCGTAGTGGTCATTAGGCCGTGGCCCCTTCCAGCAGACCCAGTTCCTTCAGGATCGGGTCGTAGCCGTTCGCCTCGATCTCCTTCGCGAGAGAGGCGTCACCGGACTTCACGATCTTGCCCTTCACCAGGATGTGGACCCGGTCCGGGGTGATGTAGTTCAGGATGCGCTCGTAGTGCGTGATGATCAGGATGCCCATGTCGGAGGTCTTCAGGGCGTTCACGCCCTCCGCCACGGTCCGCAGCGCGTCCACGTCCAGGCCGGAGTCGGTCTCGTCGAGGATCGCGAGGTCGGGCTTGAGCATCCCCATCTGCAGGATCTCGGCGCGCTTCTTCTCGCCGCCGGAGAAGCCCTCGTTCACGTAGCGGCGGGCCATCTCCTCGCTCATCTTGAGGCGGCCCAGGGTGGCGCGGAGCTCTTCGAGGAACTCACGGGCCGGCATCTCGTCGCCGCGGCGCGCCTTCAGCGCCTCGCGGAGCAGGTTGACCATGGTGACGCCGGGGATCGGCGTGGGGTACTGGAAGGAGAGGAACACGCCCTTGCGCGCGCGCTCGTCCGCGGCGGCGGCGGTGATGTCCTCGCCCTTCAGGAACACCTGGCCCTCGTCCACCACGTAGGTGGGGCTGCCCGCGATGGTGCTCGCCATCGTGCTCTTGCCGGAGCCGTTCGGGCCCATGACCGCATGGATCTCGCCCGGAGCGATCTCCAGGTCGATCCCGTGCAGGATCTGGATCTCGGGCTTGTCGGCGATGCTCGCCTTCAGCCCCTTCAGTCGAAGGATCGGTTCGGTCATCGCTGGGTCGTCATCCCTTTCTGCACGGTCACCACCGGCAGCAGCCCCGGCATCAGGCCGGCGCCGCCAATGTTGGTCTCAGCATTCGTCTCGTCGTCCGCCCCGAATGCCCCGATCTCGATGCTCGTGATCTCGGTGCAGGGCCCCTTGGGCACGACGTACTCGCACTGGTGCCCGCCCTCCGCGAGCGTCATCACCTGCTCCACCGGCACACCGATGAGCAGCTCGATCGTGCGACGGTCGGCGGAGCAGCACGCGGCTGTCTCCATCGCCGTCGAGCGGTAGGGGCACCCGGCGTTCTTCAGCCGGTAGAAGTCCCCGTCATCCTCCACCTCGCGGAGGATGCCCTCCTCCGCCAGCGCGTCCAGCACCTGCTGCACACGCTCTTCGAGGTGGGGCGAGGTCACCTTCGCGCGGTGCTCGTCCGCGACGGACTCCGCCACGTGCTCGAACACCCGCTCGAGGATCTCGTGGCCGCTCTGGCCCTGGACGTCCTCCGGCGTCAGGTTCACCAACGCCGGCGACAGCCGGGAGAGCAGCCGCTGGTAATGCGCGGCCGCCCGCTCCTCCTCGCCCGCCTCGCTCAGCGCGTAGCGGATGATCGGACGCCCTCGCGGGATGCGCTCCAGGCGCGTCCCCACGAGCCCGTCCCCCTCGAGGAGGTCGAGGTGCCGCCGGACCGAGGAATCCGAGACGCCAATGGCCTCCGCGAGGTCCGCGACGGAGCACTCACCCCGCTCGTAGAGCAGGCGGAGCACTTCGTCTCGGGTGCGTTCGATGGTGGCCATGACAGAGAGTCCCCGTTCCGCTCACCCATCGTAGGCAAGGCCCGCGGGACGGTCAACGTTTTTTGCATTTTATTGCGGATAAACATGGAAAGTATGTCTCTGCTCAGACTGAGGCTTAGGTCGGGCTAAGTGGCACAGCCCCGTTTCCCCCGATTTCCGGGTTCTGACTCCCCTCTCCCGGTTCCGAGAGAGGCCGGGGTGAGGGTCGCTGCGGCACGTACACGCTCGGCCTCGCGCAGAGCAGATCCGGACGGCCCTCACCCCAACCCTCTCCCGGAACCGGGAGAGGGAGCCGGAGGCGGAGGCAGAGGCGGAGGGGAGAGTGATGGCGGGACGCGGGACATCACCAGGTGATTTGTCCCGCTCACCCTGCCCCGTCTACGATGCGCCCGCGCGCACAACCTCGGGGGAGGTTGGCGCGACCGGACTTGGGGGGAACGTATGGCCGACGACGTGCAGGGCCTCACCGTGGGGTCGACCGCGAGCTACACCTCGACCGTGACGCAGGAGGGCATCGACACCTTCGCGCAGGTCACGGGGGACACCAATCCGCTGCACTCCAACGCGGAGTACGCCGCTCGGACGCGGTTCAAGCAGCCGATCGCGCACGGCATGTTCGGCGCCGGCCTCATCTCCGCCGCCATCGGTACCCGCCTCCAGCCGGACGCGGTCTGCATCTACCTGGCGCAGAACCTGCAGTTCCGCGCCCCCGTGGCCGCCGGCGACGAGATCACCGCGACCGTCACGGTCACGAAGGTGGACCCGGAGCGCTCCCGCGTCTCGCTCGATACAGTGGTGACGAAGCAAGATGGCACCGAGGTCATCCGCGGTGACGCGCTCGTGATGGTGGAGGCGCTCGGCTAACGGAGCCGGGCTAGCGCCCTCGCCCCCGGCCGCACCGACCCGATCGCCCTCGAGCCGGACCCACGTCACAGCTGGGACACTCGCCATGACTACCACTCGACCCCAGAAGGCCCCGAACGACATCGAGGCCATCGCCGCCGCCCACCGCGAGTGGGAGGACACCGCCGTCGCGAAGGTGCTCGCGCGCTTCCCCGAGAGGAAGCAGCAGTTCGAGTCCTCCTCCGCGCCGCAGGAGCGCGTCTACACGCCGGAGGACACCGCCTCGGTCTCCTACCTCGACGATGTCGGGTTCCCGGGTCAGTTCCCGTTCACGCGAGGCGTGCAGCCCACGATGTATCGCGGGCGCCTCTGGACCATGCGCCAGTACGCCGGCTTCGGCACGGCGAAGGAGACGAACGAGCGGTTCAAGCACCTGCTCAAGAACGGCCAGACCGGCCTGTCCGCCGCCTTCGACCTGCCCACCCAGACCGGCTACGACTCCGACCACCTGATGTCCGCCGGCGAGGTCGGCCAGGTCGGCGTCGCCATCGACTCCCTCGCGGACATGGAGACGCTGTTCGAGGGCATCCCACTCGACCAGGTGTCGACCTCGATGACCATCAACGCGCCGGCGTCGATCCTCGTCGCGATGTACATGGTGGCGGCGGAGAAGCAGGGGCACAGCCGCAGCGTGGTGATGGGCACCGCGCAGAACGACGTGCTCAAGGAGTACGTGGCGCGCGGGACCTACATCTTCCCGCCCGCCGAGTCCGTCCGCCTCGCCGCCAACCTGATCAACTACTGCGCGGAGCAGGCGCCGAAGTTCAACTCGATCTCCGTCTCCGGCTACCACATCCGCGAGGCCGGCTCGACCGCCGCGCAGGAGATCGGGTTCGCGTTCGCCAACGCCATCGCCTACCTCGACGAGTGCAAGCGACAGGGCGGTGACCTGAACGAGAGCGCCCAGCGCGTCTCCTGGATCTTCAACACCCACAACCACTTCTTCGAGGAGATCGCGAAGTACCGCGCCCTCCGCCGCCTGTGGGCGCGACTGATGGTGGAGCGCTACGGCATCACCAACCCCAACGCGCAGATGCTCCGGACGCACACGCAGACCGGTGGCTCCACGCTCACGGCGCAGCAGCCGAAGAACAACATCGCCCGCGCCGCGCTCCAGGCCCTCGCGGCGGTCGTCGGCGGGGTGCAGTCCCTCGCGCTGTCCTGCTACGACGAGGCGCTCGCGCTGCCGACGACGGAGGCGCAGCAGATCGCCCTCCGCACCCAGCAGATCATCGCCTTCGAGTCCGGCGCCGCCGACACCATCGACCCGATGGCCGGCTCGTACTACGTGGAAAGCCTCACGAACACGCTGGAGGACGAAGCCCGCAAGATCATGTCCCGCATCGAGGACATGGGCGGCTCGGTCGCGGCGATCGAGGGCGGCTTCATGCAGTACGAGATCCAGGAGGCCTCCATGCGCTGGCAGCGCGAGGTGGAGGCGAAGGAGCGCATCGTCGTCGGCGTGAACGAGTACATCGACCCGGACGAGGACGCGACGCCGATCTTCCGTCCGAACCTCGAGGTGGTCGACGCGCAGATCAAGCGCCTGAACGAGGTCCGCGCCGGCCGCGACCAGGCGGCGACCGACGCCGCCCTCCAGCGGCTGCGGGAAGCCTCCAACCAGGACGTGGACCTGATGGAGCCGATCATCGAGGCCGTGCGGACGTACGCGACGCTGGGCGAGATGTGCAACGTGCTCCGCGAAGAGTGGGGCGAATACACCCCGAAGACCGTCGTCTAACGCACCTCGGCGCATCCCTCCGGGGCAGCGGGGGCTGCCTCGACACCGCAGGGGCGCTCCGGCGTGACGTTCGAATGAACACGAGGGCCGTCCGCCACGAAGGATGCCGGCCCGTTCTTGGGAGGACACATGGCAGGGGCACTCCAGGGTCAGGTTGCCGTCGTGACCGGCGGCAGCCGCGGGATCGGTCGCGCGTGTGCGATCGCCCTCGCGAACGAGGGCGCGGACGTCGTCATCAACTACACCTCGAACGAGGACGCCGCGAAGGCGACCGCCGCCGAGTGTGAGCAGGCCGGGGTGAAGACCCTGGTGGTGCAGGCCGACGTCTCGAAGGCAGAGGACTCCCAGGCGTTGATCAAGGCCGCCGAGGACGCCTTCGGCAAGGTCGACATCCTGATCAACAACGCCGGCATCAACCGCGACAAGACCATCCAGCGCATGACCGTGGAGGACTGGGACGCGGTCATCGAGACCGACCTGTCCTCGATCTTCTACCTCACGAACGCAGCCCTGGGCGGGATGCGGGAGCGCAACTACGGCCGCATCGTGAACATGTCGTCCGTCATCGGCCAGATGGGCAACATCGGCCAGGCGAACTACTCCGCGGCGAAGGCCGGCATGATCGCCTTCACCAAGACCGCCGCGAAGGAGCTCGCACGTTTCGGCATCACCGTGAACGCGGTCTGCCCCGGCTTCATCGAGACCGACATGGTCACCGCGCTGTCGGACGAGATTAAGGAGACGCTGATCAAGGCGATCCCCCTCGGCCGCTTCGGCACCGCCGAGGAAGTCGCGGACACCGTGGTCTTCATCTGCAAGCCCACCGGCGCCTGGTACACCGGCGCGCAGTTCAGCATGAACGGCGGCCAGTACATGTAGTTCGGCCCCCTCCGAGGAACCTGACGGAACTCTGCCAGACCTCCGGAGACGTTGCCGAATCTTCACCGGGCGTCCCCCAGAGGACACCCCAGCAGCCATCCACGAGCCGCCTCCGACGAGGCGGCTCGTATATTGTCTGGCGAGTCCAGCCTCCCCGACCTACCCCCAGGATCATCGTGCGCTACCAGATCGCCGCGCTCCTCACCGGTGTGATCACCGTGCTCGCCCTCGGCGCGGCGGCGGCCTTCGTCTGGGTGTCCGTGGGTGAGGACGACGACCAGCGCCGGCAGGTCGCGGCGGAGGCGGAGCTGGCCGCCGTGCAAGCCGCGCTGAACACGCGCATCGACATCCTCCGAGGGCAGGCCGCCGCCCTCCTGCAGCAGGACGGCGTGACCACCTACGCCGTGCGCGAGGACGACCGGCCCGATGTCCTCGAACTGGGCGGGGTCACGCGCGGCGGCGGCGACTACATCCTCGTCTCCGGGCCCGGCCGCCGCCTCGTCTGGCAGGACGGCCTCACCGGCTCGATCGTGAACGGCGTCGGCGACGTCACCGACGCGGCGATCTACCTGCTGGACGGCGCGACCGAGGGCGGCATCTTCGACTTCGTCGACGGGCCCGTCCTCGCGGGCGGCGCCAGCACCGGCCCGGGGACGGAGCGCGCCGCGATCGCCCTCGGCGTCCTCCTGGACCAGGAGGCGCTCTCCTCGATGGTGTCGGATCCATCGAGGCAGCTCACGCTCGCGTGGGCGACGAACGACGCTCCGCCGGACGGCGTGCAGATCCTCCCGGGTACCGCACCCGGCCGGATCTCGATCGTGGCGCCGTTGGACCTCGGGCGGGCGCAACGCACCCTCGTGGCGATCGTCGACGCGCCCGCGGACGCCCTGCCCGTGCCCGCCGGCGACGGCCTGTCCCGCTGGGCGGGCATCCTCACCGCGATCGGGCTCGCCGGGGCCGCGGCGTTCGTCCTCATCGTCCGCACCATGGCCTCGAACATCGGCGACGTCCGCCAGGGGCTGCTCGCGGCACAGGAGCGGGATGGCAGCCCGGCCGTCCTCGACACCCTCGCCGGGCGCGACGAGGTGGGACGGACCGCCCAGCAGGCAGCCGACACGCTCCGCTCCGTCCGGGAGCGCACGCTGCTGGCGGTGGACGAGGCTCGAGTCGCCACGGCGCGCCAGCTCCTCGGCGAGCACGTGATCCGTTCGATGCAGGAGGGCGTCCTCGTGGAGCGGTCCGACACCACCTGCATCGTCTGCAACCCTGCCGCGTCGGACCTCATCACGGTCGAGCCGGGCGATGTCGTGGGCCGGCGGGGCGCCCTCCACGACGTGCTGGGGGTGGAGCTCTACCAGCGCATGCACGAGCGCGCGAAGGCACGCGACGCCGCACAGCGGCTGGACGTGGTGCAGATCGGCGGGCGCGACCTCGCCTTCGACGCCTACCGGGTGCCCGAGTACCGCGGCGACGGCCACAGCCTGCTGATCATCGTGCGCGATGTCTCCGCCGTCCTCGAGGTCGAGCAGCTGAAGCGCGACGTCGTCTCCGTGGTGAGCCACGAGCTACGGACGCCCCTGACGGTGGTGGCGCTCTCGCTGGGCATGATGACGGAGCCCAACACGGACCAGGGCCAGCTCCTCGACGCCGCCGAGCGCAACGTACAGCGCATGCGCGAGCTGGTGGACGACATGCTGGACCTCGCGAGGCTGGAGAGCGGCCAGACGGAGCTGTCGCTGGAGCCGTACAACCCCGTCCAGATCTGCCGCGAGGTCTGTGACTTCCTCCGCCCGCAGGCGCACGACAAGCAGGTGGACCTCCGCGACGCCGTGGACGGCGTCATCCCCCAGGTGATCGAGGCGGACGGACGGCAGCTCCAGCGCGCGATCACCAACCTCGTTACCAACGCGATCAAGTTCAGCCCGCCCGGCTCCACCGTCTGGGTCGTCCTCCGCGATGGCGGCGACCACCTCTTCATCGACGTGGCCGATGCCGGCCCCGGCGTCCCGGCCGAGGAACACGACCGCATCTTCACGCGCTTCTACCGTGCCTCGAACACCCGCGACCAGATCTCCGGCACCGGCCTCGGCCTGCCGATCGTGCGCCAGATCGCGGAGCTACACGGCGGTACCGCGGACCTCCTCCCGACGGAGCAGGGCGCCTACTTCCGCATCTCCCTCCCGGTCGGCGAACGCGCCACCAGCTAGCGCGTCGGGCCACTACACTTCCCAGCCGCCCCGCACCCCAGCCCCGGCCGTCCGCGTCCGACGGAGGTATCCGCGTGCCCGCTCCCACCTCGCCCGTGACTCACTCGCCCGGCGTCTCGCCCATCGGGCAGCGCATCCACGTCGTCGGACAGACCACGTCCGGGAAGAGCACCCTGGCGGCCCAGCTCGCCGAGACGATCGGCGCACCTGTCGTCGAGCTCGATGCGCTCAACTGGCTCCCTAACTGGGTCGGCCTGAACGAGACCGACCCCGAGGAGTTCACGCGCCGGATCACGGAAGCGACGGCGGGCGATGCCTGGGTCGTCGCCGGCTCGTACTCGAACTTCTCGGAGCCGGTCTTCTGGGGTCGCCTCCAGACCGTGGTCTGGCTGGACCTCCCGCTCCCGCTCATCCTCTGGCGCGTGATCGCGCGCTCCTGGCGGCGCTGGAGGACGAAGGAGCTCCTCTGGGGCACCAACTACGAGCGCTTCCTCCCGCAGCTGAAGTTCTGGGACCGCGACTCCCTGCTCTGGTGGGCGCTCCACTCCCACAAGAAGAAGCGTGTCCGGCTGCTGTCCCACATGAGCGACCCGCGCTGGTCGCACATCCGCTTCATCCGCCTCACCTCCGTCCGCGAGGTGGACACGTTCCGCGCCGCCGTGGAGGCAGCCTGCCGCGCGGAGGCGTGACGCCGCCACTCGCGGATCCGACTCCCGCTTCTGACTCCCCTCTCCCGGTTCCGGGAGAGGGGCCGGGGGTGAGGGTCGCTGCGGCACGGTACCCCTCGACCTCGCGCGAAGCAGATCCGGAAAGGGCCCTCACCCCAGCCCTCTCCCGAAACCGGGAGAGGGGGTCAGAGGCGGAAGGTGGAAGGGGGAACGGGAGAGCAGGCGAGCAAGCCTATACTGGCGTCTGGTGGGCAAGACGGGAGCACGCATGCGCATCGTCCTCTTCGGCCAGGCCGCGTTCGGCAGGGATGTCCTCAATGCCCTGCTCGAGGCTGGCGAGGAGGTGGTGGGGGTCTCCACGCCGCGCGCCGGCAGCCGCCCGGACCCGCTGTTCGAGGTCGCGGTCGAGAAGCGCATCCCCGTCATCGAGACGCCCTCGCTGCGGCAGGACGAGCCGTTCCAGCAGTTCG
>JALOAM010000144.1 GCA_023228765.1 Dehalococcoidia bacterium
CGTGGGATGGAGCGACCTCGGCGACCTCGCACCCAGCTCCCTCAGCCTCGCGGTGTTCGCGTTCGTGACCAGCATCCTCACCGCGAAGTCGTTCAGCGCGCGGCCCTCCCGGGTGGACGCGGATGCGGAGATGCGCGGCGTCGCGATGGCGAACCTGGCCGCCGGGTTCTTCTCGGGCTTCCCCGTCGCCGCCAGCGACTCGCGGACCGTGGTGAACGTGACGATGGGGGCGCGCAGCCGCTTCGCCGGCATCTTCGCGGCGGGGATCGTGGTGCTGTTCCTCCTCTTCTTCACATCGCTGCTCAGCCCGCTCCCGGTCGCCACCCTCGGCGCCATCGTCAGCGTCGCGGCGGTGAAGCTGATCGACCTCCACACGGTCGAGGAGTTCTACCGACTCCGGCCCGTCGAGGCAGGGCTGGCGGTGGTGACCTGCGTCGGCGTGCTCCTGCTCGGCATCCTCCCGGGCATCGTCCTGGCGGTAGCGCTGTCCCTCGGCGTCGTGATCGCCCGCATCTCGCGCCCGCACGACGCCATCCTCGGGCGGGTCGCGGGGATCGATGGCTTCCGCGACATCGCGGAGGAGTCCTCCGCGGAGACCGTGCCAGGACTGATCACCTACCGCTTCGACGGACCGCTGTTCTTCGCGAACGCGGACTACTTCCTCCACCGCATCCGCTACGCCATGGGGCGGAGCGAACACCGCGTGCGCTGGCTCCTCCTGGACGCCGAGGCGATCCCGGACGTGGACGTGACCGGGCTGGAGGCGCTCCACACGCTCGCCTCGGAGCTGGACGAGGCAGGCACCCGCCTCGCGATCGCCCGTGCCCGCGCGCCGCTCCGCAAGGCGCTCCACCTCGCGGGGCTCGTGTCGACCGTGGGGGAGGCGTACCTGTTCCGCACCGTGGCAGCCGGCGTGGAAGCGTTCCTCCAGGAGGACGGACTCCGGGACGAGCCAGAGGACGCCCGTGCGTCAGGCACCCCGCCCACACGGACCCGAGCCTGAGCAGGATGTGTGCAGAAGGCTCCTAATCTCCGGACTGGTCGGGGCGGTAATCCTCGCACCCATCGGCGAGGAAGACGGGAATGCACGACTCATGAGCAACCTGGTGGTTGTGGCCTACAACGACGAGTACCGGGCCGCGGAGGCCCTGGCGACCCTGCGGCGGCTCGACGACGATGACCTGATCGACCTCGAGGACGCGGTCGTCGTGACCAAGGACGCCGAGGGCAAGATCACGATCCAGGAGAGCCAGAGCCTGACCGCCGCGGGCGTCGTGGGGGGTGGATTCTGGGGGCTGCTGACCGGTGCGATCTTCTTCGCCCCGGTGGTCGGGGCCATGATGGTCGCCCAGTCCGGCGCGCGCAGCCGCCAGCTGTCAGACCTCGGCGTCCACGAGGAGTTCGTGCGCGCCACCGGCGAGCACCTGGCGCCCAGGACCTCGGAGCTGTTCGTCCTCGTCCGCAGCGCCACGCCGGAACGCGTCGTGCAGCACCTCGCGCCGTTCGGCGGCGAGGTGCTCCGCACCACCCTGACACCGGACACGGAGGCGAAGCTGCGTCGCGCCCTGAACGAGCGGCCCTGACGCGCCTCGCACGGTCCGAGGTCGCACGCGGCCGCGTCTGAGCCTCCCGTGAGCACGAAGGCTCCTACGGTCGCCCGACTTCGAACTGTTGCGTTGCACAGCCGTCAAACGAAGCGGCTCGACCATATCGAGGAGGAACGCTCGGATGAACCCCAGCTTCCGCGGCTCCCACCCGTCCACTGCTGCTGCGCCCATGTCTCCCGCACCCGTCCCTCCTGCCCCGGACCTCACGCCCGCCCAGCAGCGGGCACGGGCACCGGGGCAGCATCCGGACGTACCGTCCGAGGACTACGAGGGCCCCACGTTCCTCAGCTCCGGGGCGCCTCGGCCGAGCAGCCCTCGGCCCGCCAACTCGAGGGCGACGAAGGCCCTCGCGAGCGATGCGACCCTCGATGACCTCCGTGAGCGCGAGGTCCTGCTCGCGAGCACCGCGCACGAACTCATCGGCTCGCTGACCGGCGTCCTCGGCTTCGCGCGCCGCCTGGAGGGCCGCGCCGCACGCGACCCCCTGGGCCAGATGAGCCCCGGTATGCGCGAGGACCTGGCGAGCCTGATCGAGTCGAGCGAGCGCCTCCGGCGCGTGACCTCGTCCTACATCGAGGTCATCCGCGGGAACGCGGACGCACTCCCGATGGCGATCGAGACGTACGAGCTGGAGCCCATCCTCACGCGCTGCGTGCTGGCAATGCGGGCGCAGCACCCCGACTTCGAGATCGTGGAGCGCTACCCCAACTACCCCGTGCAGGTGGACACGGACGAAGAACGGCTGGAGGAGGTCCTGACCAACCTCCTGCAGAACGCCTACCGCTACGGCGGACGGAAGGCGACGGTGATCCTGCGCGACTACCGCCGGGAGGTCGCGATCGCCGTACAGGACGTCGGGCCCGGCGTCCCCCTCCGCGACACGCGCCGCATCTTCACGCGCTTCTATCGAGCGCACGACACGATTCCTACCGCCCGAGGAGCCGCGACACGCAGCGGTGCCGGCGGGACGGAGCCTGAGGGCGGAGGGCTGGGGCTCTATATCTCCAGCCAGCACCTCACGCGGATGGGCGGATCCATCTCCGTCCGCAACGTCACGGGCGCGGGCGCCGAGTTCAAGGTCACGCTCCCGCTCGCCTCGCCACCTGCGACCTCGTCGACGACGGTCGTGCCGATCGCCTCGCGCCGGCGCTCCATCGTCGCGCGCGCCATGGCTGACTCACTGCTCCCCACCGAGGAGCTACAAGAGCGGAGGTACTCACGATGATCATGCGACGACGACGCGTCGGCCTCGCCGGGGCCGCGGTCGCGACCGGCGGCGCGTTCGCCCTCGGCCGGCGCGCCGCCAACCAGGCGGCCGCGGAACGAGAGCAGGAGGCACGCCTCCAGGCGCTGGAAGCATCCGCGGCGGCACCACCGATGCCTGCCGCAGCACCGCCTGCCGCACCGCCTGCCGCACCGGCCGCCGCAGCACCGGCAGCACCAGCAGCGGCCGCACCGCCGGAGCCGGACCGGCTGGCGGAGCTCAAGGACCTCACCGCCCTCCGAGACGCCGGCGCGCTGACGGACGCGGAGTTCGAGGCCGAGAAGCAGCGCATCCTCGGCGGATAGCCCGAGCCTCCCACCTGGGACCTCGGAGGCCCCGAGGCACCGGTCCCCGAGCGGCACTTCATTCGCATCCACCTCTCCTCCCGAGGGGGAGAGGTGGGGCGCGGAGCGCCCTGAGCACCGGCTGTGCACCCCGCACTGAATCCTGCGCCCTCACATCCACTCGCACCGATGGAGGACGACGATGACGACCCAGTCGAGGGACATTTCGACCACGATGCGCGCGCTGTCCAGCATGGACCCGGACATCATGGAGGGCCTGGTGGGGGCGCGGATCGAGAACATGGAGGCCTCCGGCCTCTCGGGGCGCGAGTATGCGCTCGTGAAGATCGCGGGTCTGGTGGGGATCGACGCGTCGCCGGCGTCCTACGCCTGGCAGGTAGGGTTCGCGAAGGAGAACGGCGTCACGGACGAGGAGATCCTCGGCGTGCTCGTCGCCCTGAGCCCCACGGTGGGGCATGCGCGCATCGTGACCGCCGCCACCGAGCTCGCGTTCGCGATGGGCTTCGCGGACGACGACGAGCCCTGACGCCTCACACCGTCCGAGGGCGCTTCGTCCGAGTGCGCACCGTCCGAGGGCCTGCAGCCCTCGGATCCGCGACACGCTGCTCCGTGACAGCTCAACCGCCGTCGTGCAAACTCCACCGGCACCAGAACGGAGCCAGCCGCCACGGAGTGGCGAGAAGCGGACCACGATGACCACCAGCAACCCCGCCGCGGACGGAGCGGCGGCCGCCGCCGACGCCAAGCAGGCGTTCGCGGAGCGCCTGTTTGGTGACGCGCTCGGGATGATGAACCTCGCCGGGGTCTACCTCGGCACCACGCTCGGACTGTACGAGGCGATGCGCGACGGCGTCGCCGTCACCTCCAGCGAACTCGCGGAACGCACCTCGGTCACCGAGCGGTACGCGCGAGAGTGGCTGGAGCACCAGGCTGCGAACGGCGTCCTCGTGCTCGTGGAGCCCTCGGACGATCCGGGTGCGCGCCGCTTCGCGCTGCCGCAAGCCCACGCCGAGGTCCTCGCGGACCGCGACGACCTCGACTTCCTCGGTTGGCTCGGGGGTGGCGCGGTGGCCGGCTTCAGCCGCCTCCCTGACGTCGCCGAGGCGTTCCGTACCGGCAGAGGTGTCCCGTGGGAGGCCTTCGGGGACGGCATGCGCTTCATGCAGGGCGACGCCAACCGCCCGCTGTTCCTCCACGCCCTCGGGCAGGAGTTCCTGCCGAACGTCCCGGATGTCCACGCTCGGCTCTCGGAGGGCGCCCGTGTCGCCGAGGTGGGGAGTGGCCTCGGCTGGGCCGCGATCGGACTCGCGCGGGCGTATCCCAACGTGACCGTGGACGGGTACGACATCGACGGTCCCTCGGTGGAGTACGCGACTCAGCACGCGCAGGAGCATGGCGTCGCGGACCGCGTCGCGTTCCACGCGGTTGATGCCTCCACCGTCGCGGGCCAGTACGACCTGGTCACGGCGTTCGAGTGCATTCACGACATGCCTCGACCGGTGGAGGTGCTCAGCACGATGCGCTCGATGGTGGCGCCAGGCGGAGCCGTGATCGTGATGGACGAGCGCGCCGATGAGGCGTTCCAGGCGCCTGCCAGCGACGTCGACCGCTATCTCTACGGGTTCAGCCTGCTGGTCTGCCTCCCGGATGGCCTCTCAACCGAGGGCTCGGTCGGCACGGGGACGGTGATGCGCCCGGCCACGTTCCGCCAGTACGCCCTGGACGCCGGCTTCCGCGAGGTCGAAGTCCTCGAGGACCTCGACCACCCGTTCTTCCGGTTCTACCGGCTGCATCCGTAGCCGCGCACAGGCGGGTGCGGGGCTACGCGCTCGCCAGGGAATCGCGGACGATGGGCCAGTCCTGCGCGAGCGGGCCCGGGAGGCGCTCCTGCGCGGGCGTCGGACGGACGTAGTCGCGGCGGAGCGGCTCCGTCATCAGCTCGACGAGCACGGGCCCGTCCACGTCCAGCAGTTCATCGAGGGCCGCGTCGAACGATTCGACGTCATCGAAGCGGGCGACCCTGGCGTAGCCCGCGCCCTCGGCGAGTCCGGTGAAGGACATGCGCCCCTCCGCGAGGACGGGCTGGCTGCCGCTGGTGTCGTAGACGCCGTTGTGGAACACGACATGGAGGAACCGCCTCGGCGCGGCGTTCGCGATCGTGAGGAGCGAGCCGAGCTGCATCGCCAGCGACCCGTCCCCATCGAGGATCCACACGGGCACCTCCGGCTTCGCGAGCGCGACGCCGAGGCCGAACGTGGACGCGCCGCCCATGAAGCCGACGCAGCGCAGGTCGCGGTCCGTCACGTCCTTCCCGCGCCACGGGAGGATCGCGGTCATCGTGGAGACCACCACCTGGTCGTCACGGCGGCGATGGAGCACCTCCAGCGCTCCGTCCAGGGGCATCCGCTTCGTGTCTGCCATCACTGCGCCCCCTCTATGCCGTCTGGTCGCCGATGAGCACGGCAGCCGGGCCATTACGCTCCAGCGCCTGCTGCATCGCCACCTCGATCTGCCCGACATCCTCCGGCCCGTCGAGGAGGTAGTACGGCACCTCGAACACGTCGAGGATCGGCTCGGTGTAGCGCACCATGGAGTCGTAGTTGTCGCGCGGCGCCTTCTCCGGGTCACGGTTGAGCAGCCCGATCATGAAGAGCAGCGGGAACCGCCCCTCGATCGCGACGCCTCGGAGGTGGTTCACGCAGGCGAAGAGGCCGGCGTGCTGGATCTGCACCATCGGCCGCCGACCACCGACCACGAGTCCGGCTGCGAGCGTGATCGCCTCGTCCTCGGTCGCGGTCTGGATGAAGCGCATCTCGCCGCGCTCCCGCATCAGAGCGATCAGGCTGCGGACGTGCGTGTCCGGCACCGCCACCACGTCGGTCACACCGGCCGCCCGGACCGCCTCGTACAGCGCTTCCGCCGGGATCGGTTCTGCTCGCCTCGCCTGCCCCACCATCGGCCGCCTCCCTCACCCCCGCTGCCACGGCGCGGGACAGCGTTCTAGTCCACACAGCCCGGTCCTGTCGAGTTCCGGGACATCGGAACAGCGGGAAACACCCCTGTGCGACCGCGCATCAGGTGTGGACAAATCTCCTCGTATGCCGATGTTAGATAGTGATCGGCTGGGATCGATGATCTGTTCCCAGTTCGAAAATGTTACGTTCCTGCAACGTCAGGGACGCCCGCTCGTCGGCCCCGCCTCCAGCGTCGCGAGACGATCGAGGCATGAGCACTCGCTGGGTGGCCCTTCTCCCCGGGACGAACGTGGATCTCGCTGTGCCTTCCCATGGGGGCGTAGCGGCGTGCCCGCGAGGGCTGGTCGGGTCACAGCGATGCGTGCTCCCAGGCGTCGGATCGTTCACACCGGCGAGGCACCCGGGGTCATCCGGATGAGCCGCCGCGGATTCCTCGGCCGGGTGGGGGCCCTCGCCCCGGTCGCGCTCGTCGCGCTGAAGACGCTGCGACAGCCCTCGGACGACCCGACGGCGAAGGAGGGCGGGCGGCAGCGCGCGCAGGCGCCGCTCTCGATCACCCCCGCGCCCACCGGGCCGGAGACCGTCCTCGGCGCGCACGCGGTCCAGCTCCAGCGCACCGAGCCACAGATCACGGCGCGCATCACGAACCAGGCGAGGTCCTACCAGAACCCGGTGGTCGGCGAGAACTGCCCCGATCCGCACGTCATGAACGACGGCGACCGGTTCTACATGGTCTCCACGAGCCACGTGCTGCCCGCATTCCCCATCCGCGAGTCGTTCGACCTCGTGACGTGGCGGCACACGGGCGCCTACGTCTTCACCGACGCCAACCGTCCGAGGTGGGCGGGCCTCAGGTACTTCTGGGCGCCGGAGCTCCACCGCGTCGGGAACCTCTACGTCGCCTACTACACCGCACGATCGAAGGCGACGAACCGCCTTTGCATCGGCGCCGCGACCGCCTCGCACCCCCTCGGTCCGTACACGGACATCGGGCGTCCGCTGGTGTCGGACCACGTGACGGTGCTGGACCCGACGTTCCTCGAGGACGAGGACGGGAAGCGGTACCTCTACTGGAAGGCCGACGCCGGCGAGGGCGACCCGAGCGGCCCGATCTGCGGGCAGGAGCTGACGGCGGACGGCCTCCAGCTCATCGGCGACCGGTACGAGGTGGTGCAGACCGACCTGCCGTGGGAGGAGCACCTGGTCGAGGGCCCCTCCGTGATGAAGCGCGGTCAGTACTATTACCTCTTCTACAGCGGCGGGAAGTTCAACTCACCGGCCTACGCGGTCGGCGTCGCGCGCTCCGTCTCACCGCTCTCCGGGTTCGAGAAGCACGGCGCGCCGGTCCTCCGCGGCGGAGGGCGCTGGCGGGGGCCGGGGCACAACTCGCTGGTGCACGACGACGGCCACGACTACATCGTCTACCACGCGTGGGAGGGCGACGAGTTCCGCGACGTGCGGCCGGGGCTCATCGACCACCTCGTCTGGGACGAGGCGAACTGGCCCGTGATCGGCGAGGGCACCCCTCGCGAGGGCTGGACGCCCGAGTAGCCAGCTTCCGGTAGTGGGTTCCGTCACGTGACGCCTCCCTCAGAGGCGTACGCTCCCTGCATGAGCATCACATTCGTGCTCACACACCATCCGAGGAACGCGCTCCTCCTCGTCCTCGGCGGCCCGATCCTCGCGGCCGTCCTCGTCGGGTGCGGACAGATCGAGGCGAGCGTGCAGGCCGCCCAGGCCACCCCGACGGCGGCCCCTCCCCCGCCGCCGACGCCGACGCCGCCACCGACGCCCACGCCGTACCCCGGCGCCACCAGCGTCCGCACGGTGCCCCTCGGGCGTCCCACGGGGACACCGCCGATGGGGCGCCCGCTGCCTGACGACCGCGTCGCTGAGATCCTCGCGCTGCTGCTCCTCCGCGACCCTGACCCCGTGATGCTCGAGGACGCCCTCGACGAGGTGGTGCGGAACCGGGACGTG
>JALOAM010000146.1 GCA_023228765.1 Dehalococcoidia bacterium
GTACTCCGCCGGGTCTTCGCCGAAGCGCTCGACGCTCTCGTCGAGCAGCTTGATCCGGGGCACGTACGGGGCGACCTCGAGGCCGGTCCCGTCCTCCCGGATGTGGACGATGTCCTCCGCGAGCATCGGGTACCCGGCGCGCGCGAACGAGGTGATCAGGGTGGACTTGCCGAAGCCATGCGGCGCGGAGATCGCGATCGCCACGTCGTTGGCGATCAGCGCCGCGCCGTGCAGGAGGATCTCGCCGCGCAGCTGGGCGGCGGTGCCCATGATGGGGCCGCTGAGCATGATCTCGGCGTCGCCGTGCTCGGCGTTGTCCTCCAGCCAGTAGTGGACGTGCCGGCCGTCCGCCCGGAGGGCGAACGTTCCGACGCCGCGGACCCGCCACGTCAGGACACGGTCCGATTCCCACAGCTCCAGGCGAGGCCCCGCGTCCGAATCAGGGGTGCTGTGGACCAGCTCCCCCTCCGGGACTGCGGGCTCCTCGGCGCGCTCGATCCGCATCGTCACCGCGTCCGCGGACGGCGCCACCGGCACCGGCTGCAGGTCACGGAAGTGGAAGTCTGACAGCATCGCGGCGCCCAGCGCCCGGTACAGCAGTTGCTCCCTGAGTGGTGATGCGGCGGGGATCATGAAACATGCCTCGTCTGGTGTGGTCCGGCCTGAACCTCTGCCTGAGGGGGACACCCTGCCAGGCAGCTGTTAGGTGATCGCTAGGAAGCCTCGGGGGACGGGACCGGGTCGGGCCCGTCAAAGTTGAACAGCTGGTCCTTCTGGGACCCGCCGTTACCACCCCGGGTGATCTGGCGAATGTCGCCGTGCACCACGAGCTGAGGAGCCGCGTAGAACTTCTTCATAGGTTCTCCTTTCCCCGCCCCCGTTCGAGGCGGAATCTCCGCCGGCCTTGCGGCCGATGCGGGAGTACTCAGACCCGACTAACACTGCGCTCCGACGGCATGCCGACGGTGGCAGGGTGTCCGCAATTGAGGAGCCAGAGGCCCGTGGAGACGGCGCGCCAGGTGGGTTCCCAGCGTCCCTTCTCGTCCTCCAGCCATGCCCGTGTCTCCTGGTGGACGCGGTCGGCATCCACCCGGGGGAGGGCACATACGGCCTCGATGGCCGCGTCTACCCGGGACCGCGCGAGGTCGCGCAAGCCTCGGTCGTATGGTTCGTCGTAGGACGCCTTGTCGCGGCGTCCGTACAACGACTCGGGCAGTCCGGCACGCTGGAGGGCGGAGCGGAGGATGTCCTTCGGACGTCCCTCGAACCGCTTGACCCAGTCCGGTACGCCGGCGAGGTACTCCACGACCCGCAGGTCGTTGAGGGGTGAACGGAACTCGATCCCCAGCGGCCGGTGGGCGTGGCGGTCCAGCCACTCCACCGCACCCGAGGCGTCGCTCCGGTAGGAGCGCCAGCGCCGCTGGAGGCCCTCTTCGCGTCGCCAGGCGACGTTGGCCTCGCGCTGTGCGCGCCCGAGCCAGTCCGGTTCGGGGGTGACCAGCGGGAGGAGGCCGGACCAGTGGTCGCGCCCTCGCACCCGGTCCATCGTGCCGCGCAGTTCGAGGGGCACCAGGCCGTGGTACAGGGACTTGCCGAGCACCCGGCTTCGCCGCACGCGTGGCGCGGCGCGGTGCGCCAGGTCCCACGCCTGCCGGGGATGCCCTCGCACGACGGCGTCCGCGAGGAAGTTCGGGTTCCCCGAGAGCCACTCGTCGCCGCCGATGCCGCTCAGGACGACCCGTACCCCGGCGTCGGCCGTGGCGCGCGCCGTCGCCACGTGCAGCGAGTGCTGCGGCGGGACTTCCGGCGTGTCGAACATGGTCCCGGTGACGTAGCGCTCATCGAGCGCCGTGCAGTCGGTGATGTCCAGCTCGACGGCGCTCAGGCCGCTGTGGTCCCGCACGATCTGCTGGTACTCGCGCTCGTCCCAGGTGGTCCCGGGTGCGTAACTGCTGATGGCCTTCAGGTCATGCCCGAACTTCGCAGCGACCACGGCGACGTACGAGGAGTCCAGTCCACCACTGAGGTAGATCCCGGTCTGCTCGCCGTCGCGCATCATCGCGCGCGTGGCGTTCTCGACCAGGTGCTCGAACTCCTCGACGTACTCACGAGAGTCGCGGTAGGTGCGCTCGACGATCCGCGGGCGGTCCCAGAAGGTCTCCACGCGGACCTCGCCGGCCTCGGCGATAAGTCGCTGGCCACCGAGGAGCGCGGAGATGCCGCGGTACGCCGTGTCCGACGCGATCCGCCCCGCGTCCGCCAGGTAGCGGTACGCGAAGTCCAGGTTCGGCTCCGTCGGGAACCCGCCCGCGAGGATCGTGCGGAAGTCCGTCGCCAGGCGCAGGACGCCCTCGTGCCGCCCGTAGAACAACGGGCGCCAGCCGAGCGGGTCCTTCGCGCAGAGGAGACGCCGTCGAGCGGCATCCCACAGGGCGAACGCCCAGTCGCCGATGAGCTCGTTGACCAGCCCGTCGCCCCAGCGGACGTACGCCTTCGCGACGATCTCGTCGTCGGACAGCCCACGTGCGTCCGCCGCGTGGAGTCCGAGGCGTGTGACCACCTCGTCACGGTTGTCGATCCGGCCATCCCACGCGATCCGCAGGTTGGCCTCACCCATCGCCGGCGAGGGACGCCCGGCGGCGGAGAGGAACGCCCGGGGCTCGCCGTCGGCGGCAGCATCGCTGCTGCCGGCATCCGGCGCGTGGCGGTGGATGACGCCCAGCGGGAGCCCTCGATCGTCGTCTGCGACGAGGACGAGGAGCTCTGCGAGCGTGTCGTGCTGGACCGAGGGTGCGAGGGTCATCTAGGCGACCGCCGACGTCTCAGGGCGTGCGGTGTGTTCCGCCGCCCGCGAGGGGATGACCGCGCTATCGCGCTGCTTGCTGCGCCAGGAGTTGGACGTCGCGTCCCAGGAGCGCCCGAAGCCGGTGCTCAGCTGGTAGTCCATCGGCCACCGGCCGATGGCGTCCTCGATCTCGTCCGCGCATGCGTCGGTGAGTGCTTCGGCGGAAGTGGCGCCGGCAGCGTCGTGGAGTTCGCCCCACGTCACGTCGGAGACCGTCCCCGCGCGCTTCGGGGTGATCGAGACCATCCCGGCGCCGCCGGCGATGGCGAGACGCGCCGCGTTCGTGCTCAGCGCGAGCTCCGCCCACCCGGCGAACGGGCGACGGTGCGAGGCCGCGGCGTCCCATGGCCGGTCGAGCGCCACGAAGCAGAGGGCGCCGGGCTGGCGGATCGCGGTCAGGAGCTCCCGACCGGTTGACAGCATGCGCCCGCGCTGGACCTCGACGATCGTTACGGGGCTCGTACCCGGGCGGTCCGGGAAGGCGCCGTGGAAGGCATCGGAACGCAGCTGGTCGCGCAGGACGCCGCCGTTGCGGCGGTCCTCCGACCGCTGCCCGACGATGATCACGATCGGTCCGTCGTGCCCGGCCTCGGAGCGGATGCGCCGGAGGCTCTCGACCGCCGCCATGGACGGCGCGAAGGGGAAGTGCCCGCCGACGACGACGAGCGAGCGACCAGATCGCACGTGCTCGGCCACCGCCGCCGGCACGCGCACGCGCGCACCAGAGATAGAGGTGTCATCGGCGACGCCTCGGGCGCATCGGTTCAGGTGCAACAGGTCGACGTACGGGGTCGCGCACCAGCGCCACGAGGCCGCCCAGAGGGCGCGCCCGCGTAGGTGGTGGCTGGACGCCAGCTGGGTGCGACTGAGCCGCCCCATCCCCGTGAGCGAGTCCACCAGCCCGATCCCCATGCCGAGCGCATACCCGGCGCGTCGAGGCAACCACCGGGCGGCAGGCAGGATCGTCCACGCCTCGGCGTAGTACCGATACCAAGCCATCCACGTGCCCGTGCGGAAGCGCCTCGGGCGCCTGGTTCGCTTGGCTGAGGAAGAGGTTGTTGTCATCGACCATCTCGGAACGGATGGCGCTGATGGAGTGCGCGGGAATGAGTTCGTAAAACCGCGTTGAAAGCGGCCGTTACTCCCCCGCAGATTCCATGCCGACCACCGGAATCATTCGGTGGTCAGACAGTAGGTCGAGGGATGCCGGAACAGGTTGAGGAATTGTCTCCGGGCATCACCATCTGCCGACAAACCGGGGGCCTGTTGTCAGACGGTGAGAGGGGCGCTGGCCGCGCGGACACTGGGCGAGAGCCGCGGACCACCAGGTCCGAGTAGTGCAGTGCGACCGGACGACGCGCCGCCTCCGATCATGCCAGTTGTCATCTGGTGAGCGGGTCGTACGAGGTCGACATCTCGCTCCGGCGTGAGGCTCGCTGCCCCTCGTGGCTGGCGCCTCGGGCGACGGTCTCGAGCGGCATTCCATCATGTCTGTCTGGCGGGGTGTCGCCGGGTAGCTCTGGCGCCATCTATCCGGTCATCTGCGCTCGACAACGATCCTCCGCACATTTCACCCCTGATTGTCATCGGAATCCGCTCCGTGGATGGCCGCCGTGGGCAATGACTCAACGTTGCTTGCACAACGGTTCGGAATGCTTTCTCCATGGCAGTGGAGATATCTACACGGGTCGGCATCGCAGAGCAGCGCGCGTCTTCCGGATCGTCCCTCCGGCGCGCTGTGCCACACGTGATCCTGGGGGACATTCCGATCTTCGACGGTACGAGCGAGGACGCCCTGGCGTTCTGCATGGATGCGCTGGAGCGAGGCGAAGGCGCCCGCATCGCGACCGCCAACCTCGACTTCTTCGCGATCGCGAGGACGAACGAGGAACTGGTCGACGACCTCCAGCGGTCCAGCATCGTCGTCGCAGACGGTGCGCCGGTCGTCGCGCTGGGCCGGCTTGCCGGCGCTCGACGGATCGAGCGCACCACCGGCGTCGACTTCGCGCTCGCGCTCTGTCGCGAGGGTGGGCGTCGCGGGCCGTTCCGTGTCGCGATGTACGGGTCAGACCCGGAGACCGCGGACCGTGCTGCGCGAGCCCTGGAGGCGACGTCGCCCGGTGTGGAGATCGTGCTGCGGTTGAGCCCGCCGTTCCGTTCTCCCACGCCCGAGGAACGCGCAGCGGACCGCGCCGCCATCGCGGCGTGTGACCCGCACCTGGTCCTCGTCGCGCTCGGCTGCCCAAAGCAGGAGCGGGTGATCCGCGAGTACTTCGACGCGGCTCCGCAGGCCCTGTGGATCGGCATCGGGGGCGCGTTCGACTTCTTCGCGGGGAAACGTCGCCGCGCGGCGCCGATCTTCCAGCGTCTCGGCCTCGAGTGGGTGGTGCGCCTGGTGCAGGACCCGCGCCGGCTCGCAAGCCGGTACCTCCGGCGCGACCTGCCGGTCCTCCCGCCGCTGCTGGCGGAGGCCGCGTCGCTCCGATTCGAGGTCCATCGTCCGCGGTGGACCAGAGCTCGCACAAGTCGTCAACGCTGACTGAATCGGTATCGCCGACGTTGATGTCCGTGCATACGAAAGTCTAGGCGGAGGCTCGGATGGCTCGCATTGCAGTAGTGGGTTGTGGACACGTCGGCCTGGTGGCCGCGGGCGCATTCGCCTCCCTGGGGCACGATGTCCTCGCGATCGACATCGACGCGGACCGGGTCCGGATGGTGCGGGAGGGTCGCTCCCCGATCTACGAGCCCGGCCTGGAGGAACTCCTCCAGCGCGCGCTGGAAGCCGGACGGCTCACCGTCCACGAGGGCTTCCCTGCGAGCCTCGACTCGGAGTTCGTCTTCCTGGCGGTCGGGACGCCGGCGTCCACCGGCGGTGCTTCTGATCTGCGCGCGGTCCGCGACGCGGTCAGCTCGCTGGTCCCCGCGCTGCATCCCGACGCGGTGATCGTGAACAAGAGCACGGTGCCCATCGGCACCGGCAACATCATCGCCCAGATCGCGAAGCGGGCCGGGGCTGACTCGGTCTCCGTGGTGTCGAACCCGGAGTTCCTGCAGGAGGGGACCGCGGTCCACAACTTCCTGGAGCCAGACCGCATCGTCCTTGGCTCCGACGATCCCGGTGCGACGGCTCGCGTCGCCGCGCTGTACGAGCGTGTCGATGCGCCCATCCTCGAGACCGACCTCCGTACCGCGGAGATGATCAAATACGCCTCCAACGCGTTCCTCGCGACCAAGGTGTCGTTCATCAACGAGATGGCCTCGATCTGTGAGGCCGTCGGTGCCGACATCAGCGTGGTCGCCGAGGGCATGGGGCAGGACGCCCGGATCGGAAGCCAGTTCCTGCGGGCCGGCATCGGCTGGGGCGGCAGCTGCTTCCCCAAGGACGTTGCTGCCCTGGAACACACCGCCTCCACGTTCGGTGCGCACCCGCAGCTGCTGCGCGCGGTGATCGAGATCAACCGCGAGCAGCGTCGCCGGATCCTGCAGAAGGCCCGCGCTGTCCTCGGGACGCTTGAGTCGCGACGGATCGTCGTGCTGGGAGCGGCGTTCAAGCCGAACACGGACGACATCCGCGAGTCGCCAGCCCTCGAGGTGGCGGACCTCCTCCGCCTCGGCGGCGCGAGCGTGGTGGTCCACGATCCGCACGTCCCGACCTCGGTCATCCAGCGCGAGTTCCCGAGCCTGGAGGTGGAGCGCGACCTGCTCGCTGCCGCCGCCGGGGCGGACGCGATCGTCCTGGCGACGGAGTGGCCCGAGTTCCGCGATGCGCCGTGGTCCGAGATGGCCGCCGCGATGCGGACGCCGCTGCTCCTCGATGGGCGCAACTTCCTCGACGGGCAGCAGCTGCGCGACGCGGGCTTTACCTACCGAGGCATCGGCCGTCCGGCACAGGAAGGCCCCGCGGCCGACGCGACGACCGACGAGGCCGAGCTGGCGCAGGGACTGGTGATGGTGGGCAGGGAGTGAGCCGTCAGACCTCCACCATTCGTCGCCCCACGGCGCTACTCAAGGCGCCGGCGTCTGTCATCGCCGGCTCCGGCCGGCTGCCGCGCTGGAAGCGGGCGATGGACGTGGTCATCTCCGTGATGGCCCTCGTCGTGCTCGCACCGGTGATGGCACTGATCGCGCTGGCGGTGCGGGTGGACAGCAAGGGGCCGGCCCTCTTCAGGCAAGAACGGCTGGGCTTCAACGGACGGCCGTTCGAGTGCTGGAAGTTCCGTTCGATGTGCCAGGACGCCGAGGCGTTGCGGGCCTCCCTGGAGGCCCAGAACGAGGCAGACGGGCACATCTTCAAGATGAAGGACGACCCCCGGCGGACGCGCGTCGGGAAGGTGCTTCGGAAGACTTCGCTGGACGAGCTGCCACAGCTGTGGAACGTCCTGCGAGGTGACATGAGCCTCGTCGGGCCGCGGCCACCGCTGCCCAGCGAGGTCGAGAAGTACCTCCCCGAGGAATGGGCGCGGCTGCAGGGGATCCCGGGCATGACTGGCCTCTGGCAGGTCCGAGCGCGTCATCGCAAGGACTTCCAGGAGATGGTCCGGCTCGACGTGGAGTACCTCGGAGATATCCGGTTCAGGAAGGACGTCGCCATCCTGCTGTTGACCATCCCGGCCGTGTTGATCGGGCGTGGTGCGCAATGAAGGGGGTTCGGCGAGGGGGAACACGTGCACATCGCCATTGCTGGCTGTAGCGGAGTCATCGGCCCACACCTGATCCAGTGGGTCCTCGCAAACTCCGAGGCGACCGTCGTCGGATGTGATGCCGGCTACGAACGGCTTGGCGATCTGCTCAGGTCAGATCGGTTCGCCTACTACTTCGCGGACGAGTCGAACAGCGACCAGTTGCTCCGGCAGCTCGTCGGCGACGCGGATGTCCTGGTGGACCTGCGCGCCCTGGAGTATGCCGGCGACGCCGGGCCGCCGGGCAGCCCTCGCGGGGGCGCCCGAGCGCAGATGCTGCTCGCCGCTGCTTGTGCGGATGCCAAGACGCGGCTCGTCCATGTCCTCTCGGCGAACATGTCGAGCGGCGCGGACGCGCCGGCGG
>JALOAM010000147.1 GCA_023228765.1 Dehalococcoidia bacterium
CTGGGCCGCCTACCAGGCCGCGCACGACGTGCGCCGCCAACTGGAGGAGCGCGCCGCGAAGATCTGGGGCGTCAACGTCGAGGACGTGAGCTACGACCAGGCGGACGCCACCATCAAGGGCCCGGACGGCAACGTCTACACCTTCAAGGAGCTCGCGCGGCGCCTCCCCGGCACCGGCGGCAACGTCCAGGGCCGCGCGGACGTGGTCTCCACCAACGTCGGGAAGGTCGGCGCCTGCTACGGCGCCCACATCGCGGACGTCGAGGTGGACCGCGAGACCGGCAAGGTGAAGGTCCTCCGCTATACCGCGATCCAGGACGTGGGCACCGCCATCCACCCCGCCTACGTCGAAGGCCAGATCGAGGGCGGCGCGGTCCAGGGCATCGGCATGGCCCTGCACGAGGAGTACGTCTACAACGACGAGGGGCGCATGGTGAACGCCTCGTTCCTCGACTACCGGATGCCCGTCGCCAACGACCTGCCGAGCATGGAGACGATCCTGGTGGAGGTCCCGAACCCCGGCCATCCGTACGGCGTCCGCGGCGTCGGCGAGGTCCCCATCGTCCCGCCGCTCGGCGCGATCGCGAACGCGATCTACGACGCCGTCGGCATCCGCGTGCGCGACCTCCCGGCCTCCCCCACCCGCATCCTCGCGGAGCTGATGGAGCAGTAGCACCCAACGAGGGCAGTCCCGGGCGCCCGGCGGCAGCGCCCGAGACATCGAGCCCAACGCACCGATAGATAGAAACCGATAGATAGAAGGCGTGACAGTGGCGATGCTGCACGTGCCGGCCAGCCTGCTTGAGGCCTCCGGCGGACGCGAACAGTTCGAGGTGGAGGACGCCACCACCCTCCGCGAGGTCTTCTCCGCCGTGCGCGAGGCGGCCCCGGCGCTCTACGACCGCATCGTCGAGGATGGCGACCTCCGCCCGGATATCGCGGTCGCCATCGACGGCTCCATCCTCGAAGACACCGGCATGTTCACGGATATCGCGCCCGACGCGCAGATCTATCTCGTCCCGCCGATCGGTGGCGGCGCGCCGCGCTCTCTCGGGCAACCCACAGATCGAGGTCCCTCGCGAGGCCCGTGGTGAGCCGCCACCGCACGCGCGTCCGCCAGGCGCGCCTCGCCCCCGCCGCCCCTCGTCCCGTCACCCGCGAGCGCGTCCGCGATGGCCGCGCGGAGATCTCCGCCGCCGGGAACCACGCCCTCCGCCGCCTCATCGGTCGCCGGCCCTCGGACAGCGCGCTCCGCAAGGCGACCCCGGCGCTGCTCCGCGCGTGGATCGACAAGGGGAACGGCAACGCCCAGTGGGACCGCGAGATGGGCTCCAAGATGTGGAAACGCCGCGAGAAGAGCGGCGGTGGCTACGAGTACCTCTACGAGGTCACCGGCTTCACCACCATCGACACCGACCACGAAGGCGAGTGGAAGACCAAGGAGGAGTGGGACGACCTTCGCATCCGCGTGCCGGAGGACACAGACGACGCCCTCGACGAGTACCCCATGCCCCGGTCAGGCCCCCAGGGCTGGGACCTCATGCCGTTCTTCAACATGGTCCAGTCGCGCGGCCTCTACGGCGTCTGCAACGCCATCAGCGCCGGCTACCTCGCCGGCATGATCGCCCCGCCGGAGGGCCGCGTCGGCATCAGTGAGCGCAACTTCCGCCAGGTCGAGCTCTTCAAGTACTTCCTCGATGGCATCGTCCTTCACTTCCACAGCGGCGATGACTCCGCCGCCGTCACCCTCGCCTTCCTCCAGTGGGCGAAGAGCGAGGGCCTGGACGCCACCTGGATCGACAACCTGGACAAGGGCAACGCCTCGATCGCGCGGGAGCGCTTCAAGGAGTTCTTCCAGAAGGTGCGCGGAACCAAGCTCAGCGCCGGCAGCACGACCGCCCAGGGCAGCTACGCATCGCTGACCGCGGACGTCCTCTACGAGAAGTTCGATGCTCTCCTCGAACCCTCCTTCGACATGCGAGACGCCTTCCAGGGCCTCGTCGTCATCAAGGCGGACACCCGCCTCGAGAGCGGCAAGATCGACCCCGCGGGCGGCCACGCCGGCCACGAACTCACGATCCGTTACGACCCCAACGGCCACCGCCTCGCCATCTACGACCAGACCGGCGGCCTCGTCACGCAGGGCATCACCGACCAGGAACACCTCGCGGAGATCCTCGCGAACTACCTCCACCACACCTACATCGCCCACCCCATGCGCCCCCTCGGTATGGGCGGACCGCCCGTCAACAACGGCTCCTTCACCCTGCACCTCATCCCCTAGCTTCACTCACTGCCCCGAGACACCCGCCCCACTCTGACCCCCTCCCTCTCTGGGGGAGGGTTGGGGAGAGGGAAGACACGCCACCCGCGCGTGCCAGCCTTCACGCACCCATCGAGGTCCCACTCCATCCAATTCCGCCCCTCCCCAGCGGAAGAGCGGTCAGGCCCTGCTCACCCCCGGATACCCCCGGATCCCCCCACGGACATCGACAGGGCTCACTAGACTAGTTGCATGCGCAGTGCCCGCCTCCTGTTCCCTGTCGCCCTCCTCGCCGCCGTCGTCGGAGGCCTTACCGGCGCCGTCGTCACCTTTGCCCTCACCGCCCCCGAGGACAGCGCGCCCCCGGGCCGAGGCACGGTCGTGGCCATCGGCGCCGAACTCGGCTTCGAAGACGGCGTCTGGTGCTCGGAGCATCTGCGCTTCTGCATCCCGGAGTTCGAGCAGCCGCAGGACGCGCACGCGTTCTACATGATGGATCCGCACACCCCTTCCAGGGCACGCGGATGCGTCGTCGACTGGCGTCTCGATATCGACGTCGCCAACTTCACCGACCAGGCAACCGCGGAGCGCTTCGGCCCCGGCCTGTTCCGCGCTCGCTGCAGCGGCAGCACCTTCCTCTCGGACGGCACTCGCGTGTTCGGCCCCTCCCCGCGCAACCTCGACGAGTTCGCCATCTCCTACCACGAAGAAACGCGCGAGTTCCGCGACGGCGAGGAGTACCTCGACCGGTGGTTCGAGGTCGACACCCGCACCCTCATCTGCGGCGACCTGGGCCGGGGCGTCGACCCGGACGACGTCCCGGACCCCGGGTGCGAACTCGCCCCACCGTACGACTGACACCCCCGCCTATACTCCCCGCACCGCGCGCAGCAGCCCGCGCGCGGCACGCGAGGAGTGCCCGATGTCCGACGCCGACCTGAAGACCGAGAGCTACGACGACACCGAGTACGACACCATCCAGGTCGAACGCGTCGGCCGTGTCGGCATCGTCCGGTACAACCGGCCGGACGTCCTCAACGCCATGAACCAGACCATGTACGCCGAGTGGATCGAGGCGTACGACAAGTTCAACGCCGACCCGGACATCGGCGCCGTGATCACCACCGGCAACGGCCGCGCCTACAGCGCCGGCGCAGACGTCGGCGGCTTCGAGAGCACCTTCACCGGCGCCCAGATGCCGAGGCAGAAGGTCGCCAACCACCCGCCCTTCGACCCCTGGTACATGACCGACGGCAAGCCCGCCATCGCCGCCGTCAACGGTGTCGCCGTCGGCGTCGGCTTCACCTCCATCCTCTGGCACGACATCATCCTGGCCTCCACCGAAGCGAGGTTCTCCGCCCGCTTCGCCGCCATCGGCCTCACCCCGGAGCTCAACTCCGCCTGGATGCTCCCCCGCCTCATCGGCATGCAGCGCGCCAAGGAGATGATCCTCACCGGCCGCATCTGGACCGCCGAGGAGACCCGAGACATCGGTCTCGTCCGCAGCGTCTACGAACCCGAAGACCTCCTCCCCCAGGCTGTCGCCCTCGCCGCCGAGATCGCCGGCAACCCCACCACCACGCTGAAGATCATCAAGCGGCAGCTCATGGAGGACTTCCTCACCACGGACCTCACCACCATCCAGCGCCGCTCCAACGAGAACTTCGCCGCCGCCCGCAAGACTCCCGAGCACCGCGAAGCCCTCTACGCCCTCCGCGACCGCCGCCCCCCGCGCTACCACGACGAGGCCTACATGCTCGACCTCGCCGACAGAGTCGCCCGCGGCGAAGCCAAGTAGGAGCGCCCCCTCCGAGGGCATCCCGACCGCAGATCCGACCCCTTCCCCCTTGAGGGGGGAAGGTGGGGATGGGGGTGAAGCGCTCCTCAAACACACGGACCGGCCAGCCCCAGCCCAGCCACCCCGTCAGGACGTACTCCAGCACCAACACCCGCCGACGTAGTCCCCCATGGATGAGGTAATTCCCCCGCCTCACCCCCTACCCTCCTCGCCATGACCGAGGACCGAGGCCACCCGAACCCCCGGCGTCCCCGAGGGCGTCCCCCACACCCCGATGTCCTCACACCCGCCGAGTGGCGCGTCCTCGACGCCCTCCGCCTCGGCCACACCAACGCCGAGATCGCCGAACGCCTCGGCCTCAGCGTCAACACCGTCCGCACCCACGTCTCCAGCATGCTCACCAAGCTCGAGCTCCCCGATCGCCACGCCCTCGCCACCTGGGACGGCCAGCCCGTGGAGCGCTCCCGCTCTGCCATCCGGCGCCTATCGTTCGTCACTCCGTGGCTCCGCCTCGCCGCGGGTGGAGCGGTACTCGTCGGGTTCGTGGTCATCATCGGAGCGGCGCTCGACTCCTCCCGCGCGTCGGCACCCTCTGACGACGAACCCCTCGTCACCGCAGAGCCCGAGGCCACCCGGACCTCCGAGCCCGTCGCCCTCGCCGATATCTACAGCCCCCAGCCGTACATACCTCCAGACGATCTGGGCGGATGGCGCGGCACGCGCCCCCTCCCGAGTCGCTTCCCGCCGCCCTCGATCGATGCCGCCAACGCCGAGCCCGCCGCCTTCCTCGGCGACGCATGGCCGCAGCCGCCGGACTCCCCGGCCTTTGCGGACGCCCCCGGCTCGAGAGATCGCAATTGCGTCGACACCGCATCGATCGCCGGACCGGTAGTCCGATCGGGGGACTTCCTCCTGGACACCTCCGCCTGGCCGGACGCGCCTCACCTCTTTGCCCTCACGGCGCCGGACGGCGCACAGCGCCTCTTCCTGCGGGCCCTCCACCTCGACAGCTCCGCGCCGCGAGCCGCCACCTTGATCCACGAGTTCGCGAACTCGGGTGACGGGGCCACAGGGGGTCGCTTCGCCCCTACCTTCGTCCTGCCCGAGGCAGGCCGCTGGCTCGTCGTGGCGACGGCCGGACCGCAGTGGGGGTGCTTCGTCGTTGCCGTCCCCGAGCCGCCCGAGACCTACCGCCCGGCTCGGACGGTCGCCGAGGCCGAGCAAGCGGGCGCCACCTACCCCACCTCGCCGCCACCAGCGCACCTCACCGGCCGGTTCACGGCGACCGCGCCGTTCGCCCTCCCTTCCGGTGGCCACGCTCGCGCGTGCCTCGACATCGACGGACTCGACGCCGTCCGCTCGGGCGAGTGGCTCATGCTCGCAGCCCAGATGCTCATCGATGGCGACCCGAACGCGCCGTCCAACCGGGTGTTCCTGATCCCCGTGACTCAGCCGCGAGGCTATGACGAGCTGGAACGGTGGAGAGGCACCCCACTCCTCGGGCTCCGGCTCACCGCGACATTCCTCGACGCGCCCCAGCACACCTATGTCTACGAGCAGCCCGAACCGAACGCCTACACGCCCTACGACGGATTCGATGAGGACGGATTCGAGTTCCAACACATCACCCAGGCCGTCCTCCCGAGGACGGGCGACTGGGTCGTCGTCGCGACCGACGGCCCCGGCGGATCGCAGTGGGGCTGCTTCACCTCGCCCGGCCGAGGCACCCCGGCGTCGGTGGCGGGCGACTAGCCTGCTCCCATGAAGCGCTCGCTCATCCCCGCCTTCGCCGCCCTCCTCGTGCTTTCTGCCTGCACGACCGACGCCGCCACACCGAGCGTCACATCCGAGGCACCCCAACCCACCGAGGCAGCACCACCTGCCCTCGCCGACCTCTACCGCCCCTACCGCTACGCCGGCCCGCCCGCCAGCAGCGGCGCGCACACCTTCCCCACCCGCGTGCCGCCCCCGTCGCTCGACGCCGCCAATGCCGAGGCGGCGGTCTACCTCGATGGCGTCGAGCGGTCCGAGGATCAGCGTGCCGAGGAGTTCTCCGGCGTCCCCGGCACCACTGACTACACCTGTGTCGACATCGAGGAGGCAGGCGACCGCGGCCTCGTCCGCTCCGGCGACTTCGTCCTCGACGTCGCCGCATGGAGGCCGCCCGAGCAGCATTTCTCGCTCACCCCGCGCCGAGGCTGGGACCGCCTTTTCCTCCGCGCCACCCGCATCGACGATGACCGCGAGCGCAACCCCGCCACCCTCACCCACGAGTACGACCACCCCAGCTGGGAAGGCGACGCGCCGAGCACCGACGAGCAGCGCTTCGCCCCCACCTTCGTCCTGCCCGAGGCCGGCCGCTGGCTCGTCGTCGCCACCGCCGGCCCGCAGTGGGGCTGCTTCGTCGTCACCGCCGACGACCCGCCCGACGCCCTCACCTTCCCCGCCACCGTCGAGGAAGCCCACGCCATGGCTGAGACCTACCCCTCGGAGCCGGGACCCGCGTACATCAGCCGGGCCTTCCTCGAACCCCGCGGTCCCGGCATCTCAGCGAACGAGGGCCGGTGGGAGATGCGTGGCGTCGAGACCCGAGAATGCGTCGACATCGCCGACGGCCACGATGTCCGCTCCGGCGAGTGGATCATCCGCCCCGCCCAGGGCCTCTTCGGCTCCGAGCCCACCTGGGAGCACAGCAAGTTCCTCGCCATCCCCCTCCACCAGCCCGACACCCAGGCCGAGCTCCAGGAGTGGACCGGCACCGCGCGCACCTACCTCCGCATCGCCGGCGCCTACCTCGACGCCCCGCAGCACACCTACGTCTACGAGTTCAAGCGCCCCTCCGGCGCCCGGGGCAACCCAGACGGCCAGATCGAGTTCGAGTACCTCGTGCGCGCCGTCCTCCCCCTCCGCGGCGACTGGCTCATCACTCTCACCGACGGCGCGTCCGGTACTCAGTGGGGCTGCTTTATGTCCTGACTCACTCGCACACTCTGAGGTGCCGCCCGTCGAGGGAGAACATGTGGCGGTGGCAGACCGCCTGTCGTCACGCGGGGTCGAGCACGGTGGTCTGGCAGGAGTCTGACGATTCCAGGCAGTGGCAACGGTTTGTATTGACTCGGTAGTCCATCCTCACGTATTTATCTCGCATCAGTGGGTCGGCCTCTTGAGGTCTTTCCTCGGCGTTGCCGGTGGGAATGGCGCGTTCAATGTCTCGGCGTCTCCGATGGACGTTGATCGCGTCGTTTGCTGCCTTCTTTTCGAGCACGGTTGCGATCGCCAACGCGGGGCCGACGGAGTCGGTGTCGATGACGCTTGATATCGAGGCGGTGAGTATCTCGATCACGGGCGGCGCGGTGGACTTCGGCGGGCCGTACGGGGCAGATGTGAAGGTGCGGGCGCACCCTCAAGGGTCGGTCGCCAACGCTGCACCGCCGACGATCACGAACAACGGGAATGTCGACATCACCTCGCTGGTGGTCGCCTACACGGGCGAACTGGGCGAGGAAGCTACCTGCGACGGCGGCACCGGGTCGTGGGCCGCGCACGGCAGCTCTACGTCAACGGACCGATTCGTGGGGCGAGTGTGGGCGAGTACCGATGCTACGTACAGCACGTTTAACAGCAGCAGTGTGAAGATCCCGCCCGGCACCGGGACTGGAAACATCCTGTCGGGCACGAACACCCCACTCGAGGAGGGAGATTCGGTTCCGTTGCTCCTTGAGATCCAGACGCCGAATCCGGCGGTCGTCGGGGTG